>NZ_JAWIRR010000001.1:0-290982 GCF_036320065.1 Stenotrophomonas sp. SMYL8
GCCGGCCGCTGGCCGGCAGCCTCCGGGATCAGGCGGTGACGCTTTCTTCCAGCGTCGCGTAATCGGTGAACCCGACCGCACCACCGCCGAAGAACGTCGCGCGATCCGGCGGATTCAGCTCCGCCCCCAGACGCAGGCGCTCGGGCAGGTCCGGGTTGGCGATGAACGGGCGACCGAAGCCGATCAGGTCGGCCCAGCCTTCAGCCAGTGCCTGCTCGGCGCGCTCGGCGGTGTACTTGCCGGCGTAGATCAGGGTGCCCGGGTAGACCATGCGCAGCGCCTGCTTGAACGCCACCGGCATCAGCGGTGCGTCATCCCAGTCGGCCTCAGCGATGTGCAGGTAGCCCACGCCCAGCTCGCCCAGCAGGTGCGCCGCCGCCAGGTAGGTGGCCTGCGGCGTATCGTCCACCGCGCCCTGCAACGTCGTCAGCGGCGCCAGGCGCACGCCAACGCGCTCACCACCGGCTTCTGCAGTCACCGCCTGCACGACCTCGCGCAGGAAACGCAGCCGGTTCTGCAGCGAGCCGCCATAGCCGTCGCTGCGCTGGTTGGCCTGCGAGTCGATGAACTGGTTGATCAGATAACCATTTGCACCGTGAAGCTCGACACCATCGAAGCCGGCGGCCAGCGCATTACGGGTGGCCTGCGCGTAGTCGGCGATGATGCCTGGAATCTCGGCCTCGGCCAGCGCGCGCGGCATCGAGTGCTGGATCATCTCGCCCACGCCCGCTTCCGGGCCGGCGCCGGTGGGGTCGACAAACACCTTCACGCCCTCGGCCAGCAGCGCCGACGACGACACCGGCGCGGCACCACCGGGCTGCAGGGCCACGTGCGAGACCCGACCCACGTGCCACAACTGGGCGTAGATGCGACCGCCTGCCGCGTGCACGGCGTCGGTCACCTGGCGCCAGCCCTGCACCTGCTCGCCACTGTGGATGCCCGGGGTCCAGGCATAGCCCTGGCCCTGCGGGCTGATCTGGGTACCTTCGCTGACGATCAGGCCGGCACTGGCGCGCTGCGCGTAGTAGGCGGCCATTTCGGCAGTGGGCACATTACCGGCCGAGGAGCGCGAGCGGGTCATCGGCGGCATTACGACGCGGTTGGGCAGCGTCAGTGCACCCAGGCGATGAGGAGTGAACATCATGGCGGCAATCTCTTGCGGGGGGGAGTGCCGCAAAGGATGGGGATGCCGGCTGCCACGCAACAGGCATGCGCTGGCAAAACAATTGTTCCCCCGAGGCAAGGATGGCGTGACCAGGGGTCAGAGCCCCTGCCTACGGAAGAGGATCCGACCCCACGCGCAACCGGGGTCGGATCCCTTTGCAACGCAAAGGGCTCTGACCCCAAAGCCGGTTACAGAGTCGGCTCGATCTTCACCGCGCCGTGCGCCACGCGGTCATAGCAGGTGCGCACCACGTCTTCGCCGTACTTCAACTCCAGCCGGCGCACGATGAAGTGGCCGCGCGCCATGTCCTGGTAGTAATCGGTGAACATGGTATTCAGTGTTGCACCCGCGGCCGCACCGACGATCGGCACTGCCTGCGCGGCGAATTTCTCGGTAACCACCACCCCGAAGCGCGCCGCCACCTTTTCCACCATCTTCGCCAGCAGCTTGCCAGCCTCCTTCGGTGCCACGCCCAGGGTCAGGTCGCGGCCGGTCACCACCCGCCCGGCCAGTTCGGCCGACAGATGGCGCATCACATCGGTGGTAAAGCCACGGGCCAGGTAATAGCCGGTCTCGCTGGCATCATCGCGCGGTGAGTTACCCCCTAGCGCGAACACCTCCAGGCAGGCCTGGCGGGTGCTGAACTCGGACAGGTCGAAGCCCTCGCTGCGGGCCACATCGGCCACCGCGCGCATCATGATGGTGGTCGACACCGGCAGCTCGATGAATAGTGCCGCGAAGCCGAAGGCCCCGCCGACCGCGCCCGAGGTGGCTGCCGCCACCTTGTGCCAGCGCGTGGAGGCCCCTTTGCCGGGCGTGTTGTCCATGCTCCACAGCGCCGCCTGCGCCGACTTGGACAGCGCCGCCTGCACCGCGCCATGGATGCGGTTGGAGACCGAACTGGGCAGCGCCTTCACCGCGAATTCCAGCGGCGTGCCGACCAGGTTGGCCATGCGTGCGGTCAGGGTCGGGGCTTCCAGCAGGGTCACCGCCCGCTGCAGGTCGGACCAGTCGCGGGCGTCGTGGGCAATGTCGCGGGGCAGCAGGATGGGCTCGTTCATGGCGCCGATCTTAGCGCCAGGGAGTTGAACGAAGCGTAGTGCCGGCCGCTGGCCGGCAACCTGTTGGACCTCACGAAAGCCCTGGAATTGCCAGCCGGCGGCCGGCACGACCGGTCAAGGTGTCGAAAGCCCGGACAGCGCGCCCATGAACTGGCGGTAGTGGCGCAGCTCGGCGATCGAATCGTGCACGTCGCTCAGCGCGGTGTGGTTGCTGTTCTTGCCAACACCGGCGGCCACGTTCGGCGCCCAGCGCTTGGCCAGTTCCTTCACGGTGGAGACGTCCAGGTTGCGATAGTGGAAGTACTTCTCCAGGCGCGGCATCTGGCGATGCAGGAAGCGGCGGTCCTGGCAGATGGAGTTGCCGCACATCGGCGACAGGCCAGCCGGGATCCACTGCGCCAGGAAGTTCACCGTCTGCGCCTCGGCCTGGCCCAGGGTGGTGGTGCTGTCCACCACGCGCTGCCACAGGCCCGAACGGCGGTGCTGGTTGCGGTTCCACTCGTCCATCGCTTCCAGCGTTTCCAGCGGATGGTGGATGGCGAATTCCGGACCTTCGGCCAGCACGTTGAGCTGGGCGTCAGTGACTACGGTGGCGATCTCGATGATCGAATCGTTGTCGGTATCCAACCCGGTCATTTCCAGGTCGATCCAGATCAGTCGTTCGTTGGCCGCGCCGTTGTCCGCCATGTGTCGCCTCGTTGCTGGGCAGGCGCGCGGCCTACCGGTGATGGAAAGAGGCGCCCATCATACCCTTTAGCCCCTCAGCCCTCGCCGGCGTGGTCTTCCAGCAGCAGCGGAGGCTTGCCGCGCTTGGCGCGGAAATAGTTGGTCAGGCGCATGCTGGCTTCCTTGGCCAGTACCCCACCGTGGATCTCCACCCGGTGGTTGTGGCGGGCATCGCCAATGAGGTCGAACACGCTGCCGCAGGCACCGGTCTTGGGGTCGCTGGCACCGTAGACCAACCGTGCAACGCGCGCGTGCACGATCGCCATTGCGCACATCGCACACGGCTCCAGGGTCACATACAGCGTGCTGCCAAGCAGGCGATGGTTCGCCAGCAGTTTTCCGCCCGCCCGCATGGCCACGATCTCGGCGTGTGCGCTGGGGTCATGCGAGGCGATGTTGAGGTTCCAGCCCTCGCCCAGCAGTTGGCCGTCGGCACCGACCAGCACTGCACCCACCGGGATCTCGTCGAACTCGCGTTGTGCGCGCTCGGCCAGCGCCAGCGCGTGGCGCATCCAGTGTTCGTCGGTGTCGTGCACCGGCACACCCAGGGCGTCGGTCATGGCGGTTCTCGCGTGTCTGCAGGGCCAGGATGGCCGCCGGGGCCGCATTGTACGCCCGCAGCCGTGCAGGCGCCGCTAGCGCGCGTCGAAGCGCTCGCGGGCAGCGTCCAGCGCCGGGAAATTGTGCTCGGCCCAACGGTCCAACGCGGTCAGGGTGTCTACCAGACTGCACGCAACCTCGGTCAACCGGTACTCCACGTGCAGAGGCTTGCCGCCCAGATCGCAGCGCTCGATCAGGCCATTGCGCTCCAGCTGCCGCAGGGTCTGGGTCAGCACCTTCTGCGAGATGCCTTCGATCTTCCGCAGCAGCGCACCATTGCGTTGCGGGCCCTCGGCCAATGCCGGCAGCAGCAGCATCACCCACTTGCCGGAGATCAGTGCCAGCGCATCGCGCGCCGAGCAGTCGGCGGCATAGATATCACCGGGAAAGGCCATGGTTACCTCAAAGTGCGTAATTGCCGGGGCATGCCGGCATCGCGAGGATGGTCGCACATCCCAATACGCCCCTCCCTCATGCGCGCCCTGATCCTGCTGGCCCACCCCGAACCCCGCTCCTTCAATGCCCACCTGGCCACGCAGGCGGCCGAGCAGCTGCGGCACAACCATCTGCAGGTGGACATGGTCGACCTGTATGCAGAAAGCTTCGATCCGCTGGAAGCGGCCTGGCACCATCCACGGCGCCTGCAGCCCGAGCGCTTCGATGCCCAGCGCGAACAACGCTACAGCGCCGAACACGACCAGTTGCCCGCCGATGTGCAGCGTCACCTGCAACTGCTGCGGGCCGCGGACCTGGTGATCCTGCAGTTCCCACTGTGGTGGTTCGCGGCGCCGGCCATCCTCAAGGGCTGGCTGGACCGCGTGCTGGTCTACGGGCCGATGTACAACAGCCGGCAACGCCACGAGCGCGGCGTGATGCAGGGCAAGCGTGCGTTGCTGAGCGTCACCACCGGCTCTTCGGCGCGGGCATGCGCGGTTGACGGCCGCGAAGGCGATACCCGGCTGTTGCTCTGGCCGTTGATGTACAGCCTGCGCTACGTCGGCTTCGAGGTGATGGAGCCGCATGTGGTGCATGGCGTGCGTTCAGGGCTTGCAGCGGAACGCGTGCAGGCCCACGACGAAGCATTGGTTGCAGCCACCCTTTCCTACCGCGAGCGACTGTCGCGATGGCGGCAGTGGCCGACCGTGCCCTTCAACAACAGCGAGGACTTCGAGGATGGCGTGGTGCTGCGCGCAGAAGCGACTGCCTACGGTCCCTTCATCCGCCATCGCGATGCCGGATGAATCCGCACCTGCAGGCACGGCCGGAAAGCTTCACAATGCGTATTTCTGTAAGCACCTTGGTGAACATATGACCACCCTCCGTCCCTCTCGCGCCGACGACGGCGCCGCCCTTGTCGATCTCTGGCGCCGCGCCGTCGACGCCACCCACGACTTCCTCAGCACTGAAGATCGCCTGGCGATCGATGCCGAAGTCGCCGGTTTCCTGCCGCAGGCGCCGATGACCGTTGCTGTCGATGCACAGGATCGGCCGCTGGGCTTCATGCTGATCGACGGCACCCACATGGAAGCACTGTTCATCGATCCGGACGTGCGCGGCACCGGTATCGGTCGGCAGCTGTTGCAGCACGCACTGGCCCTGCACCCGCAGCTGAGCACCGACGTCAACGCACAGAATGCGCAGGCCGTAGGCTTCTACCTGCGCATGAGCTTTGTCGAAACCGGTCGTTCGCCGCTGGATTCGCAGGGCCGCCCGTATCCGCTGATCCACCTTCGGCACAAGGCCTGACATCCGTTGGAAGCAGCTGCGTGTTAGCGTGGCTGCTTTCGATCAAGGAATGCCGTACATGGATGGTGCAAAAGCCCTGTTGACCCTGTTTGCGCTGGGCATCAGCCTGGTCTGGATCCTGGTGCCGTTCGCCATCTTCGCCGTGCGCAACCTGCTGCGTGATGTACTGGTCGAGCAGCGTCGTACCAATGAACTTCTCGAGCATATCGGCGGCTACCGCATTCCGAAACCGCAACCCGAACCGACCGTCTGGCGCGCGCCCTGAGCGGGCGCACGCCCGCCGTGGCTCAGGCTGTCGCCTCGAAGGCCGGTGAGTACTGCACCTCGCCCTGAGCCAGCGGAGGCTGCAGGCAAAGCACCTGGAAGTACTCCGCCGGCACGCCCGGCAGCGCCAGGCCCGGCTCGGCACGGAAGCCGAAGCGCCCGTAATAGGCCGGCTCGCCCAGCAATACACAGCCATGTGCACCCTGCTGACGCAGTGCTTCAAGTGCGGCGCGCATCAGGGCCGCACCGATGCCCTGCCCCTGCCACGCGGGCACTACCGAGATCGGGCCCAGACCAAACCAGCCCGTGCTGCCATCGCTGACCGTCACCGGCGACAGGGCAATGTGGCCGACCACCTGGCCCTGAGTTTCGGCGACCAGCGAAATGCTCAACTCCCCGCGGGCGCGCAGGGCGTCGACGATGAACTGCTCGGTGTGGCTGCTGTGCGGGGCTTCGCGGAAGGCGGCCTCGGTGAGTGCATGGATGGCGGCGTGGTCGGCCGTGGTTTCGGTGCGGATCATGCAGTTCAAGAGAACGCCTTTGATAATGTGATGAATGCGTGAATTATTGATTTAGGTCGCAGATTCAACCGCGAGCAGCCCCTGCCAGCAAGGCCAACGCGACGCCCGAATCCCCTGTGCTGCAATCGATTCGCCGGAATGCACCGCATCGGGCGCGTCAAAAAGCCGTCGCGGCGGTGGCGCAGCGTTCCTGACACGCTCCATAATCGAGAAACCTGTCACCCAGGAAGGATATATGGACATGGACGCACGATGCAGGATCAGGCCATGGGAGTAGCGCTCCTTGAAAGGAAAAGGCAGCCGCTGCTGGCGTTGCTCGCCCTTATCCCACTGGCCGCATGCTCGCCCTATGCTGATGCCGAGCGCGACGTCGCCGCTGGTGGGCGCGGCCTGGCCAAACTCAACCCATCACCGCAGCAAGGCTACGAGCTGGTGCTGACACTGAAGGATGCCCCCGGTCCCTTCGCGGTGGTCGAGGGCGTTGCCCAGTACGACGTCAGCAACCACAAGGACTGCGGCCGGGTCCTGAGGGCGACCGGTACCGCCAGCCGTATTACCAGCCAGGAGCTCGTCACGCTGCGCAAGGTCGGTGAGAACGAGTACCGCGGTACGTTCTACCTCGACCGCATGCAGGACGAGGATTACTACGGGCGTGGTGTCTGCCATTGGGCGCTGACGGGAGTCGGTGCGATGTTGCGCGCTACGACCGGCGAGGCGGATACGCGATTCCTGACGTTCATCGACAAGGAGCGCATGGAGAACGAGTCTCCTCTGACGCTCTACTACCCAAAGTTGATCTATCCACTCGCCGCCACCGTCGCCAACTATGGCGCCAGTGGCGAGGAGAATCCATCAGAGTACAGCGAAGATCTGCGCGACGCGCTGTTCTCGACCACCACCACTGTGCAGAAACTCGCGCCATGAGCTGCCAGTTCAACCATTCCTACCCCCAAGGAGGCCGACATTGCGCCACAAGATGATCCCGTGCCTTGCTCTGCTTCTATTGACCGCCTGCAATCCGGAGACCGCCATGAACCAGGAACGTGCCGCTGCTGAAGCCGATGTCGCCCAGGGTGGGCGTGGCCTCGCCAAGCTCAACCCCAGCCCGCGCAAGGCCTATGAACTGGTGCTGCGCCTGAAGGATGCCCCGGGCGACTTCGCGGTGGTCGAAGGTGTCGCGCAGTACGACGTCACCAACGAAGACCAGTGCGGCCACATCGAGCCAGCCACCGGTACGGCTGCTCGCATTACCAGCCAGGAACCAGTGGAGCTGCGCAAGGTCGCTGATGGTGAATATAGGGGCACGCTGTATGTGGACCGCATGCTGGACGAGGACTACTACGGTCGCGGTGTCTGCAAGTGGGAGTTCACCGGTGCCGGCGCGATGCTGAAAGCGACGGGGGCAGAAGAAGAGACCCGCTTCCTGACCTTCGTCAAAGCCGATCCGCTGACCGAAGGCAAGACCCACACGCTTTACTATCCAGACGCGGCCTATCCGCGGGCACCGCTTGCTGCCAACTACCCAGCCACCGGTAAGGCAGATCCGGCTGACTACGTTGCTGAACTGCAGGGCAAGTTGTTCACGATGAGTCTCAGCGCCAGCGAGGTCACCCAATGACCATCAGCACGCAGGATTATGCCGCGCTTTCCGACGATGCCTACAAGGACCGCGCTGTCGGTCGGAGGCGTCCGGGGGAAGAAGAGCTCGTCACGATCAATGGGCATGACTACAAGATTCTCGATCACGTCAATAACCGGCTCAATGGTTACCAAGGCACGGTTTATCAGCGAGCCGACACCAACGAGATCGTGGTCGCTCATCGCGGCACCGAGCAGATAGCTCGTGATGCCATCCTGACCGACGGCGGCATGGTCGTCGCCCGCACCAACGTGCAGGCCCCCGATGCCATCGCTTTGACCAAAGGCGCGCTGGACTACGCGAAGCAGGAAGCTGCATTCGGAGGCCGTGCACCTGAAGTCACCGTCACCGGCCACTCTCTCGGCGGCGCCTTGGCCCAGATCACCTCGCACCACTTCAACGTCAAGGGCGAGACCTTCAATGCCTACGGCGCGGTCAGCCTCAGCTACCGCATTCCGGAAGGCGGCAACACCATGATCAACCACGTCATGGCTTCCGATCCGGTCAGCGCCGCCTCGCCGCACTTCGGCCAGGTCCGCATCTACGCCAAGCCCGATGAGATCAAGACGCTCGCGGCAAATGGCTTCAGCAATCACGCCCTGCGTGATCTGATTCCAGACCGTCCGATCATCGCGGCCACCAGTTCATTCGGCGCGCACAAACTGGGCAACTTCCTCAACGAAGGCTCGGTGCTGAAGCACCCGGAAACGCAGAAGCTGGCGAAAGACAACGCCAAGATGATCGAGGAGTACCGCGACGACGTGGAATCACTGCGTCGTGGCGTCACCCGCGCGGCACGCGGCATCCCTGGCGGCGCCATCGATCTGTACGACCACATCCGCGGCCCGCTGCAGCCCGGTGAACCAGCACGCCGCGAAGCAGAGAAGAACGGCCATCACACCAGCATGCTGCGCATGGACGATGCCAATCACCTGGGCAACCCGCTGTTCAACGACGCGATCCGTGGCGTGCATGCGCAGGACGTTCGCGTCGGCCGCGTGCCGGATGTGATGAGTACGCAGTTGGCCGGTAGCCTGGCGGCGGAGATGCACGCTGCAGGCGGCAAGCGCATCGACGAGGTGGTGATGAATGCCGATGCTTCGCGCAGCTTCGCGGTGCAGGGTCTGGGCGGCGACCCGGCGCATCTGCGCGTGTCGGTGGACACGGCCGTGGCGATGAACACCCCGCTGGAGCAGAGCAGCCAGCGGATTGATCAGCAAGCTGCGGGACAGCGCCTGGCACAGGACCGCGATCAACAACTGGAACAACAGCAGAACCAGACCCGCAGCATGCAGGCCTGATGAACAGCGCGGGAGCCGGTCAATCCGGCTCCCGCGTCACTTCGGCCCTCTGCCTCAGGGGCTGGAGGCCGCGACCGGCGCGGACGCACCGGCGGTCACGAACAGATCCGGCCCGGAATCCGGGAAGCCACCACAGGCGCGATCGCCCGGTGCTACCGGATCACAGGGCCACTGCGCCCGCGCGACCTTCTCGCGCAGCTCGAAGCGATCCCCAGTCCAGACCACGAAGGCCAGGTGCTCGCGGTTCCAGTCACTGTAGGCACGCGGACCGACCTTCTGCGCTGCCTCCGGGTACTGCACGAACCAGCGCATGGCCGGGCCGTACTGCAACTTGCTGTGGTCCAGGCTGATCCGGCCGTCGCGCGACAGCTGCCGCGCACGATCGGCCTCCGTCACCTGGGGCATGGCCGGCATGGCATCGGCGGTCACATCCCTCGGCGCGGCGTCCCCGCGAACCTGGTACACACGCTGGGCCACATAGGCCTCGCGGCAGTCACCCGCTGGCACACGTACCGGCTCCGCGCCGTACTCATCGCGGTTGGCGACCCGGTCGCTGCAGGTGAACGGTGCCGACACCAGGTAGAACGTGCTGTCGGCGTCGCGTCCTTCCAGCGAACGCACCCAGATGTCGCCCATCCGCGCGATGAAGTCCGGGCGCTGGCCGTAGCCCGGCACCGCCTTGAACCAAACCTTCTGTTGCACCTCACGCTCGCGCCAGCTGCGCGGCAGGTGGATGTCCTGCTGGGGCAGCGCGACCAGCAGCGCGGCCAGATGCGCCGGCATCGTGCCCTGGCAGGCGCCGATCAGCAGCTCGCCCTGGGCCGCCAGCCGCCCAGCAAGGTCCACCGGGCAGCGGGCACCAAGCGCACGCTCGGTCGCCTGCTCGGGCGGCAACGGCGCGATGACCAAGGCGGGTGGCGCGGGAGCTACCGCCGGGACGGCTGGCTCGACGACGGCAGGCGGTGCAGCGACAGGCGCCGCCGCGGGTGCGACGGGCACAGGCGTCGGGTCTGCAACCGGCGCCGCGGCAACGGCTTCAGACGGCATGGGTGCTGCAACAGACGCCGTCCCTGCAGGCACGTCAACGGTCGGCTCGGCAGCCGGGGGCGTCTCCACGACGGGTGCCGCGGCCTCCTGAGCCTGTGCCGACGCTACGGCAAGTCCAAGCGACAGCAGCCAGAGCGGCGGCAGGCGGCGCACGGATGCATTGCAGCGGGCGGCGGCGTGCCGGGCATTCGAGGGAACGATTCGCATGTGGTGTCCTTACGAGTGGGTTTCCATGTCGGCGCCACAGGGCGCCACGCGTCGTACGTAAAGCGCCTGCGGGCACCCTGCCCGCCGGCATCAGGTGTTACAGGGATCGAGAACGCTGCTCCTGCTCGCGGGCGAGCGCAGCCGCCGGGTCCTGCTGGGCGACACTGGCAGCCAACTGCTGGCTGCTCTGCGCCAGCGGCTGCTGGGCGGCCTGCTCCCGGTCAACGGATGCACGCAGCATCGCCGGATCTCCCAGCGCGCCCTGCACCGCAAACAGCGTGCGCCCGTCGTTGCCCGCCAGCAGATGATCGATACGCGACAGGCCGGCCTTCTGCGCGCTCAACGCCAGCGCGCCGGCGGCGTTGTCCAGTTCCTGCCCACTGCGCAGTCCGCTCTGCGCCCCCATCTGCTGCAGGTGCTGGCGTGCCCCCTGGAACAGGGCGTGTCCCGGCTCGCCCGGCTGCGACATGTCGCGCAGGGTGGCCTGCTGCGCCGGCGCCCCTACTTCGCCCCGCTCCAGCCGCGCCATCACATCAGGCGTCAGCTTCTGCTGCCACGCATCGAATCGCTGCTGGCGGGCCTCGATGCCGTTCAGGCCACCATTGATCGCGCGCGTCGCTTCGCGCACATCCTCGCGCGCCGCCTCCGGCACGCGCGTTTGCCACTGCCACACCGCAATACGGCCCGCATGCTCAGGCTGCGCGGCCAGCTCCGGTTGATTCACCAGGTCCAGATCCAGCGCCTTTCCGGCACGCTCGTAATTCTCCTTGCCAACCAGCGGGAGATAGCCGCGACCGTGATACTTCAATGCGTCGCCGGGCGCATCATTGCCCATGCGCCCGCCGTACATCAGCTCGGCCAGATTCTCCGGACGGCCGCGCAACGCCTCCTGGCGGGCGCTCTCCAGCGCGGCGTTGCCATTGCGCCACGCAGCTTCCACCGGGATCTGCGAGATTCCCCGGGTGAAGTTGAAACTTTCATTGAGCCGGCTCAAGCCGCGCGACTCGTGCCCTGCCTGGGCCATGAAATTGGCCAGCTCAAGCGGGGAGTCGATGCCGGCTTTGGTCGCCTGCCGCAACAGCTGCGACTCTCTATCGGTCGACACGGTGCAACTCCTGAATCTTCATCAGCGCGGATTCCCTTCCGCCGGTTGGAGCTTGGCTCATGGAAGCGACACCTCGGCGACACTGGACGGGTCGAAGTCCTCGAACCGCACCCTGCCCAGCTCCGCCACCGAGTAATCGCGGACATTGGTCGCTTCGGTCTCGATATCCACGACCTTGCATCTCACCCCGTCCACCCAGCAGGCCTTGTCCGCAGGGGCATAGCGGAACCGGTAGGTGCTGCTCCAGCGCTCGCGGCTACCCCCGTTGGTGATCACGCTGAAGGTACCTTCCTCCACCATTGCATACGCAAAAGGGTCGCCGGCCAGGCCACCTCGGGTGGAACATGGCACCAGCTTGTCGTTGCGCGCAGCCAGCTGCCAGCGCCCGCGCCCGTCACCGCGCAGCAACAGCAGCACCCGGTTGGGTCCGTGCTGGCCAGGCACCAGCCCTTCCGGCGTCGGCTGATCGATGACCAGCAGCTGATACTCGATGCCATCGCCGTTGAGCTCGCCCCTGACGGCTTCCAGCAAGTTCGCACCGGACGGAACAAATGCCAGGGCATCGTCCATGTGTGCGCCAGCCCTGTCTTCCATCCCCTCCCACTCCTTCAATATCGTCCCGCCGATGCTCGCGTCGTAGGCGGGCATAGTGGCGTTGCCCAGTCGCGCCAGTCACCCTGCAGATGCGGATGATAGCTCCGGGGGCACCGTGGCAGCGACGGTGGCAAGCGTCACCCTTTGAGCGGTGGGACACGGTCCTCATGGACGGGAAAGCTCCTGCGTTCGATGGCACCGATGCGTCGGGATTTTGACGCGCACGCAGCTTACTTCGAGGAGGCGGGGCTCGTCGAAGGGGGCTTGGGACGAAAAGCGCACTTGATCACAGAAAAAGCGCGGTTAACGTGAATGGATGCCCACTCAGCAAATGGGTCAACGCAGGTGTCCTGCAGAAATGGCAGTTCGGAGAATGCTCTCGTGCCGTATAGCAGAAGTATGATCTGAAATTCAGCTGCCGCGAGATATGTCCTGCGGTCTCTAGCGATGAAAGAACATCGGACTCAAGCGCGCCCTGCTAGGCAAGACGAAATGACCTCTGGCTGCTACGGAGCATCAATAGGCACGAAATTCCGGCAAGCTGCAGGCTGAGTACACAACTTCGCAAGCTTGATTGCGGTCCCCGCGACATTCACGCAGCGCATTGCGTTTGGCCAAATCCACTGTTTCTGCACGCCACGAAACAGTAGTCGCTCCAGAATTCAGCGCCCCAACAGGATCAGCGATAGCAACGCATTGATTGTGGTAAGAGAGTCTTACCTCACACTTACTTCCACCAGCACTTTTGCAAGCATCCAATGCGACTGAGTTCGCGATGCCTTTTGACCGTTGAGACCTCGATACACCCGTGGCTCTGCTGCTCCCGGGCTTCAGAGAGGCAGCATCCTCGGCAACTGCCCCCATCGACTGTCCAATTCCCCAGTCGGGACTGGAGCAGTGGGTTGAGCGCTGCCTTGAGCCTGCCCGCCAGGAATTGGCGCACACCCACCGACGCCATGCCGCTCGTCGCCGGCTGGGTACTGACATGGTGGGCAGCGCCCTTCGGCCATTGCGAGATCAGAAGAGCAACCTGCTCATTCTGAAACCAGCCTCGAATAATCACTTCAATTCCATATCATTCCAACCCTTTCCGAGACCGCAGGAGACTGGAGGTTACAACCAACTACGCACGCCAATCGAGCTCGGTAGCGCAATGCAAAGAAAGCCCCTTAACACGGAGCTTGACCAGCTAGTAAGACCTAAACTCAGACAAACTACAGGCGGAATAAATGACCCCACAATCCTGCCCGCGCCCCTCGCCTTTACAGATCCGCAAAGCATCCATCTTCGCTTCATTCTCTTTAAGCGCACCGGCCGCGACCAAGACACCAGCACCAGGCCTCGAACTACTAACAACAGGCGCTGCCAACGCAGCGCACTGATTGTGGTAAGAGAAAATCACCTTACAGCGCACGCCGCCCATAGCACGACACTCATCAAGGGCCACTTGATCTGCCCTCCCGCTCGAAGGCTGCGATACAGCCACGCCAATTGCAAGATTTCTTCCTTCCACAGGAGCCGCATCTTGAGCAATAGCACCCCAGCGGGTGTCCCATGTGCCCGCCGGGATAGGAGCGACTTGCTGAGCAGGAGCGGCCGTTCCTCCAGGAATAGGGGCGCAACCTCCTACGCCCTGCCCTCCCACCGGGTACTGACCTGGGGGGCACCGCCCTTCTGCCAACGCCACATTAGAAATAACGAGCAGCAAAAGCACGACAATGCACTTCATACTTACACCTCTATCAATCGACACTGTCATTTCACGCTAGGCACCAGCCTGCCCATGTTTTCCAGTATCTTGCTTGATCTCACCTGATCGCCCAATACCGTAACCAGAAGTCGCGCCGTGGCCGGAACTGACCGATGAAGCGCTGGAATGATCCTTTGTCTGGGCCGGCGAACAGTAGCTACCCGGCGGCTGCCCACTCGGGCCCGGCGCCTGCGCAACCGGGCTGCCACCTATCTGCGAATATGCCATGAAGCTACCCAAGGTGCCCTGGAAGAACATGGCCGCCATTGGGGATAGTCAGAATAGTGTCCGTCAGGATCAAGCCCACGCCCCCCCCTTCTGCGCCGCGCAGCGTCACCCGCAATGCTCGTCGCCAAAGTCCTCATCGACGGAAAAGCGCCTGCGCTTGAGGGCCAGATGCGTCAGCATTTTTGACGCGCACGCAGCCTACTTCCAGGAGGTATTGCTCGTCGAACGGGACTTGGCTTGTTCACCAGCGCCTTTGTTCAGAACGAATCCGATGCCAAAATTACCATGTCCCAGACGAGGGCAACCCCATACAACTGCACTCAGGTGACTAGTGAAGACACCTAACCCTACCAACTAGATCAGCTGCTCCAGCTCGCCGACAAATGAGATGGCCTGCTTTTCGGCAGGCCATCTCCATCAAGCAAAGGCCGATTCAAGAATCTCACCTGTGATTCGACTGGCATAGCTCAGAAAGATTCAAATATTGGCTCAGCACAATCCGTGTACAACACCTTGCATTGCCCTCCACCGTTCTTCGCACAGTAGGAGAGAACCCGACTGGTCGCCTCCTCTCTTGAGCCGGCGACTGAAATAGAAACTATTCCCTTGCTGCCCGGCTCAGGGTCAGCATATGCGATGCACTGGTTCTTGTACGTTGTATCGATCTTGCAGTCTTTCGCTCCATGTGTCGCGCACCGAGCAAGCGCTTCTGAGACAGCCTCTCGCTTGGAACGCCTTCCAACGGAAGCCCCCATATCGCCCGTGCTTGCCGCCCCAGCAATAGCCCCCCAAGTCTTGATCCAACGCCCAGTAGCAATGGGGCCGCTCTGGACGCCACCGGTACCGGAGCCCGGAATAGGTGCGCATCCACCTACGCCCTGACCACCAATGGGGTACTGCCCTGGCGGACAACGCCCTTCCGCTCTCGCCTCACCCGCCACAAACAAACATAGGAGCAAGCCGACAAGAATGAGAGGAAACATGTATTTCACACTTCTACTCCGTACGCATGGGGCTATTGATTGCCGAGATGTGCAGCTCTGAGACCGGTTTCGGCAACCTTGGAGGATTCCGACGACGGAAGGGTTGAACGTGCGGTCGCATGTCGATCATGCGCACCACTGTCCTGGCCGGACTGCCCCTTCTCCGGAGCGGCCGGCGTGTAGTAACTACCCGGCGGCTGCCCACTCGGGCCCGGCGCCTGCGCAACCGGGCTGCCACCTATCTGCGAATATGCCATGAAGCTACCCAAGGTGCCCTGGAAGAACATGGCCCGGGTCTTGTCTTCCTGCAATCCAGGGTCATCAGAATCTTGATGCCATCAATGCTGGACAGCGCCACCTGCATCCAAGCCAGACTCTTGTCTATCTGCTCGTCCGGCTTCTGATCCTTGCCAGTGACAACGTGGGTGATCAGGCCCTTCACGTCCTCGGTCAGGAACTCATGAAGATCGCGCCCGAACATGCCCATGCTGGTGGCAACGGCCACAATCAACGCTGCGCGCGCCATGTTGGTTACCAGGACCATCATCGAGTCGCGGCTGCGGCCGGTGATTATCCGGTAGTCTTGCGGCCCTTTTCCACAGCGCAGCAAACGGGCATCCCCCCCCCCCCCTAAGAAAGATGCGCCTTTCGCATCGCATTCTGGATGCCGTCGTTCTCGATCAAACTTCTCGGCGTGCAGCTTCTTCAGCCGCAGGCTCTCACCCCAGACTCTCGAGTCGCTTGGTGTCAAGTGCTTTCATGCCACCAAACTTCCTCACCGCAGGTCGGAACGACGCCTTTTCACGTCCAATCCCCTTGCCATTGAGGATTGGTCTCCAAGCCGCCTCGCACTCAATCCCGGGGCGATGCGATATCCAGCATCTGATCCGCTGTCACTCATCCTTCCGCCACCACGCACCCGAGTTACGGAAGCCGATTCGCCTCTACACCAAACGCCCGAGTCAGCGCGCAACTACCGGGCACCTCACCATTTCGACCTGCCTGACATTAAATCTTCCAGATTCTTTCCATAAAGGACTGTGCCAGGACGCCAGTCGGACGACCACAGACTCGCGATAGGATTTTTAGAATTCCTCGAAGATCGGCTCAGAGCAAGCGGAATAGACGGCAGCACAATCGCTCCCTCCTTTCGAGGCACAGAGGCGGGAGGCAAACTCTGTGGCACCCTCGATCGTTGCACCGGTACCAAACTGCGTGGTTCCACCTGTGCCCGAGCTGGCGACAACGGCGGCCACGCATTGATTCTTATATGTAATTGTAACCTTACATCCCACTCCGCCGGATTCAGCGCACTTCCTCTGCGCTTCCTCAGCGGCCTCCGTCTTCCGTACCCGCCCTGTTGAGGAGCCAGAGGCGCCCGACGGCGCCAATGATATTGCGCCCCAAGTCTTGATCCATTTACCCGTCGCTCTGGGCCCACTGGTAGCTGCACCTTCGCCTCCAGGAATCGGGGCGCAACCACCGACTCCCTTCCCTCCGATCGGGTACTGCCCAGGAGGACATCGCCCCTCAGCCCGAGCCTCAAGGGCCGATGTGGCGAACATGAACACCAACGGCGCTAGCAAATGGATCATTCTCATCAGGCAACTCTCCTTACACAGACAACGCGCATCTCCGCGAGCTAAATAGGTGCCTTGGCAAATCGGCCTGTATCCGACGGCGTATCGGCAACATGTGGAGATCCAGTTGATCTACCCATCTGCCCCACTCCGCTTGCTCCATGCCCGGTGCTCCCCTTCTCTGGAGCCGGAGGCGTGTAGTAACTACCCGGCGGCTGCCCACTCGGGCCCGGCGCCTGCGCAACCGGGCTGCCGCCTATCTGCGAATATGCCATGAAGCTACCCAAGGTGCCCTGGAAGAACATGGCCGCCATTGGGGGCGCAGTCAGAATCAGGGTCGTCAGGATCAGTCCCATGCCGCCCTGCTGCATCGCCTGACTGGTCATGCCGTCGCTGGACGCGCCCATCAGCGGGAACTTGTTCACCAGCGCCGTTACCCAGAACGAGGCGGACACGCGAATTACCATGTCCAGTGCGATCGACACCATTGCCGCCAGCACCGCCATCGAGAACATGGTTCCAATGCCGTAGAACAGCCATCGCTGGAACAACTGCTTGGTCTGGTCGAACAGAAGGCAAAGAATGAACAAGGGCCCGAATCCGATGAACAACGCCATTGCTACTTCGTAGAGCAGAAGCATTGAACCCGCAGTCACCGCCGGACCGCCGGTGCCGAGGCCGATGAACCACATGGCCCGGGTCTTGTCTTCCTGCAATCCAGGGTCATTCAGAATCTTGATGCCATCAATGCTGGACAGCGCCACCTGCATCCAAGCCAGACTCTTGTCGATCTGCTCTTCCGGCTTCTGATCCTTGCCAGTGACAACATGGGTGATCAGCCCCTTCACGTCCTCGGTCAGGAACTCATGAAGATCGCGCCCGAACATGCCCATGCTGGTGGCAACGGCAACAATCAACGCTGCGCGCGCCATGTTGGTTACCAGGACCATCATCGAATCGCGGCTGCGGCCTGTAACGATTCGATAGCCTTGGATCAGCACCCACAAGGTCATGAGGGTCAGCGCGATGCCGCCCACCCACGCCATCATGTTGTCCATCAGGTCGAAGCCGAACTTGCCGATCCTGTCCCGCAGGTAGTCCAGGATCAGCTTGAAGAACACGAAATCGCCAATCGACTGGACACGTGCGACGTGCCCCATCAGATCCTGGAATCCGCCCGAAAAATCAAAGTTGGCAATCGACCTGATCGTCATACCCACATTCCCTTGGTAATACTGCAATCACATGAGGGGCGACGCTGACGCGCGCCCCCTTGGTGCTCCATTCCATGCATCAGTCGATGGACAGCGCTGCCTTCAGCGCGGCCGTCTTGACCAGATCACTGGCAATGGTCTTCATCGGGTCGCCCTTCAACGCTGCCTGTGCGACGACCTTCTGATTGGCTTCCATCACCTCGATGTAGGCATCGTAGGCCTTCTGCTGTGCCTCGAAGGACTTTGCCTTGGCTGCCATGTCGTTCGCGGTGCGCAACGTGTCGTTCTGCGTTGCGTTGACGTTGCCGAGCAGATTGCTGACATTTCGCTGCTTCTCGATTGCATCGAGGCTATCGAAGAACGACGGCATCGTCTTGAGCATGAAGTCCACCGCATCGTTGTACTTGCGGTTCTGCATCATCCGGATGTTCACGCAGATCTGTTGCTGCTGATCTTTCCAATCTCCCTTGAAATTGAAAACGACCCGGGTCGCGAGAGTCTTCAGGTCGGTGCCGATTCCGCAGGTCTCGGCAACCAGATAATTGGGTGGCACCGGCGTCAGCGGGGCGGAATCCGGCAACCCGAAGGAATTCACGATGCCCTGGATCTGGACCATCGTCTCCTGGTACTCCTTGATCGTCTGCGCCCAGTCCCGTGCCCACTGGGTGTTCTCCTTGACGAACTGGTACTTCTCCTGGAAACGGGCCTGGTACGTATTGATCTGATTGAGGACGTGCTGCCACAGTGCAGGACCCGTTTCCTGCACCGGGCCGATGGCGCCCGCATTGGTCGCTGAGAGGGCCAAGGCAACGCCGAGCACCTTGGCCATCGGCTTGAGTACCTTGCGGGCGCTGGCCCGACGCTTGACGTTGTTCATGGGAAAACTCCTGTTGTTCTGATTGACGTCCACTTGCCTGTCTCCTGCTCGCACGGCCATCAGGCCGCGTCGGACCGGGGTTCCTTTCCCGACCCCTTCCGGTTCTTGTAGAAATCTTCCAGCCACTGCTCCGGGCTGAGCTCGTCTACAGTGACGCGATTGCGGACCGCGGCCGTCTGCAGAACCCGATGCATGACATCGATGTTGTCGGTCGAAGCCGAGATCACCGACAGGATGTCGTCCATGCCGCGCAGGTTGAGCTGGCACACGCTGGAGGCATGGCCCTGCTTGACCAGGAAGCAGCGCGAGCGCTCGTCCAGTGCAGTCACCACCCTGAACTCGGCCTCGGTCAGCTTCAGGCCGTCCATGTAGTCGCTCTTGCTGGCATTCGGGTTCGGCAGCAGGATCAGGGTAGCGGTCTGCTCGATCAGGGCGGCGGAGATATCGCTCTTCAGCGCATCTTCCGGGCTCTGCGTAGCGAAGATGCCGAGACCGTTCTGCTTACGGATGGTCTTCTGCTTGTTCTTCGCGAACTCCTTCAGGCCACCTTCGCCGTCCAGGATCTTCCAGAATTCGTCCATCACATAGATCAGCGGACGACCGTCGATCAGCGACTCCAAGCGGTGCAGCAGGTAATTGATCACCGGCACGCGCACTTCAGGATTGTCGATGATGTCGGTGTAGTCGAAGCCGATGATGTTGGCCTTGCTCAGGTCAACGGTATCGATCGGATTATCGAACACCCAGCCCAGCGAGTTGCCCGAGGTCCAGCGGCGCATGCGCGCGTAGAGGCCATCGTCGCCCATATTGGGCAGGCTCTTCTGGAAGTTGGTCATGCTGCGCAGGTGCATCGGCGTATCGAGCATGCTCTCCACCGCGCGGTAGATATCCTCTTCCTCACGGGCGCTGTACTCGCGCTTGCCGGCCAGCACCTTGATCAGGTCAGCCAGGAACTGCAGGTTGGCTTCGTTGTTCTCGCACTGGAACGGGTTGAAGCCGGTCGGTGCGCCGTTCTCCAGGGCCAGATAGTTGCCACCGCAGGCGCGCACGAAGATCTCCGCGCCGCGATCCTTGTCGAAGAAGAAGATGGTCGGCGACGGCTCGTACTTCTGCACCTGGCTGAGCAGGAAGTTGATCAGCGCGGTTTTACCGGTACCGGACTTGCCGATCACCATGGTATTGGCGATCGCCTTCTCACCCAGCGAATTCTCCGAGGGATGGGTCGCATGGAAATTGAAGTAGTACGGCTGGCCATTGGTGGTCTGCAGCGTGGTGACGCAGTCGCCCCACGGGTTGTTGTGCTGCTTGCCGGTGGCGAAGTTGTGCAGCGGCGACAGGCCCAGGAAGTTCAGCGAGCTGACATTGGCCAGGCGTGTGCGATAGCGCCAGTTGCCCGGCAGCTGCGAATAGAACGACGAGGTAACCGCCAGGTCTTCCTTGGTCGATACGAACCCGGCGTTGGACAGCTCGGCGCGGGTCGAGGCGACGTTCTGCGAAAGCTTGGCCTGCGTGTCGCCGTAGACCGCCATGATGAAGTGGTATTCACCCAGCACGAAGTTGCCCGACGACAGCTGATCCATGGCCTGGTCCAGCTCGACGATCTGGCTGACCGCCTTGTCGCCGGAGGAGATCATCATGCCCTTGGTGCGGTCGAGCACCTTCAGCGCGTCCTGGCGCCCCATCGGGCTGAACGAATGGGTGATGACGTATTCGTAGTCGAGGTACTTCAGGCCGTTGAGGATGCCCGGGTAAGTCCCCTCGGCATACTCCTTGATGTTCAGAATGGCGCCGTAGTGATTGGCACCGTTGGGAGTATTGATCGCAAAATCGCCGGTCTTGGCCGAGAACATGTGGCGACTGACCGGCAGGTAATCCTTGATCGGTGCCGACAGCACCGGCACCGGCTCGTCGATGCGATTGATCAGGTAACCGAACAGCTCCAGCGTTTCCGAGAACACCACGCCATTCTTGGCTTCGTACATACCCAGGCGATACGGCGCGTAGTCGCGGATCACGGCCTCGACGTTGCCGGCCAGTTCCATCAACTTCTCTACCGCCTGCTCCTGCTCGGCGCGCAGCTTCTCCACGTTCGCCGACTTTTCGACGAAGCGTTTGCCCGCCACCACCGGGCGATAGATCATGGTCAGGTACAGCTCGTTCTGCATGATGCGCTGCGAGGACAGCATGCCCATGTACTGGTCGGAAACGTCCTGGTTGAAGCGCTGCCTGTAGTTGCTCTTGCCCTTCAACGTGCGACGGCGACGGATGTCGTGCACCCAGAAGGCTACGTTGACAAAGTCAGGCGCGCGCAACGTCTGCAGCAGACGGTTGAACGTGTTGTGGCGATGCTCGAGCTCCCACTCCTCTCGGCCGACAAACGGCAGCCCTTCCAGATGCCAGGTCAGCAGGTAGTCGCCGCCCGTGGTCTTGACCACGTTCGGGGCGACATGCGACGACAACGGGATGAACTCACTGATGGAGGTGTCAGGGCTGAACATACGACTGCTTCCAAAGAGGTACTGCCAAGAAGTTTCAAGAGACCTGGCGGGCGCGGATGCCCGCCAGGCCGGATCCGGACCTCAATCCATTCGGGCCGGCTTGTTGCGGTAATGGTTGGGGTTGAGCACCCACATGCCATCGTGCTCCTGCACGTTGCGCACCTTCAGCTTGAACATCAGGCGCAGGCCCAGCAGACGGAAGATCATCTCGTCACGCTTGGCCATGTGCCGCATGATGAAGACCGCCACCGGAATGGTGAGCAGGAACCAGAAGTTCGTGTACATGCTGAGCAGCAACAGCCCGCCTGCCACCATGAAGAATGGCAGGTAGGGAACGCCCAGGAACATCGCTGGACGCGTGCAGCCGCGGAACACGACGTTCTTATGCACTGTAGTACTGGATCACGTGGTTGATCAGGTAGGAGGTGCTGGTGCCACCACCGCACTTGCCGTCGCTGCCATCACCCAGCAGCATGCGCGCGATCTGGCCTGCGGCGCCGATCAGCACGCCACCGATCAGGATCGGGGCGACGTCAGCGATGCGCTTGTGCGCGAAGGCGATCTGGTAACCAGCGAAGATCACCGCGATGGTGACCACGGCGATCGAGGCGATGTTCAGCAGGCCGTTGATGTTGTTGAAGAAGCTGCAGACCTTCTTGTCGGTGCCGCCAAAGTCGGTGGCGCCGTTGGCGAAGACTTGCGGGGCAAACAGTGCGCCGACGAACAGAGTGGCCATCAGCAGGGTCTTCAGCGTGCGCTGGGCCTGGACGAGGTCGAGATTGGATCGCTTCATGGATTGATTTCCTTGTTGATGGACTAACACAACTGAATCGACCAGCCGGGGGACTGGCCGTACCACGACTTCGTCAGAACACGAAGGCCGCATCCCCTGCGGGAATCTGCTGCACCGGTGCGGACTGTGCCGGTGCGTTATATGAACTGCCATTGCCGGCCACTGGCTGATTGCGCTCATTCCAGGACCGCAACATCACAGGGCCCTCGTTGCTGCCACCTGCAGCACCTGGCAACTGCTGCGGCATGGCCATCGCCTGCGCCGGACCCTGCTGAGGCAGCTGCTGCGGCATGCCACCGGCCTGTTGCTGCGGATAGGCGGCCCCTTGGGTGGGCTGCGCCTGTGGCTGCATCATCCGGTCCACCGAACCCAGCACTACCTTGGACAGCGCCTGGTCGGCGATGTTCAGCAGGCTGCCCCGCGCCATTGCACCGGTGGACGGATACACGACATACGCACGTGCCGGGTCTTCCGACGGCACGTACACCGGGCCACTCGCCTGCGCAACGATGCGCGCCTGCGCCGGCGAAGCGAGCTGCGGGTGATGCTCGACCTTCACGCTGCGGCGTTCGCCGCGACTCACCACGTCGATCGGTGCAACACCATTGCTGGCAAGCTGCTGCCCACGGCGCATCGAGTCATAGACCTTCTGCACATAGCCATGGCGGAAGCCAGTCTCGAAATTGCCCGAGTAGTAGCAACTGAATGACTTGCCCCAGTCACCACCGGAGCGCTTGTAGCACTCGGCGAGGATCCGAGAACCCGCTTGCAGGTTCGGGCATTGCTGGAAAGCCTTCTCGTAGGAATCCAGACCGTACTTGCCGAGGTTATAGCGGTTGACCTGGGCTAGCCCGATGGAGAAGTTGTAGCCTTTCTCTTCCAGCATCCGAACCGTCGCCAGTGCCTCGTCCAGCGCCTTGGGCTGGCGCACCAGAGCGCCACCGACTACGCCGATGGCATAAGGGTTGCGTGACGATTCAACGTTGATGACGTGCTGCATCACGTCCATCGACACCGCCATCTCCGGGCACGCCATCATCTCCAGTCCTGGCAGCATCCTTCAGCCCTCCTGCCCCTGGGCACGCCCAGGATTGAAATCGATACCGGTGATGTAGCGCGAACCGGCGTGCGCCTTGATATGCACGACGATGTCGATGGTCATCATCAACAGTCGCTTGATCACGTTGAACTCCAGGCCCGAACCTTCGGTGGAGGCCTTCACCATGAGGGCCAACTGGTCCCAGGTCTGCTCCGGACTGCCTGCATGGCAGCTGGTGATCGAACCCGGGTGGCCCGATGCGCAGTTGCGGATGAAGTAGAACGCCTCGTCACCGCGCAGCTCGGCCAGGATGATGCGCTCGGGCTTCATGCGCAGGCAGGCTTCCATGCAGCTCTTGGCACTGACATTGCTGGTGCTCTGCCCACCCTTGGAGTACAGCAGGTGCACCACATTGGGTTGGGTCAGAAACAGCTCGCGCGCGTCCTCGATCGTGACCAGGCGTTCGTTGTCCGGAATATGATTGACCAGCGCCTTCATGAAGGTGGTCTTGCCGCTACCGGTCGCACCGGATACCACGATGTTCTTGCGGTACATCACCGCACGCCGGAAGAACTCTGCGTACTCGCGCTGCTGACGCAGCTCCAGCAGCTCGCGATCCTGCTCGCTGATGCTGCCATCGCTTTCCAGGATCTGGTTGAAGAACCCATCTTCGTGATACTGGCTGAGCGACTTGGTGTGCTTGGACGGCAGACGGATGGTGATCGACACCTTGCCTGCATCGCACGCCGGCGGAATCACGAACTGGGCACGCTGGCCGGTGGGAAACGTGAGCGAGACCACCGGATCGGCATCGGTGATGCGCTGGCCGGTGTTGCTCTCGTTCACCACCGCCGTGCAGAACTGCCGGGCCCGCTCGAAGGTCAGGCTCGGCACATCCACCCGCTGCCACCCCGCCCGGGTTTCCAGGTACAGCTCACCGGGACGGTTGATGCAGATTTCCGTCACTTCCGGGGAAGTCATGTACTCGGCGATGCCCAGCACTTCGTACTGATAGCGCAGGAAATCGCTGGAGACGAGGGCAAGGGGTGACACTTCAGCGTCCATGATCGTTCGTTGGGTTACCGGCGAGGATGCAGCACGCTCGTGAAGTCGACGTCCTTGGCGACGTACACATTCACGATGGTGCCTTGGTTGATGGTCACGGTCGGCGGGCGACGTTGGCTGAGCGACTCGTTGGCCAGGCGTTCCATGGTGCGCGCGGTGGCGCTCTCATAGGGCGACTGGATGGTCATGCCGTTGTTGGCCACCGTGGTGGTCTCCGGGCCATGTTCGGCGGCGGCGTACTTGAACGCGTCGGCCAACAGGCTGATCATCAGCGCCGAGGCGATACGGCTGCCCCAGTGCGCGCTGTACTGGCCCGGGTGGCCTGCGCCACCCAGCTGATCAACGCCCGGGCTGGACATTGCCACGTCAATACCGTTCGGCGTGGTGATGCGGTCCCAGATCACTTCCACCCGCTTGCCGGTAGGACCACCGCCATAGGCGCCATAGATCTTGGAGCCCTTCGGCAGCAGCAGATTGCGGCCGTTGATCGAGTACACCGGCTCTGTCACCAGGCACGAGGTGTAGCCCGCGATATCAGTGATGATGCGGGTTTCCAGTACACAGCGCAGATAGGTTCCTCGCACCAGCAGCGCATCGGGGCTGCGGATGTAGCTGGCATTGGACACGTCATCCACGTCGGGGCCACGACGCACGCGCGCTGGCGCTGCATTCTGCTGCCCGTTCATCTGCTGCAGCATTGCCCGCGTGTATTCGTCCATGCCCGCCTGCTGCGAGCGCTCCTCATCCTGTGAACTGCCATTGCCAACGAAACCGTCGGCACTGGCACCCATCCGACGTTCGGCAAGCGTCGGACCACGAGGGCCCGCGGAGCGATCTTCCAACGTCACTGGCGGCTCAGGGCGACTCGGCCCCAATGGAGGCGGCGGCAACATCGGAATCGGATCAACGGGCTGCATTGCCTGCGCCGGACCCGGATCGGTCTGGACAGCATCCGGCAGTGTTGGCGTGCTCGCGCGCGCAACATCCGGCACCTTCGGCGCATCGTCCTTGTCTTGGCCCTTGCGGAAAAGCAGGAAGCCCATGGCAACAAGCAGCACCACGATACCGCCCAGGAACAGCAGCGCCTTGCGGTTCAATCGCTGCTCTTCAGCCGAGCGCAGCTGCGGCGCGGCCGCGTCCAGATCCGGTGCAGGCTCAGCCTGGGTCGTGCCGAAGTACGGATTCGTCTGCGCCTCCGGAGCAGCCTGTGCACCGTACGGACTCTGGCTCTCGTCGCGTCCGTTGTTCGGGTCGTTTCCGGGAGTGTTCTGCTGGCTCATTTCTTCACGTTCCTTCGCAGGCCGACGACGAAGTCGCCGTGGCGGATGACCAGGTACGGGTAGGTCCCGTGCACGATCAGCGTATTGCCTTCAACCGTGGTGTTGACCACGAAGTCTTCACCGTATTCCGTTTCACGACCGAACACGGCCGGGAAGATACCGGTCTTGTACTCCGGCGAATTCGGTAGTTTCAGGTAGGTGAAACGGCTGTCGTCGTAGGCGTTGACCGGGATCAGCCAACCCATCTTCTTCGCCTTGCTGGTCGAATAGGAGTAGTTGAAGTTGTACTGGCGGTCCTTGGCCAGTTCAGAGCTCAACAGCGGCTGCGCCTCCTCTTCCACCGCTTCCTGTGCGACGCCGAACACGGTGTCGTTCGGGTAGGTGAAGGCGATCTTGTACTGCACGCCAGCACGACGGGCCTGTTCCAGCTGGCGCCAGTCAGTGGCCACCACCTTGAGCTCGAAGATGTAGGAATGGGTCTCGGTGCGCACCATCATGTTGGTGTCGACGTCGACGTTCTTCGGCTTGAGATAGAACACGTTCTCGCGACGGGTCAGTTCCCAGCCGCTGCTGAAGCCGGTGCTGTAGTCGAGGATCTTCTCGTTCGGGCTCAGTTCGATCTGGGTGGTCAGGCCCAGGCCGGTGCGAACCGGATAGATGCGGTCCTTCTCGTACTCGTAATGGTCCACCGCCTGCGCCATCGCCGCTGCTGAAAACAACAGCGACAACATCGACAGCAGCGCCAGTGCGCTTCCCCTGATATTTCGACTACTCATCGGTTGCTTGCTCCATCAGCAGTTCCGGTGGAATTGTTCTGCGCCGGCCTCATGGCCGGCTGTCCGGGCATGGCCTGCCCCGGCATTGCTTGCCCCTGCACCGGCTGACCCGGCATGGGCTGCCCCTGTACGGGCTGACCCGGCATGGGCTGCCCCTGTACGGGCTGACCCGGCATGGGCTGCCCCTGTACGGGCTGACCCGGCATCGGCTGGCCCGGCGTCGGGCCATTGGCCGGGACGGCGACCGGCTGGCCGGTGGCCGGATCGATCATCGTGGCCGCGGCCGGGTTGTTGGGATCGTAGACACCCTGGGCCTGCTGCGCGGCCTGTGCAGCCTGCTGCGCCTGCGCCTGCATGGCGCCGTCATCCGGCACCGGGACGCCACGGGAATAGTCGTTGTCGACGCGATACTCGGTGACCTGGAAGGCCAGCGGATTGAGGATGCGATCCTGCTCGGACAGCGCCAGGTTCTGGTTGTAGCCGAAGCGCATCGTCACCAGCTGGTTGTCCAGGTAGGTGGCAACGCCAGTGCGCTTGTCCAGCAGGCTGCGCTGGATGCGCACCGAAGCGCCGCGGAAGCTGCCGTTCGCTTCGGCGCCCAGCGGCGTGATGCTGAGGATCTTGACCCGGATGGCACGCTCGCGGCCATACATCACGAACGGGTTCTGCGGGTTGTTGCCGGCATAGCGCACGCGCATGGACTGCGCCACCGGATCGGTGGACATCACGAACACCAGTTCCCAATCGCGCAGGCCCATCACCGCCGAGTCGTACGACTCGCGCGCCAGTACGTACTGGGCCACATTGCTGCGATTGATCGCTTCGTTGCTGGTAATCGTCTCGCCCTGGAAGGTCCCGCTCAGGCGTGCGACCGTCGCGGTACCCGTGTACGCATCGGCCATCACCAGGAACGGCACCTTCTCCTTCAGCGGCAGCATGTAGTAGTAGCCGCCCGCCAGTGCGAGCGACATCAGCAACGAGCCCGTGGCGACCCACCAGGCACGGCGCTCGCTGCGACGCGCCATGTCGGCCACGGTGATCTCGTAGCTGACCGCCTTGGCGACCGACTGCTCGACCTTGGGACTGTTGCCGGGATCCTTCTTGCGGAACATGGATTCTTCCGTACTGCTGAAACATCAATGGGCATGGAGCCCCTGCGACAGGCGCGGGGAGCGGCACGTTCGATGGTTTCGAGGTGGACTCAGGTGCCGCTGTTGGAATCAGCGCTCTGCGCCGACGCGGTGGGCGTCGAGCCAGCGCTCTGCACAACGATCTGGTTGCCAACAATGGAGACGGAGATGCCTTGCGCCGAATACGCCGAAGTCAGATCGATCACGGCCTGCTGCGCATTGGTGGTGTCGATCTTCGAGACCGCGCCATACAGCGTGAAGTCCGAGCTGAGGCGGTAGTCCAGTGTTCGTCCGGAATCCTTGGCCCAGCGCTCGAGCATGGCTTTGAGCGTGCCATCCATCGGCGAGGCCTGGTAGACGTAGCTGGAATACAGCGGGATCTCGGTCGTCGCCACGGCAAAGCGGTTGACCGGCTTCCAGCGTCCACCGAAATCGGGGGCGGACTTGGTGGCACACCCTGCCACCATCAGCGCCGCGACTGCGGCGATGGAGATTTTCGCGATAAACGCCTGATTCATACGGGCTTCACTTTGACGTACGAAAAAGCAGTCCCGAGCGTTGGTTCCCTGGCCGTCCGGCGCTGCATGGCGCACGCCGGAATCGGGGAGACGCGCTGGCATGCAGCACACCTGCCCCGGCTCCCCTGCAGCCCGAAAGCTGCCAACCAGGTCGCGGGGCCGCCAGACGTTGCCGACGACACACCCGCACACCCTCACCAACGTCGAAACCATCCTTGTTTCCATGGCACAAACTCCTGGCCACCCTGCGTTACAACTTTTGGCATCCAGCACACACTTCTGGATGACGCACACAGAGTTACACAACCACGCGTCAATTCCATGTCAGACAAGTCTGAAAATCTATGAACAGATGCCGAATTTTTGACTCAGCTCACGGTTTCACGTCGGTGAATATGAATCTACGTCACAAATTTAGCGACGTGAATTAGACGTTAAGCATCGGAACGTCGACCTTCGGCAGCAGCCGCGATGTGAAATAGCGATCCTTGTAATAGCGGATCTTGTCGCACTTCACCGGATGCGGTATGCCCTCGTAGAGGAATACTTCCTTGTCCGGCCCCATCGCCTTCAGCTCCTGCGGCAGCATCAGTGCACGCCGCTCTTCGGTGAAGTTGTGGGTCTTCTCACGGGCATGGGTGACGTTCTTCTTGCGGACGGTGGTGTAGCCCAGCATGTCCGAGTAGTCGTTGGCGTCCTGCTGCTCGCGCGGCGCGTACAGGATCTGCAGTGCGTGGTTGGTGATGATCGTGCGTGACACTTCCCGGCCGTAGGTGGCATCAAGCTGGGACATGCTCTGGATGATCGGCAGCAGGCGGATGTTGTAACCGGCCATGTAGGACACCGCCGAGGCGATGATCTCGACCTTGCCGATCGAGGTGAATTCGTCCATCAACAGCAGGCACTGGTACTTCAGGTCCGGGTTGGACTTGGGCAGTTCCTTGGTGTTGAGATTGATCAGCTGGCTGAAGAACAGGTTGATGATCAATCGGCTCTCGGCCAGCTTGTTGGGCTGGATGCCGATGTAGATGGTCATCTTCTTCTTGCGGACATCGGTCAGCAGGAAGTCGTTGCTGCTGGTGGCCTTGTCCAGCACCGGGTTGATCCAGGCGTTGAGCGGTTCCTTGAAGGTACCCAGGATCGAGGCGAAGGTCTCATCGGCCTGGGACAGCATGTTGGCAAACGCCGAGCGCGCGTTGGAACTGAGGAACGACCGCTCCGACAGGGCTTTGAGGTACTTCTTCAGATCGCTGCCGTCACCCGATGACAACCGGTAGACAGCGCCCAGGGTGGGCGTGCCCGAGCCGCCCGGGAAGCCACTGGTGCGCTCGTCATCCCAGTTCTCGAACAGATACAGGGTGAAGGCCATGAACGCATTGCGCGCCTGGCTGACCCAGAATTTCTGGTCCTCGGCCCCGTCCGGATACAACATCGCGGCGATGCTCATCAGGTCCGAGACACGGAACGCCGGGTCATCGGACACATAGCTGAGCGGGTTCCAGCGGTGCGTGCGCCGATCTTCGGCGAAAGGATTGAACAGGTAGATCTCCTGCCCTTGACTGGCACGCCAGCCACTGGTCAGGTCGAAGTTCTCCTGCTTGATGTCCAGCACCACCAGCGATTCGCCGTACTCCAGCAGGTTCGGGATGACGACGCCCACGCCCTTGCCTGAACGGGTGGGCGCCGCAAGGATCACGAACTGCTGGCCGTCCAGCCGCACCAGCTTGCCGCCATGGCTGCCAACCACGATGCTCTGGCCGGTCTTCTTGAACATGCCGTGCTTGGACAGGTCGGCGCCGGTGGCAAAGCGCGCGTCGCCGTGCAACGAGCGCTTGTCCTTCTTCAGCAGCAGCACCAGGCCGGTCACCAGCAGCACCAGCAGCGGCAGGCCGAAACCGAGATAACCGGCCCACTTGATCTTGCCCACGAAGGGCGCGACCTGTGGCTGGCCCAGCGCGTTGAAGTACTGGTAGTAGGTGTTCCAGGTGAACAGCTTGGTGTCCAGCCCCAGCAACAGCAGGGTCAGGTAACCGGAAAACACGAAACCAAGCAGCAGAGTCGCCAGCGTGATGATGGCGATGAGCAGATACTTCTTACTGGGCAACACCCGGATCCTCCATGATGCGCACAAGGGCGCGACGGCCTAGCGGCGGCGCCAGCGCGACGCCTTCTTCCGCAGGTGGTTTTCGTTCTCCAGCCCGGGCTCTTCGCCCTCTTCACGCACCAGTGCCTGCAGGCGTTGGCGCGCTTCGGCCAGCGACATCAGGTCGGTCAGACGATCCCCATCGTCGGCGACGACCGCATGGCCGACCACATCGCCCGGAGCGTACACCGGCGCGTAGGACACCGCTACCAGCTGATAGCGGCCGCGCGTCTCCAGCACATGCCTGAATTCCTGCATCGACATCCTCCTTGTTCCAGCACTCCGCAGCCCCTGTGTTTCGCATCATGCCGACGTCCATGTCGTCATTACATGCAGGACGCCGACAACAATGCGCCGAACCTGCTTTCGTACCGAGCCCGTGCCCGGCTTGCCGCAACCCCACGGATCAAACGCTGATTTACCCTCAGCATGGCTGCTGCTGTTGCGGTGCAGCAGTACAATGCACGGCTCCCCGCCCCCATCGGCCCCGCATGAGCCCCAACTCTTCCTTGGCTGCGCGGCTGACGCCCCGTCAGCGCACCCTGATCATCCTTGCCCTGTCCCTGGGCGGCTTCGCCATCGGTACCAGCGAGTTCGCCAGCATGGGCCTGATGCTGGAGATCAGCCGTGGCCTGTCGATCTCCGAAACCCAGGTCGGCCACCTGATCAGCGCCTATGCCATCGGCGTGGTCGTCGGTGCGCCGATTCTCGCCTTCGTCGGCGCCAGCTTCCCGCGCCGCAAGCTGCTGCTGGCGCTGATGGGCTTCTATGCTGTCGGCAACCTGGCCAGCGCACTGGCACCGAACTACGGCACGATGCTGATCGCACGTTTCGTTGCCGGCCTGCCGCATGGCGCCTACTTCGGCGTGGCGATGCTGGTGGCCGCCGCAATCAGTCCGGCCGGCCAGCGCGGCCAGGCGATGTCGCGCGTACTGCTGGGCCTGTCGATCGCGATCCTGGTCGGCAATCCGCTGACCACCTGGCTGGGCCAGCAGCTGAGCTGGCGCACCGCCTTTGCCCTGGTCAGCGTGCTGGCCATCGCCACCGTGGCGATGATCGCGCGCTTCCTGCTGCCGGACCCGGACGAGGTGCGCACCTCGCCGATGCGCGAACTGCGTGCCTTCAACACCCCCCAGGTGTGGCTGGCGCTGGCGATCGGCGCGGTCGGTTTCGCCGGCATGTTCTGCGTGTTCACTTACCTCGCGCCGACGCTGGTGCAGGTCACCGGCGTGGCCGAATCGTGGATGCCACTGGCCGTGGGCGTGTTCGGCATCGGCGCGATCATCGGCAACATCGCCGGTGGCTGGCTGGTCGACAAGTTCCACTTCAAGGCCGCTGCGGTGGTGCTGCTGTGGTCGATCGTGATGCTGCTGCTGTATCCGCTGGCCGCGCAATCGGTGTGGACCATCGGCCCGATGATCATCACCGTCGGCACCATGGGTGCGCTGGCGGCAGTGCTGCAGACGCGCCTGATGGACGTGGCCGGCGAAGCCCAGACCCTGGCTGCCGCCTCCAACCATGCCGCCTTCAATACCGCTAACGCGCTCGGCCCGTGGCTGGGCGGCATGGCGATCAGCGCCGGCTTCAGCCCAGCCAGCACTGGCTATGTGGGCGCGGCCACCGCCATCGGCGGCCTGCTGCTGTGGTGCGTGGCGGTGATGCTGGACAAGAAGCGCAAGGCCGCCGTAGCCGGCAGCCACTGAACATCGCGCCGGATCGTCAGTCGCGGCCCATGCGGCGGCGGCGATCCGGTCGCAGCATCGCCACATCGCCGGCCGCCAGCGTCGGCCGCGCCAGCTCACCACGCTTCACCCGGTCCAGCACCCGCCGCGAGTTGGCCGCGCAATCAATGCCCTCCGGCCGCGCCTGGATATCTTCGATCAGGGCCAGCAGGTGCGCACGGCTCTCTGCCAGCCGCAGCTGCAGCGCCTCGATGTCGGCCACCTTCTGCTGCAGCATCGTGATCAGTGCCTCGTGCTGCCACTGGCCCATGTCCGGCGGCAACAGCGCGCGGATCTCTTCCAGGCTGAAACCGGCGCGCTGCGCACCGGTGATCAGTTCCAGCAGCAGCACCGCCTGCTCCGGATAATCGCGGTAGCCGTTGGCCTGGCGCTGGACCACCAGCAACCCGGCCTCTTCGTAGAAGCGGATGCGCGACGCTGCCAGGCCCGTGCGGCGGGCCAGCTCACCGATCTTCATCTGCCTGAATCCTCGACATGGAAGCCTGTTGACCTTCAATCAAACTTGAAGGTTAGCGTAGCCCCATTCCCCTGTCCTGGAGCTGTCCGATGTCGCTGTTCTCGCCCCTGGCACTGCCCTCCGGTGCCGTCATCCGCAACCGCATCGCCAAGGCGGCGATGGAGGAAAACATGGCCGACGCTGACCACGCTCCGTCCGAAGCGCTACTGCAGTTGTACCAGCGCTGGGCCGACGGCGGCGCCGGACTGATCATCACCGGCAACGTGATGGTCGATGGGCGCGCCATGACTGGGCCCGGCGGCGTGGTACTGGAGGATGAGCGCCACCTCGACCGCTTCACTGCCTGGGCGGACACTGCCCGCTCGCGGGGTGCGCAGATGTGGATGCAGATCAATCACCCGGGGCGGCAGATGCCGGCCGCACTCGGTCAACCCGCGCTCGCGCCTTCGGCCGTTGCATTGCAGATGGGCGCGCTGTCCAAGCAGTTCGCACCGCCGAAGGCGATGACCGAGGACGACATCGACTCGGTGATCGCGCGCTTCATCCGCAGTGCCGAACTGGCCGAGCGCGCCGGTTTCAGTGGCGTGGAGATCCATGCCGCGCACGGCTACCTGCTCAGCCAGTTCCTGTCGCCGTTGTCGAACCGGCGCGAGGACCAGTGGGGTGGCAGCCTGGAAAACCGTGCGCGCCTGCTGCTGGAGATCGTGCAGGGTGTACGCGCGGCGGTAGCGCCCACGTTCGTGGTGGCGGTGAAGCTCAACTCCGCCGATTTCCAGCGCGGCGGTTTCTCGCCCGAGGACGCACGCGAAGTGGTGGAGATGCTGGCCCCCCTCGGCGTGGATCTGGTCGAACTGTCCGGCGGCAGCTATGAAGCACCGGCCATGACCGGCGCCGCACGCGACGATCGCAGCGTGGCCCGCGAAGCGTACTTCCTCGAATTCGCACGCGAGATCGCCACGGTGGCAACGATGCCGTTGATGGTCACCGGCGGCATCCGCCGCCGCGAGGTGGCAGAACAGGTACTGGCCAGCGGCGTGGCCATGGTCGGCATCGCCACCGCACTGGCGATCGAGCCGGATCTGCCACAGCACTGGCAGCAGGGCCGCGACCCGGTGCCGACGCTGCGCAACATCAACTGGCGCAGCAAGCCGCTGGCGGCCAGCGCGCACATGGCGGCAGTGAAGTATCAGCTGGGCCGGCTGAGCCGGCGCCGCCCCACCGCACCTACGGTTTCACCGGCGTGGGCACTGCTGCTGGCACAGGCGGCCGCAAAGTGTCGGACCCGCCGCTACCGGCGCTGGATCAGCGCCCGCGCCATCGCACATTGAGCCGCGCGGTCTTCTCATCGCCGCAGCGATGCTCCACCATCTGCAGGGCCGGCGGCAGTCCGCCGCCGGTCGCAGCATGGAGATGGAACCCACGTGGCAGCAGGATCAACCAGGAACCGCGAGAAGCTGCTCGATGACCTGCTCTCGCTGGGCCGCAACTGGGCACTTGCCATCGCCATCGCCGGTGCCGGGGCTGCCGTCCATTACAACGAATCGGTCTACGAGGCCGGGCTCTGGCGCGGCCTGTTGCCCACGCTCTGCTTCCTGGTCGCGATCATCTGGATTGTGCTCAGCATCATCCGCTTCGACCTGACCATCCAGCAGCACTTCGAGCGCAAGCTGTCGCGCTGGCTCAGCCGCCTGCTCTACGTGGTGCTGCTCGGTACCGGCATCACCGCCGTGTTCTTCGTCACCGAGCTGGCAGAGAACAATCATATTGCGCGGATGTGCGACTCGGTAGCCAACGAACCCGGCAGCCGCATCCACAGGTCGGCCGAATGCCAGCGCCTGTATCTGCACCGCGCTGCCTACCGGCAACGGCTGGAATCGGCCGAGGGTGAGTTCGACTGAGCAGATGCGTGGGCGAAGGCGCACGAGGACTCACACAGAGGTCCAGCAAGGGTGGATTCAAAATAGTTGAATGGACTTCATTGCAACGCGACGCCACGCTCTCTTGCCAGAAAGCCGTGATCGAACACAGTCCATGAAGTTACCCATCGCCCACTCCCGCCTCCCCGCCCGGCCCCGGAAGATCGACAGTGAAGTGCGCATCTTCAGGCGCTATCACCAGTACGCCATGTTTGCCATCGGGGCCGTACCACTGGCAATACTCCTGTTCGCCCGCGCACCCGAACTTGGACTTCTCACCGCACTGGGTGCGGCAGCGGTTTTCACACTGTCGGCGTTGATCCTTGCCTTCGTTGTCTATCCCCCTCGACGGGACCGGGTGGCACTGGAACATGATCGTCTGGTATTCCAGCACCGTGCTCCTCTCCCGTTCAAGCAGATCCGGTCCTACAACCTGGACGATCATGTTGATCTGACCCTGATCGATGGACCGAGCGTGCTGCTCCAGCACACACGGGCATCGACGCATGAATTCTCAACCTTCCGGGACGCGCTGGCAGAGGCTCTCGCGAAGCGGCCCGCCAATGCTGCCGCCGCTCCGCAACGTCGCCACTTCTTCGGTGCCTGGCCCGCACGCGCTTGGGGTGCGGGCCTGTTGCTGGCGACGGCGGCACTGGTGATCACGGGCGTACTGCAGGGCTGGCCGTTGTACAAAGCACCGATGCTTGGAATCGTGCCCGTGGTGGGCATTGGGCTATTGCTGTCGCGCCGCCGTCACTGATTACGTCGTCGGTGAAGTACACATGGCGTGGATGTGCATTCGGGCACAGTACGCGCGCCGCTCACGCTTGGAACCATCCAGCCACCATGCTTCACGCGCCTGCCCCCGCACATCACGATGCCATTGCCCTGCAGGCGGGAGTGCTCGGCAGCGTGTTGGGCGTGGCTCTGTACAAGGCCATCGCGTTGTCGGCGCTGGCGACCGGATCCTTGATTGTGATCGGGCTGTGGCTGCTGGCCTGCGCGCTGCTGGCTGCCTGGGCACTGGCCGCCTGCCTGGCCTGCCTTGCGCTCAGCCGGCGCGTATTCGTGCTGATGCTGGCGCTGAGCATGATGCTGATGATCTGCGTCGCCTGACAGCAGCAGGCGCAGGACTATCGCGCATCTGTTACAGAATAACAAGTGTGATTGGTCGGATTGTCTGCGCCCGGTGTCACGGATTTGAATTCCATGGCCAGCCCGGCACCACCCGAGACCCTCCCATGAACCTGCAGCCCCTGCTCCGCACCACCCTCGTCGCCATCACCCTGGCCTCGCTCAGCGCCTGTGCAACCTATGACGACAGCAACATGCATCAGGCCTGCCAGGAGTCGCCGCATCTGAAGGACCTGCCGCGCGAAGTGGCTGCCCGCGAGAGCCGCTGCAACAAGAGCATGGAAGTGTGGTCGAGCGAGCGCAAGGGCAGTGACAGGCCGATCGACCTGAGCGGCAAGAAGAAGGATCTCTGAGCCGCCGGGCATCTTGATCGTTCCAATGCATGCGGATGACCAGCCCGTCACGATCGGGGGGGGGGCAGGATAAGGCCTCCCCATCACGACGACTTTCCCGATGCCGGCCACTGGTCACCCTGTCATCCATGCCTTTGAAGCTGTGTTCGACCTGTCTGGCGGGGTGGAGCGCATTACGGCGCTCACTGTCATCTGCCGGCATTGCTCTGAAACCCGCTCGGCCAACGAAGACAATCTGGTCCAGCTGCCGGGCGGCGCCTTGTTCCGCTGCGACGGATGCGGCAGTCATCAGGCGGTGAGCCATGCGCGGGTTGCCGATTGGCAGGTGAATTCGCTTCTGGGTGTCTGAGGCTGCAATACGACGGTGCCACGACGCAGGCTGTTGGCGCAGGGATGATGGTGCAGTCAGAGGGCGCCCCGTGAGCCATCTCGTCCGCCGCGCAGGGCCGATGACAGCCAGGGCAAAGGAGCTGTGCAGGGCGCAATGACATCACCTCGGCTAAGCTGCGGCACCTTTCTTCGCGCGCGGCCATGCATCCCTTCCCCCTTCCTGTCTCGGCACCCGATCAACTCGCCTACCGACTGCTGCAGGACAGCGACTGGGCCCGTTCCACCGACGCGATCAACACGCCTCCCGAACTTCGCGCTCTGCTGGCGATGATCCTGGATTCTCCGGAGCCGCTGTGGATCGCATGGGGCCGCGACAACAAGGCGTTCTTTTTCAACGATGCCTACCTGCCGATGCTGGGCGGCAAGCTGCACGGCGCCATGGGCAGCCGATTGGAAGACGTCTGGGCGGACGTCTGGGCCGACGTCGTCGATGCTGTCAACGACGCCTTCGGCGGCACGAGCCGCAGCTTCAAGAACATGCCGTTGATGATGGACCGTGATGGCACGTTGCGCGAGACATTCTGGACGTTCTCCTACTCGCCGCTGCGTGCCGGTTGCGGAGGCGTGGCCGGCATCATCTGCATGGTCAGCGAGCAGACCGAACGGGTGATCGAACGCGACCGGCACACCCGCCAGGTAGCGGCCATCACCGAGCAGGCACGCGAGGCCCATCTTGAACTGGTACGCGCCCGCGAACAGCTGCGGCAGTCGCAGAAGCTGGAGGCCATCGGCCAGCTGACCGGCGGCGTTGCCCACGACTTCAACAATCTGCTGCAGGTCATCACCGGCTCCGTAGACATGCTGCTGCATACCTGGCCGGCCGAAGATGCGCGCCTGCGCTATGTACAGGCGATCGAAACCGCCGCTGACCGCGCCACTCGCCTGACCGCCCAGCTTCTGGCGTTCTCGCGCAGGCAGAGCCTGTCGCCGCAGGTATTCGACCTCTGCGAGAGCATACGCGCGCTTTCAGACATCATCACCACAGTGCTGGGTGCACGCATCTCCGTGTCGGTGAACCTGCCCGACGCCCCGTTGCCGGTGCTGCTGGACCGGACCCAGCTCGACACCGCACTGATCAACATCGCGGTGAACGCGCGCGACGCCATCGACGGCCACGGCAAGGTGACGATCGATGTGGAACAGCTGACATCGGTGCCTTCCGTGCGGTTCGCGGCGCCGATGAAAGGCAACTTCGCTGCGATCAGCGTCAGCGACACCGGTTCCGGTATCGATCCGTCCGTGTTGGACCGGATCTTCGAGCCATTCTTCACCACCAAGGGAGTGGGCGCGGGCACCGGGCTTGGCCTCAGCCAGGTGTTCGGCTTCGTCAAGCAGTCCGAGGGCGAAGTGGACGTACAGAGCCAGGCCGGTGTCGGTACGCGCTTCACGCTGTATCTGCCGCTGGCGCAGGTAAACGCCTCCATCGAGCTGCCGACCGCGCAACCGGGATTGCTGCATGGTCACGGATTGTGCGTGCTGGTGGTGGAAGACAATGTGGATGTGGCCGAATTTGCAGTCGGTGCGCTGCGCGAGCTTGAGTACAACGTCGTACTCGCGCGCAATGCCGACGAAGCACTGGCGGAGCTCGAGCGCGACGCTGCGCGTTTCCACGTGGTGTTCAGCGACGTGGTCATGCCCGGGACCAATGGGCTGGATCTGGCCCGCACCATCCGCAGCCGCCTGCCCGATCTTCCGATCATCCTCACCAGTGGCTACAGCGAACTGCTGGCCCGCGATCCAGGCCACGGTTTCACGCTGCTGCGCAAGCCCTACTCACTGAAGCAGCTGGCCTCGGTGATGACCGAGGCCAGCTGTCGCTCGCAGACGATGGTGACTGCGTATTAGCCGGCAGATCACCGGGTCGGACCGGTCCAGGAAGCAAGCGCTGAATCGAGGCCGGACATATCCCCGCGTGTGCCACAGGCCCAGGCGACGATGCCATCCGGGCGCACCAGCAACGCCCCCAGGCCCGACGCCGCATCCCCGGTATCTGCGGCGCAGGCGATGGAAGGTTGCCAGCGTCGGCCATGCTGCGGCGGCGAAGAGGCCGGGTCGAAAACAAGCAGCGCCCCCTGCCCCGCTCTCAGCAGTTCGCCCAGACGGCGGCCATCGACCAACCGGAAGTCCGGCGCGCTCCTGCCGACCAGCGGGTGGTCTCCGTCAAGATCCAGCTGCTGCGAAACACCCCAGATCCGCTCGGCCAGATACGTGGCCCCATCGCGGGTGCCGGCCAGGTCGGCCATGATCGCCGCCAGCGCGCGCGAACCGGGCCCGGGTCGCATCAGCGCAACCTGCGCGCGCGACCAGTCCAGCACCTTGGCACCCACCGGATGGCGCTCCGCCTGATAGCTGTCCAGCAGCGCCTCATCGGCCTTGCCCCGCGCTACGGCGGCCAGTTTCCAACCGAGGTTCATCGCATCGCCGATGCCGAGGTTCAGTCCCTGGCCGCCCAACGGCGAATGCATGTGCGCGGCATCACCTGCCAACAGCACACGTCCGCTGCGATAGGCCGTCGCCTGGCGCGCAGCATCGGTCCATGTCGTGGCCAGGTGCAATGCAGTGATCGTTGCCCCGCGGCCAGACACCCGCCGCAGCAACGCTTGCGCGGTGTGCCGGTCCAGTGGCGTGCGATGGCCGGCGCCACCATCGAAATCGGCCAGCGCCAGCATGCCTGGCGGGTTGAAATTGCACATCCCGTGATCGGTGAACTGTCGGCCTGGTGTGAGTACACACCCATCTGCCAGTTCGACCAGCAGCGTGTAACCGGTGAACTCTGGCCCGGTTCCAGCGAAGAGGAAGCCCGATTGTTTGCGTACCGTGCTGCGGGCCCCATCACAACCGACCAGCCAGCGGCCGTGGACCCTGCCGGAGCCGGTGTGCACGGCAACCTGCGCCTCGTGCGCATCCACCGCCTGTACCGCACGCCCGCGTTCGATGCGCACGCCCAGCGCAGTCGCACGTTCGGCAAGCACCGCTTCCAGGGCCTGCAGCTCCACCGCCATCTGGGTGCCCACCGGTGTCGGCAGGCGCCAGCTCCAGCGCGTCTGGTCCACATCGTCCAGTGCAAATGGAATACCCGCGAAGTGCCCACCCAGCGCACGCGGCTGCGCCAGCCAATGGGCGGTGCCGGGCGGCGGCGCGCCCTTGTCGGGCTTGAGCACCTGCGTCGCGGCGACCGCGTCCAACAGGCCGCGCCGATCCAGTGCCTCCAGCGTGGGGGCGTTAAGGCCGCGCAGCCCGAATGGCAGGCGCTTCAACGGCGAACCGGCGGACCCGGCCTGTTCCAGCACCAGCACTGAACACCCGGCCTGGGCCAGTTCACAGGACAGGAACAGGCCCACCGGGCCAGCACCGGCAATGACGACGTCGTATAGCATGGGGAATCCTTGTGAGCGCCGGGTCGGCGCTCTGGCGGATCAAATGTTACACTCGGTGTACGTTTCCACAAGTGAACCACCCATGACCCCGCCTCCAGGTCGTCGCGAACAACGCAAGGCCGAGACCCGACAAGCGATTTCGGACGTCGCCACCGAGCTGATCATCCGGCGTGGCTTCGAGGCCGTCTCCATGTCCGAAATCGCCGAAGCCGCGGGCGTCTCACGCAAGACGGTCTTCAACTACTTCGCCAGCAAGGAAGACCTGGTGTTCGATCGCGATGAGGAGGCGCGCATGCTGCTGCGCGAGGGCATGATGGCGCGCAGCGGCATGACCCCGCTGGCGGCCTTCCAGTCGCTGGTGCGCGAGTTGCTGGAGGCTGGCCATCCGCTGCTGCGCATCAATGCCGGCGCTGCCGCCTTTTGGGGCACCGTGGCGGAGAGCCCGGTACTGGTCGCGCACGCGCGAAGGCTGCAGGCGCAGTTGACTGACGACCTGGCGCGATTGATGGCCGACGCTGCCGGCCGGCCAGAACATGACGCCGAAGCGCGATTGGGCGCGGCCATGCTGCTGGCGTCGATGGTGGCGGCCTATGAGAAGGGATTGGCAAGCCAACTGCAGGGCGAGGACCCGCGTGAGGCCATGCTGCAGCTGATCGTGCGCGGCGCCACCGGGGTACTGGTGGCCTTGGCGGGCACACCGTATACGGACCCCGGCGCGCGTCCATAACGCATTCGGGGATAGGTCACGAAGTGCTGCAAATGCTAATCTTTCTCATTTGCAGACACACCCCCTCTCCCGATGCCTTTTCCAATGCCCCTGCAACGCGCCCTGTGCCTGGCACTGACCCTGCCCCTGGCAACCCTTGCCCATGCTGCCGAGCCCTCCACTGCCGCGCCAAAGGACCTGGACAAGGTCGAAGTTCGCGGACGCGCACAGACACTGTATCGGGTAGACGATGCCGCGGTCGGCACCCGCACCGATACGCCCCTGGAGCTGGTCCCACAGTCGATCCAGGTCATCCCGCGTGAACTGATCGACGACCAGGCCGCGCGCCAGGTGACCGACCTCTATCGCAGCATCAGCGGCATCAGCTATTTCAGCTATGCCGGGGTGACCCTGCGCGGCTTCCGCCAGGAGAACGTGCTGTATGACGGCCTGCGCGGCGACCCGTACGCAGGATTTTCGGTGCCGCAGCTGTTCAACATCGAGCGCGTGGAAGTGCTGAAGGGGCCGGCAGGCGCGCTTTATGGCGGTGGTGATGCAGGCGGCGTCATCAACTATGTAACCCGCAAACCGAAAGCCAGCGCCGGACGCAACATCGAGATCCAGCTGGGCGACAAGAACTTTCGTGCCGGATCGATCGAGGGTACCGGGCCGTTGAATGCCTCCGGCAGCGTGCGCTATCGCGCCGGGCTGTATGCCGACAGTGAAAAGGGCGTGCGCTGGAACACCGACAGCGAGAGCGTGATCGGCGACGCCTCGCTGGCCTTCGACATCGGCCAGACCGGCGAGCTGGTGCTGCAGTTCACCGACATCACCCAGAACCTCGGCGGCAACCGCCTGCGCGGCGTGCCGGTGAATGATGCGGGCACCTTCCTGACCGACCGCCGCTGGAACCACAACGAGGCCAGCGACTTCCTCGACATGCGCGCCAAAGTGGCGCTGGCGCAGTACCGCTTCGCACCACGCGACAATCTGGATGTGGACTTCGCCGCTCGCTGGTTCAGCAACAACGAGCACCAGATGTACCACGAGCCGATGGGCCTGATCGATCGTGACCGCGATGGCGTGGCCGAGTGGATGACCCGCCAGCTGCGAAACCAGATCCGCGACAACGAAGCATTCACTGCCAACGGCAATGCAGTCTGGCGGGTGACGACCGGCGCGGTTGAGCACAAGGTGTTGTTCGGTGCCGATGTGTACCAGCTGGATGCGGATTTCACTGCACAGACCGCCAACAGCGCCGACCTTGCCCGTGGTGCGGGGCCGGTGCGCGGCATCGACCTGTTCAATCCCGTGTACGGCGCCAGTACCTGGCACGACTACAACCTGGTGGACCTGCCCTGGCGCAGCACGTCCACCCGCAGCATGCGCTATGGCGGCTATCTGCAGGACGAGCTGGCACTGGGCACACGCTGGCATGTACTGGCCGGGCTGCGCTGGGATGGCTTCAAGGACGACGACCGCATTGCCGGCAGCAGTGTGGACGGCAACGACCTCAGCTGGCGGCTGGGCAGCACGTTCACCGTGCGCGAGGGCCTGAATGTCTACGCCAACATGGCCAGCGGCTTTGTACCGCAGAGTGCCGGCAACCAGAATCCGGCTGCCGGCGGACCGTTCGATGCCGAGCGCAGCAAGCAGTGGGAAGTGGGCATGAAGTCCCTGCTGGCCAACCGTGTAACCTTGAACATGGCCGCCTACCGGATCGACCGCAGCAATATCGTGCAGGCCACCGGCGAAGTGATCGGTGGCGTGAACCAGTTGGCCGCGCTGGGCCTGGTGCGCAGTACCGGCATGGAGCTGGATCTGCTGGCCGACCTCACCGAGCGCTGGGTGCTGAATCTGACCTACGCCTACAACGATGCGCGGGTGAAGGATGCAGGCCCGAATGGCATCACCAACGCTTCCGGCGACCGATTCGCCAATGCGCCACGCAACAAGCTGGGAATGTGGACGCGTTATGACCTTCCGGCGATCAACTCCGCCATCGGCTTTGGCATGGATCACGTTGGCGAGCGCGTCAGCCTGGACGGGCAGACGGTCAAGGCCTACACCGTGTTCGACATGAGCTGGAAGACCACATGGAAGCAATGGCAGTTCCAGGCCAACGTCAAGAACCTGTTCGACAAGGTATATGCAGCCAGCGGTTTCATCGCGCGCAACGGGCATTTCCCGGGTGAGCCGCGGCGGGTGTACGTGCAGGCCGCTTACAGCTTCTGACGCAGGGCTGGGGGCGGTGATGACGGGGAGGTGGCAACCCACCTCCCCTGTGGGTGTCAGTGCGAGCAGGCCACCAGCATCGAGCGGGTGGCCATCTGGGTGGAAGTGAAGCCATTCTTGTTGCCCACCGCGATGGCGTTGCCGTCGTCGCCATCCTTGCTGAAGACTACATAGCCGCCTGGGCACATCTGTCCGGCCTTTTCGTAGCAGCCACTCCAGGAACTGGAGCCGCTGCAGTCGATGGAGACGCCACGCCGGCCATCAGGGGTTACGGTCATCTTCGCGGTGGTACAGCCACTCAACGCGGCCACGAGCAACAACGGAACGAACAACTTCATGGGTACTCCAGGGATTGGGGGGCAGCGAGTGGGCGCCAAGGCTGGAGTGCCTGGATTGCGCGAACCTTGCGCCGACAGCGTGTTTCCTGCGTCACCACAGCCGTGCGGAAGATCGGGAAGGCACGCCATGTTCACGCAATGTTCCTGTAATACGTTGCCGGCGCGTGCCGGACCGCCCTGCCACGCCCTTCCTGCCCAAGCCCTGCCGATGCACATCCTGCTGATCGAAGACGAAGCCGAACTGGCCGCCACCCTGAAATCCGCCCTGCAGCGCGAGCGCTACGTGGTGGACCTGGCCAACACGCTGGCACTGGCCCGCGAAGCGGCCCTGTGCGGATCGCACGATCTGGTGCTGCTGGACCGCACCCTGCCCGACGGTGACGGACTGGGATTGATTTCCCTGCTGCGTGAGCGCAACCCAGGGGTGCCGATCATCGTGCTGAGCGCGCTGGGGCAGCTGCCGGACCGCATCGCCGGCCTGGATGAGGGCGCGGACGACTATCTGACCAAGCCCTTCGCACTTGAGGAACTGTTCGCCCGCATCCGCGCTGCAGGGCGCCGGCCGAGCGGCATGCAGGTGGAACTGGTCAGCATCGGCCGGTTGGTGTTCGACCCGGCATCGGGTGAAGCCAGTGTGGGCGGGCAACGGCTTGAGCTGCCGCGCCGCGAGATCCGTGTGCTGACCGCGTTGGCCCGGCGGCTGGGGCGCACCGTGCTCCGCGAGTCGATTGAAATGGCGGTGTATGGATTCGATGACGGCATCCATTCCAACACGCTCGACTCGCACGTCTCGCGCCTTCGCCGCAAGCTGGCCGATGCCGATGCAGGAGTAGAGATACACGCCATCCGTGGCGTCGGCTATCTGATGCGGGAAGCCAAGTAATGGCGCGTCGTCCCTCGCTGAAGCGCCCGTTGATCGTCAAAACGCTGATCTATCAGCTGCTGGCGTTGCTGGTGGCGTTCTTCGCGCTGCTGATGGTGCTGATACGTGCCGACAGCGGTGGCTACTACACCATCCAGACCTTCGCACCGGTGGCGGCCGACGCGGTGCGCCGCGACCGCAATGGCGACCTCTACGTGCAGAACACGCCGGAACTGGCCGAACTGCTGAAGGTCGTTCCCGGTGCATGGTTCATCGCCGAGGATGAGCACGGCCACCACGTTACGTTCGGGCCTGTGCCGCCGGCCTATGCCTCGCTGGTTGGCGCACTGGATGGCATCCCCTTTGGCGACCTGCGCGGGCGCGACCGCAGCGATGGCCTGGCCGTCGTGGTCCGCCAGCACAGCGGGCCGGCCGGCAAGCTGACCATCATGGCCCATGGCGAAACCGATACGCTGACCTGGCAGATGGCGTTGGCGGCACACATCATCACCCTGCCGATCTTCCTGCTGCTGGGCCTGGCCACCATCGTCCTGACACCGATCATCGTAAGACGAGCTTTGGCCGGGGTGGAGCGCATCGCCCAGGAAGCCCGCAACATCTCCGCCAGTCGGCGCGGTGTCCGCCTGACAGAAACCGCGGTGCCGGTGGAGATCGCTCCGTTGGTGACGGCGGTGAATGAAGCACTGGAGCGGCTGGACGAGGGGCACGAGCGGCAACGCCGCTTCATCGCCGCCGCCGCGCATGAGCTGCGCACCCCCATTGCAATTCTGAGGGTGAAGGTCGATGCGGCCGACGACGCCACCACGCGCAACCTGGCCGTGGAAGTGGCACGGTTGGCGACACTGGCAGAGCAGTTGCTGGATCTGCACCGCATGGACGAAGACGGGCCGAAGGAAACCATCAACCTGGCGCGGGTGGCCAAACGGGTGGCCGCCGATCTGGCGCCGCTGTTGATCCAGTCGGACAAGACCGTAGCCGTGGTGGTGGAATCGCACTTCCCGGTGTTCGGCGAGACCGGCGCAGTGGAGCGGGTAATCTCCAACCTGGTGCTGAATGCTGCCGAACATGGCGGACGCCAGATCATCGTGCGCGTTCAGGGCAGCTGCCTGGAGGTCGAGGACGACGGCCCCGGCATACCGGCCGACCAGCGCGAACGGGTTTTCGAACCCTTCCAGCGGCTACGGCCACGGCAGACAGGCGCAGGCCTGGGGTTGAACCTGGTGCGCCAGGTGATCGACCGCCACGGCGGCCACGTCACGATTCTGGATGCGCCTGGCGGTGGTGCATTGATCCGTGTTGAGTTTCCACTGCACCCGGGCGTGACCAGCGCGCCACCGCTGGAGCACTGAACACACCGCATGCACCTGTGTAACTAGCACCTGTCCATGCGAAGCCGGTAGCGAGGACAGGCAAGGTTGCGGCAATGTTCGCTGCAGAGCATCGGGGTGTGGCACCTGCCGTGCCACCGCGTTCCGATCTGACAGGAAGCCTGCATGTGACCCAAGGAGCTCCTCCACCGTCCTCTTCCACGCGCACTGTGCCACCGCGGAATTCGCCGGGCCTTACCGCTGCCGCATGGAATCGCCGCCCACGCACTGGCCGCGCACTCGGCCTGGAACATTGGCCGCATTGGCTGCGGGCAGTTCCCGAAACCGAGCGCGCAGGTGTATTGATGCGGTTGTTCGGCGCCTTGTTCCTGCTGCTGCCCGGCATTGCACTGGTGGCTTTAACGTATAGGCACGCGAGTGCAGCGGCGGCCGCTGCTGTGCTCCTGTTCGTTGCCGTGCATGCCGCGCTGCATGGGTTGGCGGCATGGCGCGCGGCAACCTCCCGCCCGATGCCACCACTGCTGCGCGTCCTGGATGGTCATGCCACCGGGATGATGATTGCCAGCGCGCTGCTGATCAGCATCGGTGCAGGGATGACGAAGCTGCCTGTTCCAGCATTCTTCTGGTTGTTGGCCGGCGCGGTGAGTCAACTCTTCGCTGCGCGATTGGCAGGTCACCGGCTGCGCAATGCACTGCTGGTTCTCGGTAGCGCCCTGCAGTTCATCGCCGTAGCATTGCTCGCCCTTCCTGCCGCACGCTGACACAGCGATAGCCCCGCAAGGTTCACGCAACCCAGCGCATCGAGACTCGACGGCCAACCCCGTCTGCCACGCCAGACGTGTGTCTCTTCTGCCACGAGGACCCGCGATGACCTGTCTCTACTGGATGCTGCGACGATGAGCGCCGCACCACGCAAGCGCCGCCGGGCGCTCATGATTGCTGCCGCCCTGCTGTGCAGCGCGCTGATTCTGTTTGCATGGTTGCGGCCCGCACCACCTCCGAACCTGCAGGTTGCGCCGGTCGTTCGCGGCAACATCGAACAGGTGGTGGAAGCCACTGGCACGCTGAAGCCCTCGCGGCTGGTCAGCGTGGGTGCGCAGGTCTCCGGCCGCATCGACACCCTGCATGTGAAACTGGGCGACAAAGTGAAAGCCGGCGATCCCATCGCCGATATCGATTCGCGCACGCAGCGCAATGCATTGCTGAGCGCGCAGGCCGCACAGCGCACCGCGCGCGCCAACCGCGATGCACTGGCCACCGACCTGCGCCAGTTCGAGTTGACACTGCATCGGCAGCAGCAACTGGCTGCCGTGCAACTGGTTGCCCGCGCCGACTTCGATACAGCCAAGGCCAAGGTCGACGCCACCCGTGAACAGATCGCCGCGTTGGACGGTGAAGTTGCGCGCCGACAGACCGACGTCGATGTCGCGCAGACCAATCTCGAGTACACCCGCATCACCGCCCCCACCGACGGCACCGTACTGGCCGTGGTCGCGCGCCAGGGGCAGACCGTGAATGCGGTGCAGAGCGCACCGACCATCGTGATGCTGGGCAATCAGGACGTGATGACGGTGTACGCCGAGATCTCCGAGGCTGACGTCGTACACACCGCTGTTGGGCAGGAGGCGTTCTTCACCATCCTTGGTGATGCCGGCCGCCGCTACAGCAGCAGGCTTCGGGATATAGCGCCAGCACCGGAATCGATCACCAACGAAGACAGTTCCAGCCTCGCCGCACCGGCGGTGTCGGGTGGCAGCCGCACGGCCATGTACTACAACGGCCAGTTCGACGTGGACAACGCCGATGGCCGCCTGCGCAGCTACATGACCGCGCAGGTTCGCATCGTGCTGGGCCGCGCCAACGACGTACTGACCATTCCCTCGGCCGCATTGGGGGCGCGCACCGCCGATGGCAGCTACAGCGTGCAGGTCCGTGGTGCCGACGGCCGCGCCAGCACGCGGCGCATCACCACCGGGCTGGATGACCAGATCCAGGTGGAAGTACGCGACGGGCTGAGGGAAGGCGAACAGGTCGTGCTGGCGCAGGCCAACGACGAAGCCACCAGCGCACCCGCGCAACCCGAATGAGTATGACCATGACCGAGCCACTGCTGCGCGTTCGCGGCGTACGCCGTGAATTTGCCGCAGGCGAGCAGACACTGGTGGTACTCGACGGCATCGACCTGGATATTCACGCAGGTGAACTGGTGGCCATCGTAGGCCAATCCGGTTCAGGCAAGTCCACGCTGATGAACATCCTGGGTTGCCTGGATCGCCCTTCCGCCGGCATCTATCAGATCGCCGGGCGCGAGACCGCGCAGATGTCGCCTGATGAACTGGCCGAACTACGCCGCGAGCACTTCGGCTTCATCTTCCAGCGCTATCACCTGCTGACCGATCTGACTGCACTGAGCAATGTGGAGGTGCCTGCGATCTACGCCGGCATGCCTGCCGAAGCACGCCATGCACGGGCAGCCACCTTGCTGTCGCGGCTGGGTCTGGGCGAGCGCATGCAGCATCTCCCTGGCGAGCTCTCGGGCGGCCAGCAGCAACGCGTTTCGATTGCGCGTGCGCTGATGAATGGTGGCGCGGTGATCTTCGCCGACGAACCCACAGGTGCGCTGGATACGCATTCCGGCAAAGAGGTGATGAAGATCCTCGGCGAGTTGCACGCCGAGGGCCATACCGTGGTGCTGGTCACGCATGACATGGCCGTGGCCGAGCATGCGCAGCGCATCATCGAAATCCGCGATGGGCGGATCGTGGATGATCGTGCAACCGGTACTGCTCTGGCAGCAGGCGTGGCGACGCCAGCCGCGCCCCAATCCGCGGGTAGCAGCGGCTGGCAGGTCTGGCGGGACCGTTTCGCTGAAGCCTTCCGCATGGCACTGCGCGCGATGAACGCCCACCGCATGCGCACCTTCCTGACCATGCTCGGAATCATCATCGGCATTGCTTCGGTCGTGGCGGTGGTAGCACTGGGCACCGGTGCACGGCAGGCCATCCTGTCCAACATCTCCTCGTTGGGTACCAACACGATCGAGATCTATCCCGGTTCCGGTTTTGGCGACCTGCACTCGGCGCGGGTGGAAACACTCACCCCCGGCGACAGCGTGGCCCTGGCCCGGCAGCCATTCGTGGACAGCGCCACCCCGGGTGTTGCCACCAGCGGCACCGCCCTGCGCGGCAACCGCTCTGCCAGTGTGCAGGTGCAGGGCGTCAGCGAGCAGTACTTCCGCGTGCATGGCCTGAAGCTCGGCGAGGGCGCCTTCTTCGGTCCACCCGGCGTGGTCGGCTACCAGCAGGTGGTGGTGATCGACGCCAATACCCGCGCACGCTTCTTCGCCGCGACCGACAATCCGATCGGGCAGACCCTGCTGCTGGGCAATGTCCCGGTGCGCGTGGTGGGTGTGGTGAAGAAGGACGCCGGTGCGGCCGGTGATGCATCGCTGCTGCGGGTATGGCTGCCCTACACCACCGCAATGGCGCGCGTACTGGGGCAGAGCCACGTCTCCAGCATCACCGTGCGCGTCTCGGATGCGATCAGCATGGAAGCGGCTGAGCAGGCCATCGCGCGACTGCTGACTCGCCGCCACGGCAGCACCGATTTCTACATGAGCAACAACGCGCAGATCCGTAGATCCATTGAACAGACCACCGGTATCCTGACCATGATGATCGGCTCCATCGCTGCCATCGCACTGGTGGTGGGCGGAATCGGGGTCATGAACATCATGCTGGTGTCGGTGACCGAGCGAACCCGCGAGATCGGCGTGCGCATGGCGGTGGGCGCGCGACGCAGCGACATCCTGCAGCAGTTCCTGATCGAATCGGTGCTGGTCTGCCTGCTCGGTGGCGTGCTAGGCATCGGCGTGGCGCTGGCGCTGGGCGCGGTGATGGAGCTGGCCGATGCGGGCTTCAGCCTGGTGTTCTCCGTCAATTCGATTCTGGCTGCATTCGTGTGTTCCAGCCTGATCGGCGTTGGTTTCGGCTTCCTGCCGGCACGCCGTGCCGCACAGCTGGATCCTGTGGAGGCGCTGGTTCGATAGCCGCTGCAATTGCTCGCTCTGACGGCAGGTTCGCGCAATGTCTGCGGGGTGTACTACGGCTACCAACGATGTCCGCACAGGAGCTGGACGATGTTTCTGAAGACAGGAAGAACCGCGCTGATTCTAGCGGTCACTGCGCAGCTGGTGTTGATGCCGTACGCCGGCGACGCCCATGCGCAGCGTGGCGACCGCTACAACCCGCAGTGGAACCAGGACTACCGCGATCGGGAGCGCGATGCATGGGAACGGCGCGAACGTGAGCGGAATCATGAGCGCGAACGCGAGCGCCGGCACGATGCCAAGACCGCCGGTGTCGTGGTGGGCGTGGTAGGTGCAGCGGTGGTGGCCGGCGTGATTGCCGCTGCAGCCAAACGCGAGCGTGAGACCCGCGCGCGCGCCGACTACTGCATGAACCGCTACGGCAACTACGACCGCCGCAACGACACCTATCGCGGCGCCGACGGCTACACCTATCCCTGCCGCTGACTTGTATCTCTCAAGGAAAAACCACCCATGACCAGGATCACTCTGTTGATCGCCCTGTGCACTGCCCCGTTGCTGGCCCAGGCCTCACCGGCCGACCCGAATCAGGCCTACATCGACGCCACATTCACCGCCATGGATGCCAACAACGACGGACGCGTCGACAAGACAGAGTACGCGACATTTCAGCAGGAACGTTTCAGCAAGCAGGCCGATTCCATCGACGCCGCGTTTTCCGCGATGGACAGGAACAAAGACGGCAGGATCAGCAAGGAGGAAGCCAACGTGGTGCCGGAGATCGCGAAGTACTTCGCGGGCCTGGACACCGATGGTGATGACTATCTGTCGCTGAAAGAGATGCAACAAGCCATGGTTGCCGCTCAGACTGCAGACGCACCAACAAAGTAAATCCAGGGCGGGGCGCTGAAGATGGATACCCATCCGGGCTCGGTGCGGGTTGAATACACCTTCTTCCCACGTTAGCCTCCGAGGTGCCCAAGGAGGGCTATCAACGGAGTGAAGCATGAAGATTGGATTCAAGCTGTCTGTTGCTATTGCGGCTGCTGCACTGACCCTGGGAATCGGCAGTGCCTCCGCGCAGTCCCGCTGTACCCCGTGCTACACCGCCTACGAGGCCTGCCTCGCAGCGGGCAATGGCGAGAAGGTGTGCTACCCGGCTTTTGCCCGCTGCCTGCGGAACAGCGGCTGCACCATCCCGTAAGTCACGCACTGCCGTGATGTGTGCCGGCCCCCATTTCGGGGGCTGGCATTGGCTGCCAGGCGCTGCCCCTTGCTACTGAAGAGGTTCCATACGCGTGGGCGGAGTGATTTCATCCCATCCGCATCGCGTTATTTTCGCGCGCCTGCACTTCGATATCCTGCTCGCCGCCCTTCGCGAAGCGAGGCAGCGCTCCACATGCGCTGCCTCCTGCACTACCGCGATTGCTATGGCCTCCGAAACGCTGCGGGGTGCGCGGGCCATGTCGACCACACTCGGCGCTACGCTTCAGACCTCAGCTGTCGCTGTCCGTGCTTCTAGGGCCACGATAGGTTTCGCCCCACTCGCGCATGGCCAGCAGCACCGGCACCAGCGTGCGCCCGAATTCGGACAGCTCGTACTCGACCTTCGGTGGCACCTCTGCATAGACATGGCGGATCACCACCCCATCAGCTTCCAGTTCCCGCAGTTGGCTGGTCAACATGGACTGGGTGGCGTTGGGCACCCGCCGCGTCAGCTCCATGAAGCGACGCTTGCCGGTCATCAGGTGAAAGAGGATGACAGGCTTCCACACGCCACCCATGACCGACAGCGTGACCTCCACGGCGCAACCGCTCTTGCCATCCCAACGCTTGCTACGCATGCATACTCCGGAAAACCATAGTACCTACGGAAAATCATCGTTCTTGTTGCAATAGCGGTGCGAGCCTAGCATGGCCCCATTCCTTGAATGTGAGCCCCTCCATGACGTTCAAAGCACTGCTCGCCCGCAAGACGAACAACCAGGTTTCGACCGATCTGGTCGATTTTGATGAGGCCGATCTGATGGACGGCGACGTCCTGGTGCAGGTCGAGTACTCCACGCTCAACTACAAGGATGCGCTTGCCCTCACCGGCAAGAGCCCGGTCATCCGGACGTTCCCGCTCATTCCCGGCATCGATCTGGCAGGCGTGGTGCTGGAATCCAGCAGGGCCGACTTCAAGCCAGGCGACCGCGTTCTGCTCAATGGCTGGGGCCTGAGCATGAGTCACCACGGCGGCCTTGCACAGCGCGCCCGTGTGCGCGGCGAATGGCTCAACCGGATTCCCGGCAACCTGAGCACCCGCGACGCCATGGCCATCGGCACCGCGGGCTATACCGCCATGCTGTGCGTGCTGGCCCTGGAACATGCCGGCGTGACGCCCGACAAGGGCGATGTGCTGGTGACCGGCGCCAACGGCGGTGTCGGCTCGATTGCGGTGGCGATCCTTTCAAAGCTGGGCTATCGCGTGGTGGCCGCCACCGGGCGCCCGGAGCATGCTGAGTATCTGCACAACCTGGGTGCGAGCGAAATCATCGACCGCGCGCAGCTTTCGGAACCGCGCGACCGTCCGGTGAGCTCCGAACGCTGGGCCGGCGTGGTGGATGTGGCCGGCGGCCCTACCCTCGTCAACGCCATTGCCGAAACGAAATACCGTGGCGCCATCGCCGCCTGCGGCCTGGCGCAGAGCGATGCGCTGCACGGCTCGGTGCTGCCTTTCATCCTGCGCAACGTGACCCTTGCGGGCGTGGATTCGGTGAATGCGCCGCAGGACGTCCGCCAGCGCGCGTGGGACCGGCTTGCCACCGACTTGGATCCGCAGAAGCTTGAAAGCACGGTGCAGCTGATTGGGCTTGCCGACGTGCTTGAGGTTTACGAGCAGATCATTCCGGGCAAGGTGCGTGGGCGGATGGTGGTGGATGTGAATGCCTGAGGAAGCCTCCCCAGCGGATTCCATCCGGCAACGAATGGTGAACACGCCATGAAACCATGCGTGCGGCAGTGGCCGCTTGCCACTGCTGCTCGCATACGCTCAGGTTTCCGCCGACTGTGGACACCGCCATGTCAATGACTGCACTCGCACTTGCGACCGCTCTTTCCGGCCTGCCCGACATTGCCTGGGAGCGCGAGCGCGGCGAAGACGCACACCAGCTGATGCTCTGCCAGATCCATCGCGATGAGCTGATGCAGGATGACGCGAAGAGCGATGCCTACCAGCGCGCCAAGGCGGTCTGCGATCTCCTGGCACGTGAGTACAGGAATAAATGGGATTTCGATGCGCAGGAGGCATTGGCGGCATCGGCAGTGGATCTGGATGAGCTGATCCGGCGGGGAGACCTGGTTGAGGTGCCTCCAACAAGGCAGGACCGCGTCTACGAGTGATTCCGTGCCGGCAGGTGCTGGCACCTGGAGCTGCCGCAGGGCAACCAGGTCCAGTGCCGACCGGCGAGGCTAGCGGATGCGACTCCGCGCCAGTGCCAGGCGCCTGATCTCGCCTGGCAGAAACACGACGCCGTCCTCCATTTCGATGCGCATCTGCGAGGCATCACCTTCGTGCCCCTGCATCGCAGCGGTCACCAGAATCTTCAGTGCATCCGTGCGGATATCGTAGCCGCCGACGGTGTGCTTCAAGGTACCCACACTGTTCCAGTCGATTTCCATGATCGGCGTCCACATCCACAGGCTTCATGCTGGCAACGGCCTTCGCCCACGTCAATGAAACCGGTCGTACGGCCGACCATGAAGCGAAAGGCCACGCGCGTGGTCAAGGCCCCTTATCATGGAGGGGTAAGGGCTCTGCAAAGCCCAGTTGACGTACGCAAGGCAGTATCTGGATGTCTATGGAATGGCGCCCCTCGGGCTGGGGCCTACGTGTGACCCGCTCGCCGAACTGGTGGCTGCGACTTGACGGCGAACATGTTGAGCTTTTGATTGAAGGTCGCCAGTACCGGCAACACGTGGCTGACGACGAGCGCGTGCAGGTCATCCCTGGACTCTTCTGGGCCAAGGTCGTCCTGCAGACCCAGGGCGACGGCGTCCTGACCGTGGATGGACTGTCCAACAGCCAGGCTTCCCGGCTTGCGGCAGCGCTGCAGCAGGTGCGCTTTGCGGGTACCACGCGCGGGCGCAAGGCACTGTTCGACACGATTCTGGAGCAGATCCAGTCGTGGCTGGCCGAGGCAGATGCCCTCATCGACCAGGGCAGCACCGGCCGCCGCTGGATCACGCACGAACAACAGCAGGCACTGCTGGCCGGTCGCCCCGCCCTGCCGCTCCCGCCGCGCGAGCTGGAACAATTGTTCCTGGATGAGGATGTGCACGAGGACCTGCATTCGCCCAGCCACCGTGCAGCACTGGACGCCCTGCACGACTGGCAGCTGGACTGGCCCGCGGCGTGGGCCGACGCCAACGCAACCATGGCAGCGCGCGAACGGGTACTGGCCAAGGACTTCCTGGACCGGGTCGAGAGCAAGCCGCTGACCGACGAACAGGCCCGCGCGGTCATATGCTTCGACAATCGCGTGCAGGTCGTGGCCGCAGCCGGCTCTGGCAAGACCTCCACCATGGTCGCCAAGGCCGCTTATGCCATCGATCGCGGCTTCGTCGAACCCGAACGGATCGTGATGCTCGCCTTCAACAAGGATGCCGCCAGGGAGCTTGAAGAGCGCGCGCAGCGATGCTTCGACCGGCTCGGCATGGGCGACACCGTGGTTGAAGCCCGGACCTTCCACGCCCTCGGCCTGGCCATCGTCGCCAAGGCCACCGGACGCAAGCCCGACATCCCCGAATGGACCACTGACGCCACGCTGGGCTTCAACAAGCTGGCCGAACTGGTGGACGATCTGAAGGATCGCTCGACCCACTTCCGCACCCAGTGGGATATGTTCCGCCTGGTGTTCGGGCGTGACCTGCCGCCATTCGGCGCGGAAATGGAGGCCGACGGCTACGACCGCGATGGCACGCCCTACATCCGCACCCTGCAGGGGGAACGGGTGAAGAGCCTGGAAGAGTGCGTCATCGCCGACTGGCTCTTCTACAACGGCGTGACGTACGACTACGAGCGACGCTACGAATTTGATACCGCGACAGACACCCATCGCCAGTATCGTCCCGACTTCTATTACCCGGACGCCGGGCTGTATCACGAGCACTTTGCGCTGGATGCTGATGGTCAGCCGCCGGAACACGTTTCCGACTATGCCGAAGGCATGCGCTGGACACGCCAGCAGCATGCAGCGCGCGGCACGGCCCTTGTCGAGACAACCTCGCTTGGCCTGCGCAGCGGGCATGCCCTGCTGGACCTCGCAGAGAAGCTTGGCGAGTGTGACATCGAGCTCGACCCGAATCCGGACCGCGAGCTGCCCGATCAGGGCGCCAAACCGATGCCCGATGCGGACCTGATCGGCTTGATGCGCACCTTCATTGCCCATGCCAAGAGCAACTGCCTGACGCTGGATGACATGGCCGCGCGCCTGCGGCAGATGCCCGAGGATCAGTTCAAGGAGCGACACCGTCGCTTGCTGGAAATCGCAGGGCCGGTTTTCCAAGCCTGGGACAACGCACTGGCTGAGGAGCGCGGCATCGACTTCGAGGACATGCTCAACATGGCGGCCGGGCTGCTGGAACAGGGCCGCTACGAATCGCCTTACGAGCTGGTGATGGCCGATGAATTCCAGGACGCTTCGCGCGCCCGCGCACGCCTCTGCCGTGCATTGGTCAGCCAACCGGGCCGCCATCTGTTTGCAGTGGGCGATGACTGGCAGTCGATCAACCGCTTCGCCGGGGCCGACGTTTCGGTGATGACCGGATTCCGCGAGTGGATGGGCCATGGCCAGGTGCTGAAACTGGAACAGACGTTCCGCTGCCCACAGGCGCTCTGCGATGTGTCCAGCCGCTTCATCAGCCGCAACCCCGCGCAGATCGCCAAAGCAGTTCGCTCAGCTGCAACGGCCATGGGCCCGGTGCTGCAGGCGTTCCAGATGAATCGGCGTGAGGAGGTGCAGGATGGCGTTCGCCAGTACCTCGCCAAGCTGCATCAGCAGCTGCTGTCCGGTGCCGTTCCACAGGGCCGCAACGGGCGCGTGACGGTCTTCATCCTGGGGCGCTACCGCACCGATCGCAGCGCGATGCCTTCGGATTGGAAGACAGCCTTCGGCAGCACGATGGAGGTCGAGTTCCTGACCGCACATCGATCGAAGGGGCGCGAAGCGGACTACGTGATCCTGCCGGGCATGATCAACCGCAGCTTCCCGAGCCTGCGCGCGGATGACCCGGTGCTTTCCCTGGCAATGCCGGATGGGGATACCTACCCACTGAGCGAAGAACGGCGGTTGTTCTATGTCGCGCTGACGCGGGCGCGACGGTCGGTGGCCATGTTCACCCTGCAGGGGAAGCGCTCGCCGTTCCTGGACGAGCTGGTGAAGGACGGGGCAGTGGAAATAACAAGCCTGTCTGGCGTGGCCATCAATGAAGAACGCTGCCCAGTGTGCAAGGTCGGCGTGTTTGTGGACCGCAATGGGCCGCATGGGGCTTTCCGGTCGTGCTCAAGTTATCCGTTGTGCCACAACAAGCCGAAGGTTGGGCGACGCGGGTAGCCGTCCAAGAAATGCCATCCGTTCGAGCACGCAGACACCACACCTCAGCGGTGAGCGGCCGGCTGTAGCGGGCGGCAGGACCACGGACTCCCACTTTCCCACAAAGAGAAAGCCGGCACTGGGCCGGCTTATGGATCCTTTTCCAGCACCTGCATCAACGCTTTGAGCACAGCTTTCTCAAGCTGAGCACGATGTCCGCAAAGCCATAGAGGAAAGGCGCAGCAAGAAGCGCGGAGACGCCTGATCCCAAAAGCCAGGGAACAATGCCAGTAAGCGCCAACACGATGCTGATGACGCCAACCGCGGCCGACAAACCTCCGACCGTCTGGATGACAAGCGGCAGCGTCTCACTCTCTACTCGTGACTGTTCTGCCGAAGCCGGGTCCACCGCATCCATTTCACTCATGATTAGTCCTGTCCGTGAAACCTGAATACTAGCTCAGTAAACGGCGTTTTGTGCTGGTGTCTCTCGGAACATCCCACCGCTCCAGTGGGGGCGCTTCTTATCCGCCGACTCAGCAAGAACACAGGGATACCGCGCACCACTTCCTGCTTGAGCCGCAGCAGCGCCGTCGACATCAGACCCCGCGTGAAACAGCGGGATCACTTCCACTGCAGCAACGGTCTGAATCGATTTCTTGATTCTTTGCCGAGAGTTTTTTGCATCCATCCCTGTCCTCAGTTGAGGACAGCTGCGCAGGTAGGGAAGCCTGAGAAAACAAAAAGGCCCCTATCACTAGGGGCCTTCTGGAATCCTGGCGGAGAGAGTGGGATCGGATCACCTTCGATCCAACTCCTTCAAACCGTTGCAGAAAGCCTGCTGAGCAGGTTTCCTTTCAATGTTTCCTCGATCATAGCCGCCCGCTCGGCCTGTTTACCAGCGCCTGCCATGCCCAGCACACCACTCCCCGACGCCCGCAGAACGTGGATGACGGGATAGACAGCTAAGTGAGTCCGCAGACGCTCGGCCTCTCGGCAACCCGTCACCTGCATTCCTAGGCGTTGCAACGCAGGTTTCAGATCTGTGAACCAAGGCGGATTCCCTGCTCTTGCCAATCTTCGACGAAGTGCTTCGATGTGAAGACCCTTCACACTCGGAGTTTCAGAGATCCAATGCCCGCCAACGTAGAACTTCGCATCGCCAGCCGTCTTCTTCCCGCGCTTATAGCGCAAAGCGGGACCAGAGATGTCGCCGAGCGCGAAGCCGATATTCAGCACGCCCTTGATGTAGCGGCCGCACTGATGCGCCGGTTCGCCGCATCCCCTGCTGGCCAAGCGCAACACACCTATGCGCCCAGCGCCGGACCCCGCGCTACTCCACGGGCTGCGACCGTAAGCCGCGATCAAGTGCCGCCCACTTTCATTTCGCAAGAGGAATGGCGCAAAGCACGCGGTTTGGCTCCTGCCCCCTCCCCTCGAAAGCCTTCTGGACCGGCGATCCACTGAAAGACAAAGCCCCGCAGATGCGGGGCTCGTTCATTCAATGGAGGGTGGGCGGCCGGGGCTTAAAAACTGGCAGTGGGGAGTCCGCGGTAACCGAGGGGGCCACCTGGCGCTGAAGAAAGAACTGCGACGGTGACGGCATCGCCTCCAACTCCTCCGCCTTGCGAAGGATGTCCGCATCGACCTCTGCCAGCGCCTCAGCCGACCCGCGCAACCGCGCCTTCTCCAGCTCCTTGGTCCGTTGCTCCAGCGCAGACAGGCGGCGCTCCCGGCGCTGCGTCCATTCGGGTCGGGAATAGCCATTGGCCCCCATTGGATAGTCGGAGTTGAAGCGCTCCCATTCGTGCTGAGCCAGGTGATGTAGGCGTTCAGCCCTACCGAGCGACACCAATCGCAAGGCACGCCCCAGGATTGCCGCTCGCAGTGCCCGGACCTGGAGAACCGCCTTGGTGATCCACTGCCGTAACGGGACGGTCTCCCCAGCCCGCGCGAGTTCTGCTTGAACCCATTCGAGACCAGCACGGATGCGCTGGGTCGACAGGTCTGCCCTGGCGCGCGCGATGTCCTGGAGGTCACGCAGGGCCTGAGCCACGCGCTCGGCGAGACTGACCGGACACTGCTCTTCGGTCGCTTGGTGCTGGCGGGCCACGACCTGAGACAGCCGCATCCCGGACACGCCTCGAATCTCCAACCCAGGAGCCAAGCCCTGTATGGAGGGCGGTCGGCCACCTGGGCCATGACCGACTGGCGGATGCATGGGCATGGCCCTGCACTCGCACCCCGCCTGAATAGTGAGATGGTCCAGATGTTCGGCGTTGCTGAGCTCTATGGCGTCGTTCTCTGCTACCAACCGGCTGTCCATGCCCTTTCTGGACAGCGCAGTTGCTGCTTTTCCAAGGTGTTTCGTGGGCTCCCTGGATAGGGCCGCGGCTTGGAGCTCATCTCCTCGCTCCGACGCCGCCCGAGCCCGCTCTGCCAAGCTGCGGTGGTCAATCGTGACCGTCAGGCCAGCCGCTTCAAGATGTGCGTTGGTCGTTTCCGCGACCATCTCTCGGACCCACTGGACCTGTATTTTCCCAGACACACCTCCGTCCAGCTCTCGGGTCTTCTCGCCAAATCCGTCGGGTCCGATGCGCCTAGTGCTGGCAAGCAAATGCACATGATGATTGAGCCCGTCCGGGGACCCAGGCGAGTGAATGCTGGCTTGGATGGCGAACTGGTAGCGGTCTACCAACGCCTCGGCAATGGAAAACGCCAAATGTGCACGCTGTTCGTCCGAAAGCTCATGGGGCAACGACAGCTCGAACTCCCGGGCGACCGTGGCGTCCTTGCGGCGCTCGGCAGCTTCGGCCACGGCCCAAAGCTCGCCGGGCACCAGCGCCCAGTCGGGTGCATCTGGGGGAGCGAGGCAGAAAGTCTCAACGACGCCGCTCCTGCGGCGGTAGTCATGCTGCTGCCCGGTGATGACATCGGACAGCAGCAAGCCACCTCGATAGGCGGCTGCGGCGACAGCGGATTGGCCTTTGCCTCGGCTAAAGACCTTGATTGCGGCGTGAAAGATGGCCATAAACCTCCTTGGAAACAAGGGTCTTTATGGAACATCTTTTGCTTTTGGCAAGTCGCAAAGCGGCTTGGGGTCCCAGGGGCGAAGCCCTTGGCGCACGCATCCGTCAGGATGCCTAAGTGCGCTCTTGCTGTGCTCAAGATTCTCAGAGATCAGTTTCGCGGACCTTCCAGCACCCGGAACCAATCCCGGATCGCAAGCTTCAACCTGTCAACCTCGTCTTCAGCCAGCACACCACAATGTGCAATGGTGCCACGAAGCATGTTTAGACCGGAGAGAGCGCGATTGACAGCAGATTGGTTGCTCAACATCCCAGCGAAGTCACCCCAGTTGTCGCGAATAATCTCGCCGAGCTGGCCAAACGTGATGTAGTCGATGTTGTCTTCAGAGCGACTAGAAACGCCTGCATCAGCCTCTCGCTTCTGGTTCTTTTTAGCCTCGTCCGCGACGCCTTGGGATACATGCGTGCTCCACCAATCGGAACCGTGAGCGGACTCCATCGTGTCCACGATTAAACGCCTGATGTCGTTTTCGAGCAGATAGAACAACTCGTAATACCTGGACATCTTTGCCGCGTTTCTTCTGTTGCTAGCATCGAACTGCCTGATAAACGGCTCAAGCCGCTCATCGGAATCCAGCGGAGCGAGATCAGGGTCTAGAGCTATGTTGTCGGCATTCAATCCTGATTGAATGACCGCGCACTTGAGCACAAAGAGCTCGATCGTGTGGTCATTCATGTCAGAAGATTGGCCTTCAGGCTTCGGAAGATGGCGTTATACACCTCAACGTTTGTGGTTTCCGGCAAGACAACGTTGATGTTGTAGGCAAGCTGCATCGTCCTTGCCACCGCTTCCTGCGGTGAGAGCGGCACAGCAGGCTCGCGTTCAACTGGAGTGACTTCTACCTCTGCCACATCGTTATCGCGCGCGCCCTTGGCATATTCCTGAAAGACCTTGAACGTGTTGATGATATAGCGAACCACTGCGTCCTTCTTCGGAAGTCCTGTCACCGACACGACGATGTCAGTCAGGGTCGCCTCATCCGCCTTGTGGGCGAACTGGTTCCTTCTAAACACCTCTGCGAAACCATTCTTGAGGATCTGAACTGCGGCTGCGGATCGCCCTGAGTCTGTCTGAAACTGAGAATAAAGTTCAGTCGGAGCGCCCGACTGGCTGAGCAAGCCCGCGGTCTTTAGAATCGGCGGGACCTGTCGTGCGGCACCTCCCGTCGAACCAAGGACAGTCGAGATGAAATCCGTGTTGAAGACATGGGGCTTCTCGGAATGCGGAATCTTGTCAAGAACGCCCTTCAGAACCCCCGGGCTGGTGGTGTAAGGAAGTCCGCCAGGGATCTTTCTACGCGCGGCCTTATCTTGGCCCGCCTTGTCTTGAACCGCCGCCTCAGAACCTGCATCAGCCATCTGTATCGCTCCTTGATAGGTTGGTCAGCTTAGTTTGGCCTGCCATAGTGGATGGCCCGCCTCCAGCAACAGCACCAATCGCTGACAACGAAAGGATATGAAAGCGTTGCAAAGAAACTAACAACGTTTGAACGGCATTTATCTATCGTTCATATTGACAACGGTTACTTGTTAGTCTGTTTCATTTAAACAGTACGGTAATGACTCCGGAAATGGGCCACTTCGCCGAATACAAGCCATTGATTTGATTGCATATGTCACCGCATTTAGGGGCGGTACGATTAGCCAGGTCAAGGCGCAAAATGGCACCTCTCAGGCGATGCCTAAGGCCGTGAATAAAGAGCCGATTTTTCGTTGACGATTTTTAGGCCCGCAGTATCTGTACTTCCATCCTTCAGATGGAAGCAACGCAGTGACCTCCCCCACCTCGAAACACCTCAACGCCTACCTCGCAGACCCAACAGGCACCCTCAAACTGACGGACGTGCGCATTGGCCGCGTCCGCATCGGCGAAATGATCGTGACTGGCCGAGAAGCCGCCATCCATGCTCAAGAGATCATCAACGACGCCTGCGAGCGGACCCGTCGAGCGCTCCTTGGAAAGAATGGCACGCGTCACCCTGAGCCTCTCCCCGTCGCCGCCCCCGCTCGATTGCTGTCTATCGAGATCCGGGACTACCTGGCGGACCGCGAGCGCATGGGCCTGACACGCAACACCATCGAGGCCACAGCGCGATCACTGAAGATGCTCCTGATGGCCTGCGGGGATATTCCGGTGTCGCGGGTCGACCATGTGCATATCTACCGACTCTGGGAACTGATGCGTTGGGCTCCACCTCTTCTCCAGTCGGACCCTCAGTATCGGAACTTCACGTATGAGCAGGCGGTGGCTCAGGGGAAGGCGCTCCGCGTCCAGCCGCCCGCACCGGCCACCGTAGAAAAGCATCGACGGTTCCTGGTCACCTTCTTTGGCCGGCTGGACAAGGCAAAAGCCATTGTGGGCTCTCCCATGCACTTTTTCCCAGAAGCGAAGAAGGACCTGGTCATTGACCCCGACAAGGCCGAGCGTTTGTTTGACGAAGAAGATCTGCGTCGCATCTTTGCCCCCAACACATTCATCCCCTGGGCCATGAAAGCGCCCCATCGGTGGTGGGTGCCGATGATTGGACTCCACACGGGAGCGCGCATCAATGAAGTCGCTCAGCTGAAGTTGAACGACATCGTCCAAGAGGCTGGTGTGTGGTGCATCAAGATCCAGAAGACGGTAGACGCGGACCTGAGCCACAGAGACAGGAACCGGAGCCGCCAAAGCCTAAAAGGCAAAGCAGCCGTTCGGACGCTCCCCATTCCCCAACCGCTGCTTGATGCTGGTTTCCTGGCGTTCGTGGAGGACATCCGAGCTTGTGGCCATCCTCGCCTCTTCCCCCACTTGTCTGCCGGCGTGCGACGCGACAATGGCGACACCAACGCCCGTTACAGCCAAGGCGTCCTCAACCAGTTCAGCCGATACATGAAGGATCTCGGCTTTCCTAAAGGCGTCGGGTTCCACGCCTTCCGGCATACCCTTGCCACGGAGCTGCATCACATGGGGGTGGCCGATGAGGACATTGCCCTGGTCACCGGCCACTCCATCAGCAAGCGGGTCCCTGTGCTGCACGAGGCCTATTTCCACAAGAAGCCAGCGCAGGCACGAACGAAGCAGATCGCAGTCCTAGAGAAGTATCGCCCTGATGTGGTGCTTCCGGTCTACCAAGCGGGGCAGTTCAAGGCAGCGTTGTCCGATCCTCGTAAGTTCTACCCCTGATTATCCTTCGACCCCTTGCCCGCCACTGGACTAGGTGACCTGTGGCGGGTGACGGACGCACCACATAGCTAATCCCAGCATTTCGCGTCACATCTCAAACAGATAGATCCGGCTGTTCGAACGCCATGCCCAATACTAGATCTCGCCACCAATCACCAGCTTACTCACATCGTCCTCGCTGTCTTTCCAGTCAATGGCCAAGTTGATCGAAAACTTCTTCTCGAGAGCTCTCGGGATATTCCTAGCAGACCATCGAATCAGCAGACAGCCTCGAGGCTCGGTTTCACCTTGAGGAAGGAAGAGGATGATGGGTAGATTCACCGCACGCGCCTGATGCCGAAAGTCTACACAGCTCCCTTCCGCAGACTTGCATAGAATCGCATCTTCAGCGTAGTCCCAGTAGAAACGCTCTGGGTCACGCGGGACAGGGTGAGGGTTGAAATGTCGGTGAAGGTCCGCGACTTCAGGAAGGGAGGGTCGGCTGAACCGCTCAAAACCAGAATAGCGTTCTAATATTGGCGGTTGTGGCGGTGTGAACCGAATGCCTGGAGGAAACCACTTTTCCTTCAGCTTGTCATTGACAAGCATCATCGGCCCCTCCACGAGGACCTCCAGCGTCAGCCCTTCGGCGGGAGCACCGCCCAAGTTATTTACAGATAGGGTCAGCTCAAACAATCCCTGGTCAAGATTGAGTCTGGCAGGAAGCTTCTCAATCCGTTCGCGGACACTCTTACACCACTCCCGGCGGGCTTGCTGATAAGCCAACAAATCACTCTGCCTCGTTACCGTGACCTGGCCCGGCACGCCGGCACTTTCCTCAGGAAAGCGACTCTCGATGATTTCTGCTGCAGTGTCGATGAAATCGTCGCATAAAGGACGGTATTGACGGATCGAACCGGATATCCGGTCGACCTGCTTTTCATCCCGAAACAGTTGAACTTCGACTTGGGGGAAGCGGTTGCTCCAAACCTTCAACTCGTCTTTGAGCTTGGCTATTTCCTTATCACGCTCATCATTCTCAGGAGCAAGAAGCCATGATTCGGGGATCTTCTTGAAGGGCAGTCCAACAGACTTGGCCATTCTTCTTGGAAGTCGGTCATGGGTCAGGAACACGACGCTTCCGCACTCTTGATGCAACGCGAACGCTTGCTCCACGATCCTTCCATCCGCCGATGAGAGGTCCAAGCTTGCGGGCTTGGCACGCTCAGGATCGAAGAAAGGAGCGAGCAGCCAGACGACCCGAGGACCACTCTCCCTAACCACAAGCTCATCGATCTCGCCATCGATTAGGGGATCGAGCTTTTCGAAGACACCGCGCGCCCGCCTGGCTGCCCGGTTGTTGCCGTTCGACTTGTGGTGATCAAGCTCGCCCATCACTTCGTCCAAGAGGAAGAGCTCGACTTTTGCCGCGTTTGTCAATTCGTCCCATGGCAAAAGTTCTGCCGCCTTCACTTGGAGGAAGAAGTTGGTGTCTAAGGCGAATCGTTGAATAGAGTCCATGGCCCATTCTGCCCTCCCATCACCCCGCATTCCACTCACCAGCGGTCTCCTGCCGATAGCAAAACCGGCCTCCTCAAGGCAGGGCCCATTGGCTTTCAGACAACCGAAGAGCAAGACCGAGCCAAGGCCTCGATGGCTGCTCTTAGAGCGCCACCCTCAACGCCCGGCCTCCGCTTTAGCCACCATGTCCTTCAGGCGCTGGAGGGCTTCCTTCTGCTTGGCGACCGGCAGCCTGGACACCAACAAAATCACTTCGGCCAGCGTATCTGAGGTTGCATGGAAGTAAGCGACCGGAAGACCTAGCGCTTTAGCTAACGCCTGAGAGGTCGCCGGATCAGGGTCATGTTGCCCTGTTTCGTAGCGGCTCACTCGGGTCGCCCCCGAGACGGAGTCCACCATCCCAATCCGCTCCGCCAGCTGGGCCTGCGTCCAGCGCTTGGCGAGCCTAGCGCTTCGCAGGCGCTTGCCATAGACCGTCGTAGGCGTTTTGGGCTGCATCCGGATTCTTGCACCAAAGCTGAACTCCTCCCAAGTCTGACCGTTGGAACCCGATTGCACATCTGCGATTATCGTAAATGCCGCCGGCGTGGCGGTCTACAGGGGCACCTAATGAAGGACACCACAAGGATGGCCGCCGCTCTGGCGGCCGCGCTGTTGCTGAGTGGCCAGAGCGCATCGGCCCAAGAAGCCAACCAGTCCTCCCAGCAGGCGGAACAGCCCGGCTTCTTCAGGCAGCTGGGGAAGAGCTTGAAGGATGCTGGCGGCCAGATGATTGGAGCGAAGCCCACCGGCGCTACCGCCGGCCAAGCCTCTGGCAACCAGCCGATCTACACCCCGGTCACCGGTGCAGGGAAGCTGCCCGGGCTCTTCAAGTCCGATAACCACCAGCTCGCACAACAAGGCCGGCTGGACTGGCCCCGGGTGGCATTGACCTATGTTGAATGGGGCACAACGCTGCCCTGCTGGGCCGCGGAAGCCCGGATCTGGACCAGCGCTACCGCCTCCACGACAGAGACCTTCCGGACCTGCGCGAACGCGCCATTGACCGAGACAGACGACTTGGGCGACACCGCCGAGCTCAACAGCGCCGCGCTGTGGAAAGGCAGGGATACCTTGATGGGCGTTCGGGTGCCTGCCGCCAAGCCCAACACGGGGGCCAGCCGGTCTACCGGCCCCAACCCTCCCAGCCAGCCGTTCGTCCTCAACGTGAGCCGTCCAGGTGTGTCCGACCGGGCGGTCGACGTGGCCCTTCGCGTGGCTTGGGTCAGCGGCTTCATTCAAACATCGGATCTGCACCCCGGCCCATCGGGAATGTTGACGCCCTTCAAGGACAGCCGACTCTGGATTGCAGGCTTTAAGGCAGACGGGAACCGCGACCGGTAAGCCCTGTCTTTCGCCATCCATTCAGGGCGGCCTATGGCCGCCCCATCATCACCCTCAAGGATTGACCCATGAACGCAAGGTTTCCCCTGGCCGGCTTGGCCATTGCACTTACCCTCACTGCTTGCGGTGGCCCGCCGTCTACTAACGATGCCGAAAGGGCACTCGCCACCCTTCTGGAGGAAAGCGGGGCTGGACGGGTTGGCGACATCCGCGACTTCGAAGTGACCGGATGCGTCGAGGCCCAAGACGTGGAGGGCTACCGCTGCGACACCAGGGGGAAAGTATCCATCGATATCGGCGGCCGTCAGATGCCCATTCCGGTCAGCAAGAACCTTAGGTATGCGAAGGAGTCAGGGAGCTGGAGGGCCTACGCCAAATGAGCGTGCCCCCTCCCCTGCTTGACCAACCGGTGCCCGCCCGCCGCAATCTCATGACGCCACGGGACCGATTTTTCTGGTGGTATTCGGGTGCCCTGCTCCTCACTGGACCTTTCGGATTCGTCGTTGGGCCGCTCATGGCCCGACGCGCAAGCCGGAAGGCGGCTCGGCTCTACCCGGCAGAAGCCCGGGTAGCCCAGGCGCGGGACAAGGGCTTCTCATGGTGGCAGTGGTGGGCCATGACACTGCTGACCCTCATGGGCGCTGCTGGAGCGTTTGCCGTGCTGAGCGGGCTGCCGATGTTCCTTTTCGTGCTTTACGCACAACTGATTCAGTAGCTCTCGCAAGGTAGAGCTCTCCGACTTTTCTAGACAACCCCCACACGATCGCCCCTAAGTCAAAGCCGCCCTCGGGCGGCTTAATCATTTGGCTCGGATCCGGTCCCAATGGCGACTCCTATCCCCATCGCTATCCGAGATTTCAGGGCCGGGCGAGCGGAGCAGACCTTGCAACTTGACATTAAAACAAATGCGCATAAAAGAAGGACCTACACAAGCCACGAGCCCAACAATGAACATTGAATCGTTCTGGAATCAAGCCTTCTTAAGCTGCCTCGCGCGATTGCCCGCAGAAGAAGCAAAGGAAGAAGCAGATAGGGCAACTGATATGTGCATCAGCCATTGGCAAAGCAAGGCCTCTGACTATTCACCTGACAATGCCACCCTGTGGCAGGACCAGTTAGTAGGCAAGGTGCCTGTGCTCATTGCGGAGCATCATATTAAGCGCACCGGCAATGTTACGGCTTTACGCCCCGTGGCTTCGGAATCTGGCGGGGCGTCCTCGCCCAGGTAGCTAACTCTTCCTCTGCGAGTGCATCTCCAACCGCCTCTGCGAGATTCGGGCGCGTGTAGAGGGCAAGCCCTCCTTGCTTTCTACGAACAAGGAAGTTGACCGGAATCGGAGCCAGCGATCCACCAACAAAGGCAAGGATCTCAACAACCTCAACATCCGCGCTAAGGCTAAAGAACTTCGATTCTGCGACCTCAAAGAATGTTTCTTTATTTAGTGCTACCTGTTCCCGGACAAGCACCAGGTCTGTGATCAGACTATAGCGCCGCTTAATAGCCACAGCAGTTGCTTCGGCTCCCTCAAGCACTTCCGCCTCGCCGTATGTGGGAATAGCCACCGCCAAAGAGCGAGCGGAACCAGCCTTTACCACAAGGGAAAACACAAACGCATCGGGCTTTGACGTATTCGACATCATGACCTCCACATGTAAGATTTTGACTAAACGCCCAGGCTATGACGAGCGGCTACTTGTGAATCCGGATTGGTGAAAAAGCCCATACTCAACTGTGTCCAAGCCGCGAGAACCGGGCCCAATACCCCTGAGCTTCTCCTTCGCCGTAAACTCTCGACTGTAAGTTGAGTGATGCTCGTCATCGAGTTCATGACCAACGATCTGTGCCCGGAGCTCTGAAACCACACCAGCCCCCTGCAACTCTTGGATGAACGTTTTTCGGAGTGAGTGAAACCCGCGCTTCGCTGGCTCCCACCCCTTCCCCACCTCTACCAGATGCCGACTGAAGGCCTTGGTGATCCAGTTGCCTTGGCCGTTCACGGCAGTAGCCTTGGTAGCCGGGAACAGCCTGGTTTCGCCGAATTTCCGCTTATCGTCCACCCATTTCAGAAAGCCCATCTTGAGCAGCTCAGGATGGAGGGGCACCGTCCGAAGGCTCACTTCCGTTTTGACTTTCTGATGCTCGCCTTCGTCCGATACGCGGAGGCACGGGATGCCGTCCTCTTCGAACACGTCTCGGACCAGCAACTGTCCGACCTCTGACGCCCTCGCCCCCGTATAGAGTCCCAAGAGGGAGGCCCAGCGAGCCGACTCTGAGAGCTTGGCGAGCGCCTCGGGCGCGAACAACGCTTGGATCTGGGCACGGTCATACGCCTTAAAGCCCAGCTTCTTCCGGGCCCGCTTCTCACGCTGGGAATAGCTGACATGGCCGGAGGCAGGATTGTCGCCCTTCGGGTAGTGGCCCGACGCCATGGCCCACTCAAAAAAGCCTCCTCGCCCACCGATATACGACTGCTTGTTCGTGAGGGTCGGGGTCGAAGCACCCCTCTCGCGCATGCCTTGATACCAACGCGCCAAATCTGAGCGAGTGATGGCATGGACCTTTGCCTTCGGACCCAGGAAGCTCACCAGGGATTCAACCGCCGTCTTCTTGATCGTGTAAGTTTTCGGCAGCGTCGAGCCCTTCAGGGTCGCCAGGAACGCATCCCTGGCCTTTCCCAGCGTCATCGTCTCGATGGCCGGCGCATGTGGCTGCCGAGCCGGGGTGGCCTGATGCGACGCTCCGAATGTGGTGAAGGCGGCCACTGGGAGCCGCGGCGGCTGGGCGGTTGCCCCACCCTGTGCTTCCAGTTCCATCAGCTGCCGATAAAGCTTCAGGTCCTTCGGGCTGTCGATCTGCCACTGCTCGGTCACCGTCCCATCCGGTTGGCGGGTTCGGTTGAGCGTCAGTTCCTGAAGATTCTCCGCGCTCGTCAATCGAGCAATAAGCAGGTCAGCGTCCGATTTGCTGAGCTTGGCCACGCGTTGATCCTTCAACTGTGCGAAGAGCCGAGCATAGCCCGCCCCAAGCACGACTGCACGCACGTGTGCCTGGGCGAGGTCTTTGGTCTTGAGAGTCCGCTTGATGAGCCGGCAATCGAGCACGGCTTGAAGATCGACAGGGACACGCTGGACGAACGACCAGCGGCCGGTGGAAGACCGGCTCAAATGATGAGGAATGCGCATGCGAGTGTTTCCTCTGCATGCTTCCTGCTTTCCAATCCGCTAAAACCGATGATTTCAAATAAAAATCAACGAGTTAAGCTCGATTGGCGGAGAGAGTGGGACTTCCTTGAGAAGTGCCCTCACCCCTTGGACGGCTTGGGTTTCACGAATCTGGGAGGTGCCCTTGAATGTGCCCACGATGAGCATACCCCTTGCGGTGCAACGGATCCAGCCGTTTTTGCCGCCCTTGGGATCGCCAATCTCGATCTTCTCCAAACCGGCGCGATCAGGGCAGATGACCCGTTCGCCCCCACTCTCCGCCGAAAAGGGAAGCAATCCGGTGGACCGCTTCCTCATGTGTGCCTCAGGGCAATTGGGGCCATGGGACAGGACGCCTCAGCAAACGGTTCTGGACGGAGTCCTTTCAACGGCGGCCTTACGCCATAGCTCCATGGCCGGCTCACCGTCGCCCACGACACACTGCAAAGCACGGATTCGCACGCCCAGTCCGGCGCCAGCTCGGAATCGACGCTCCAGGCCCAACGGGGTGCTTTCGGTGCGTCAGACACTGACTCGGCCTTGGCAATCACTGTTTGCAGCGATCGGCGGGGGGCAGATCCGCCACGAATGGCTACCAGGCACTCGCTGCGCATCTCGACGTGGGGCATGTCCTTGAAGCTCTTCCAAGCCCCGCCCCACCTCAATCCCGCCTGCTGGGCGAGCTCACCGAAGCGTTGGTAGCCCTGCCGCACCTGCTCGTCCTTCAGGTCCCAAGAAGGGCGCCCGCGCTTGTAGATGACCATGTCCGCGGCCCAACCGTGGTTGTGGCAGCTGCTGCCTGGCCCCACCTGGGTCACGCCCTTTTGGCTGGCGAGCAGCTCGGCCTGGCGCTGTTTAGAACGGTAGCCCTCCATCAGCCGCAGGTCGTAGCCCTCGTCCTTCATCTGCAAGGCGATGCGTTCCAGCGCTGAGCGAAGCTCGGGCTGGACACCGTCCCACTGCGGGGCGTCTTTGTGGCGGTGGAACAGGCGTTTGAAAAACCCAGGCTTCTTCCCGTGGACCTCAACGGAATCGGTGGCTGGCGCGTGCGCGTGGACCAAGACGGGTGCGCTGGCCAGTGCGAGCGCGAGCAACAAGCGTTGAAACATGAGTAGGCCTCCTTACTCACATGAGCGATACACCCATGCAAGCGGAGAATCGAAAACGCGCAAGGGGGCTTGCGGAATTTTTTCCCTGTCGTAGAAGAACAGGGGTGGGGAAAAGTCGGCCCCACCGCTTCCTGGCGCACCGGCCCCTCCTGCCGTTGCGCCGGGAAGTTTCGTTGGGGGGGGGCTTGCGCATTCCAGGATCTGATCTATTCGTGAGTGCACACGCTCACTCATTTCAGACCCAGGAGGCCACCCCATGAAACGCTCCCTCATCCACTGCGCTTTGCTGGCAGGCCTTGTTGCTGGCACGGCGCAAGCCCAGGTTCAAGTGGGCAACGGTGCCGTTGCCACCAAACCCGAGACCATCGCGGTGGGCGACCGCGCTCAATCGTTGACCATAGGGGCCACGACCATCGGGGCAGACGCCCTCGCCGATGGCGGGGTGGAGGTGAATGAAAACGGCGTTCCGGGTGAGTGTCTTGGGGCCACCGCGGTGGGCAATCGCGCCACCGCCCGCGGGTGCAGCACAACCGCTCTGGGATTCTTGAGCGAAGCGCAGGGCCCACATGCGCTCGCCATTGGCTCTCGCGCACAGGCATTCGCGGTTTACGCCGTCGCCGTCGGACCCCAAGCCCAAGCCACCGGCGATTCCGCGGTGGCCATTGGCGGGCACAGCCTGGCCAGCGGGATCACCGGTGTGGCCATCGGCTCTAGTGCCCGCGCGCTCGGGGATGGCGGGACCGCTGTAGGGCCATCCGCAAGAGCCAATGGAAACGGTGGAGCGGCTTTCGGCATCGGGGCGACTACGCAAGGCGTTAACAACCTTGCGTTGGGCGCCGGATCCCAGACCGAGGGCGAAGGCGCATCGGCTGTAGGGCCCGGTGCCAACGCCACTGCCGACTTCGCGGGTTCCTACGGTTACGGCGCTGGCGTTGCCGGCGAGGCTGGCACCGCCGTGGGCCCATGGGCGCAGGCGTTTGCGCCCTACTCTGCAGCCTTCGGCGCGTCTGCCACGGCCAACGCCACGGAAAGCGTGGTATTGGGGCCACGGGCCGTGGCCAACGCAAGGGGATGCGTGGCCGTGGGCGCCAACACTACGTGCGATGAAGAAGAGACCGCAGCGTTCGGCAACCGTCGGTTGACCCAGGTTGCCTTGGGCAAAGCGGACAACGACGCCGTGGCCGTCAGCCAACTGCGCACCGCCGTGGAAACCTTGGGCGCTGGCGCTACCGTAGTGAACGGTGTGATCGTGGCGCCGAACTACCAGCTGAGCAGCGGGAACAACTACACCACCGTGGCCGGCGCTATCTACGATCTCGACGGGCGCGTTCACCAGCTGGAGCAGAACCCTGGCGGCGGTGGTGGCGCCACCGGCCCGCAGGGCCCGCAAGGTCCGACCGGTCCGACCGGTCCGCAAGGTCCCGCAGGCCAGGACGGTAAAGACGGCAAGGATGGCGGAAGCAGCACCGCGGTGGCTGGGGCCAACATCGAAGTCACAGACAACGGGAACGGCACCCAAACCGTTGCACTAAAAGACACCGTTGAGCTGTCCGAGCAGGGCTCGATCCAGGTCGCCAGAACCATCCACAACAGCGCCGGCTTCACCGTCCAGGGCGGCCCCTCGGTCACCCGATCCGGGATCAACGCCGGCAACCAGCGGGTAACCGGGGTGGCAGCGGGGGCGATCGCCGCAGGGTCCACGGACGCGATCAACGGTGGCCAATTGTGGGATTACCAGCGAGAGCAAGACGACCGCTGGAACCAGACGGACCGCCGTTTCCGCCAGCTCGACAAGCGGGTGAGCGGTGTCTGCGCAATGGCCCAAGCCAACGCCCAGATGGCCACCTCAACGTCGGCCATCCATGGGGAGAACCGCAACCGCCTGGCCGTGGGCGTCGGTGGCTGCAGCGGCCAAGCCGCCATTTCCATCGGCTACACCCGCGACGTGACCACCCCACGCGGATCCCCATCGGCTTTCTCGATCGGGGTTTCCCGCAGCGGGCAGGACACGGCCATGGGCGCAGCCTGGGCCATCGGCTGGTAACGAATGTCAGCAGCGAAAAGGAGGTGATCGTGTCTCGGCAAGGGCCCTTCGGGGCCCTTGTTCGTTGCCAAGTGCTTACATGAATGCCTATAGGCGTCTCGAACCCTTCGCAGCAGGCTTGCCAACTCAAGATTCTGATCTATTCGTGAGTGGGTCGTTTTACTCACGGAGAGACCATGCCCCACCGCCACAACCTCGGACGCAGCGAGAAGTATCACGCACTGCCCCGCACCCTTTACGCCCTGCTGTTCGACGACGGGGGCTGCTACATCGGCCAAAGCTCGAACCCGCAGCAGCGGGAGAAGCAGCACCGCTCCCCCAAAGGCGGCTGGCACCGTCCCTTCCGGTTCCATGCGCTGGAGGTGGTGACCGCCACCAGGGCGGAAGCCGAAGCGTATGAGCAGGCGTGGCGGGTGAAGGCCTCCCGGGAGGGGTGGCGCATCTACGCTAAGCCGCCAGGGATTGTGGTCAACCCCCACCGTCGGGCAACGCCCCACGTGCGATGGCTGGCCCATCAGCGGCGGTGGCAGCTGGGAACACCGGTGAAAGCCCCTTCCGAATGCGTGGGGTGGTGGCCGTGGGTAGTGGCGGGGACCAGTGTCTTATTGCTGGCCCGCTGCATCACTGGGTAAACGTAGACGCCATTCCCCCGTTGACAAGTTGAACGACTCTTGCCTCAGAATGGGCTTTCAAACAAAGCACCTAAAAAAATGAAGACCACCCCCAACGTTTACATCATCGAATCCCTTTATCCGAATGATGAGGGCAATGGCCGGTTTGAGGGTGTCTTCTTAGCTCAGATTCTTCGTCTCCACGGGAAGGAGACCAAGTATTCGTATGTCCGCACTCGAAAGGAGTTCAAGGCAGCAGTTCGAGATTTCAGGGCCTCAGGATACAGATACCTGCACATCTCTGCTCATGGGGACAAGAACGGCATCGACACGACCAATCAAGAAGGAGTCACCTATCAGCGACTGGCTGAACTTCTGTCTGGCATCCCAAAGAACTGCCGCCTATTCATGTCCTCATGCGAAGTAGTTCATGAAGAATCCGCTGAGGCATTGGTTACCGAGGGCAGATTCCGCTCGCTTCTTGGCCCGCGAAATCGTATCAAGTTTCACGACAGCGCAGCGACATGGGCCGCCATCTACCACCTCATCTTCAAAGCGAAATCAACATCCATGGCGGACTCAAGGATTTCTACCATCATGAAATCCATCATTGAACTCTATGCGGTCAATTTCGCTTTCTTCACAGAGACTGATGACGGGGAAATCGAAGACCGACTGGCAATGGACTAACCATTCAATGGTTGTGCACTGCGCCCCGATGCTTTTCTACCGGCACCTGGGTTTGCGATTTCAATCCTGCCAACAACTCTTCCACGTCCTGGACCAGGTTATGCACCGGGACGGCCTGCCTCTTGGACAGTCCGACGCTCAGCGCCATTTCTTTGTGCCGTTCGGTTCCCAGCCGTTCGGCCAAGCGATCCATCACGTTGTCCGTCGTATACATGCGGTAGCTGCCTTTGGTGAGGCGGGTGAACGCCACCAAGGCAGACTGCTGGTCGAGCATGCCCATGTTCGTGGCCAGGTGGTAAACCTCGGATTTCCCCTGCCCCTGCGCCTTGTGAACGGTCATGGCATACCGGTGGGCCAAGGCGTTGTGCTCGCTGGTGTTGAACTTCAGGATGCGCCCGTCCTCTTTCGGGTTCGAAGAGTCGATGCGCACCACCAGGTCGTAGCCACCGGATTTGTCCTTCCGAATGCTCTCCACCGTGCCCTCGGTGCCGTTGATGACGCCCAAGTCGTTGTTGGTCGCCGTGAACATCACACGGTCGCGGCGTGAGAGCGTCAGGTCCTCCCACTGCCCTTTCACGATCGAGCGGAAGGTGAATTCCTCCTTGTCCAGCACGCCTTGTTCCTGGAGCCCCTTTCGGATTCCTGTGGTGAGCGCCTTGACTTCAGAGCGCGTGTGGGCCAAGACCAGCTTCTCGTCCATGGGCGTCTTGTCTTTCAAGTAATCGTCCACCAACGCTTTGATGGCCTGCTTGTCCGTGCCGAAGTCGTCGATGCAGTCGCGTTGCTTGAGGTTGTTCAGGATTTCTTCGCCCATATGGAATGTGCCTTGGCGGCTGCGGTGCCCGCGTCGCATGTTCTTGACCTTTCCCTCGGCGTCCCGCTCGTAGAAGCTGTTGGCGGTGGTCAGGTCATCAGCGTTCTTCTGCCGGCGGATTTCGGTCAGTTTCTTGTCCCCCAAGGCCATCTTCGCGAGCTCAAAGCCGTTGCCCGCAGCGATGGGCTGAAGCTGGTCACTGTCTCCCTGCATGACAAGCTTGGCGCCCACCCCCTGGCAGTAGGTCATGAGTTTCAAGGTGTCATCGGTGGCCACCATGCCGGCTTCATCGAGCACCACCACGTCCTTCTTCGTCAGAGCAACCTTGCCCTGCCGGATCTGGGAAAAGAACTTTGCAACAGACATGCAGGGCATCCCGGACTCTTCTTCCAGCTTGGCCGCGGCTTTACCCGACACGGCCAAGCCCATCAACTGCTTTCCTTCGGCTTCGAAGCACTGCTTGTAGACCTCGGCCACGGTGGTCTTGCCGGTGCCGGCCAACCCCGACATGACCCCCACACCGGCCGTGCCGTAAGTGAGGTGACCGATGGCGGCTTTCTGCTCCTCTGTGAGGGTGAACCCCTTTCGCTTTTCGTAAGCGGCGATCTCCCGATCCACGGTGGAGCGGAAAAGCTTCAGGTCCGTCTCGCTCTCTCGCTCCTTCGAGCGGCGGATGATCTCGGCCTCCAATTCGACCATCCAGGTGGCGGAAAAACGGTCCTCACTGTGCCTTCGTGCCAGCCTAGCGCCACGGTCCTCTTTGTGGAGGTATTCGGGTTTCACGCGCACCAGATCGTCCTGCTCGGTGAACTCTTTCACCATTTGGAGAACCTCTTCCGAGTTCTTTTGCCCGGCGAACTCCATCCCCAACTCCCGGACCAGGTTATGCTCGCAGAACATCGCCTCGTTCTCGTGCATGCGCTTCAAAACCTCGTCAAACGTATGCGGGTCCAGGTGCTGGCCTTTCGTCTGCTTGAGCGACTGGGTGGTGGGAACCAGCTCCGGGTGCTCTTTAGCGATGTTGGACAAGGTTTGCTGCCAGTCCTTGACCACCTGCTCGAAGGGCGGTTCTTCCTTCTTCTTGCGGGTGGCCTTGCAGGCCTCGTCGTGGCTGGCGTTGGGGTGTTCTTTGACGTAGTCCAGGATTTCCTGGCGGCGGGTCTTCATCTTAAGCACCAGCTCCCGGTCGATTCCGGCAATCGTGGTGAGAATCTGGCCCGTCTCGTGCCCCATCACGTCCACCTCCCGTTCCCGCTGGATCCCATAGCCCAACGCTTTCATTGCGTTGTAGAGCTCGGCCTTGTAGAGGTGATCCGCAGCGCGGGTGTGACGATAGATCTCAATTGCGTCGTAGGTGCCCCACCGACCGTCCTCGCCCCTCGAAACCCCGAACACAAGATGATGGGTGTGCAGGTCGGATTCCACGTTCCGGTTGCTGACGTGGTCGGCGGCTGCCCAAACCAATCCCGCCGTGCCTATAACGTCTACGCCCGCTTCTCCGCGCCGGGTCTCTACCTTGCTCTCGATGTAGCGCATCGCGACGGCGCAGGCCTGGCGGTGGGCCTCCAGGATGGCCAGCTTCTCGCGATCATCCGCCAGCGCGAACGCCACGCTCACGTCCCCGGGGGCGGAAATGGTCAGATCGAACCCCACCCGATGGCCCCCCTCCCACTTCTCCATCGGCTTGCCGTCGTCGTCCAACCGCACGTTTCCCCAGCGATCCGTTTTGATAACCAATTGGGGCTCCTTGCCCGCGTTTTTGCACAACGGCCTTCCGGTGGGAGAAAAGCCCTTGCCAAGCTTTTCCATCACCTCACGGGTGACCGGCTGCCCTTCCAGGCCGAGTTCGGCGGCGAGCTTGCCGCCCCAGTTGAGCGTCTGCCGCGGATCGGGACCGCTGCCGGCGTAATAGGCCACGGCGCTGTCGATGGTCAGGCGCTCGGTGGCCAGCATGTAGTCGAACATGTTGCCACTGTGCGAGTTTTGGCCCTTGGCATTGATGGGCGTGCGATTGATCATGGGGCTCCCCTAAAGAACGTTGACTGTTCCAAGGTCCCAGAAAACGGAGAGTTGGCAAGGCCGCTCACCGCTGGAAAAGCGCGTCGATTTCCTCCGGTGTCATGGTCAATACCCGCTGCACCGCATCGATGCCTTCGGCGGTGGTTGGGAAGGCGGACGCGCCAGCGCTTGCAGGGGACGCGGCCGGTGATGGCCCTTCACCCTCGACCACCGGGCCAGCTGGCTTGGTGGTCCACGCAGCGGCCACCTGCCCCTCGCGAACCGTTGGGTGGCTCTTCCCGGGCCATGTCAGCAACAGCACGTCCCCACCCATCTGCACGATCGCCTCGATGCCCCACGTCTCGGGACCGTAGCGCTTGCCTTTTCGGAAACCCAGCCGATCGGTGAGCTCACCGCTGGAAACCAACGCGCGGCTTTCTTCGTGGACTTGGGCTTTGTCCTCGTGCCCACGCCAGGCGATTTTTCGCTTGCCGAGCTGGCTGGCCAGCTTGTCCCGGGTCGCCCCCATTTGCACTTGGCACACCACGTGGGTCCCCACCAGCGACGAGAAGGCCTGGGCGGTCTTGTCCCCATAGACCAACTCAATCTGGGAGTGATCCTGGACCGCCATGATGGCCACCACTCCTTTGCTGCGTCCCAACGCCAGCAAGGGATCGATGTTCAAGCGCCCGGCGCTGGTCAGCTCGTCGAACACGAAGTAGAGCCCACGCCCGCCCTCGTTGTCCGGCAAGCCTGGCCCAATGAGATCCGGCACGGCCACGTTGATCATGGCGGCGATGTAGGCCTTCGTCAGGGTTGGGTCCGGTCCGGATTGAACGATGACCTGCTTGCGCCCGTTGTAGTCGTCCCGTATCCACTCGGTCATCGAGAAACGGCGCTTGCCAACCTTGGGCCATGCGATGGCCAGATCGTCGATAAGGCGGGTGAAGCCCCCCAAGGAAGACAGCACGCTGGACGTGGTCTGGCTTTCCGGGTCACGCACCAGTGCGGCGCCGCGGGGGTAATGCGGGCGCATGCCTGCGGCCATCTCCGCGGCCGGACGGCGCACCACGGCCGCCAGATCGCGCCACCCCCACTGGCCAGGCCGGGTGTTTTGGAGCTCGCGCACGCACCCAATTAACAAGTCCTGGGCGGCCATGCTCCAGAACTTTGCGTTGCCGTCGCCCTCCGGGATGATCGAGGCAGCGAACGCCGCCGCTTGGGTCGGGGTCCGCACGTCGGCGGCGACGTCCCACACGTGGGAGCGCGCATCGAAGGGCGACACGATGATGGGCCTTTTGAAAATCGACGTGAAATCACCCTTGATGTCGTAAAGGAACAGCTTTGCGTCCCTCTTTCGCGTCAGTTGTTCCAGGATGTGCTTGAGGATGACGCTCTTGCCCGAACCCACCGAGCCGGTGATCAGGACGTGGCGCGCCCAATGCTTTTTAGACAGCAACAGATCGGGGTGGAGGGACAGGGCGAAGGGATCCGCCTCGGCTTCCTTGGGTGTCATCAAGCGGTGCCGGGCTTCGTCCACGGCCTCTTTTCCTTCCAGCAACCGCGGTCCGGACAGGTGCCAGGTGTTGCTCACCGGCTCGGTCGCCTTGAGGAACACCCGCAGACCGAGGCCCGCCGCCAGCAGAAGCGACACCCCGATCCGGGACCATGTCGCCACTGGGTGGTGGTAGGACACCAGTTCGATGAACTCCCGTGCCGGAGCACGTGCCGAGATGCCAGCGGTCAGGAAGTGAAAAGCGGTCACCAGACCACCTTTCAAAGCATCGGCGAAGCGGATGAGCGAGCCATCGGGATTCGGCAAGAGCCAGGCAACGCCCATGCTCCCCACGTAGGCCAAGCCAAAAACGAATGCACCGGCAAGAACGGCGCGGTGCCAGTATCGGACCGGCTGGGAAGGCGCAACGCTGCCGGGCACGTCACCCAGCGCGTCAAAGGGCTTGGGTTTGCTCATGTCGGTGCATGCGCGTTGGGGTCCGCCCTCGCCACCCTGGCTGCTCAGGATTGGCGCCGTGGGCCATCAAGTGGAGGCAGGCCCGGGCGTGCTTGTGAAGGGCGGCAAGGTGGAGCGGTGCCCACCCGTGGCCGTTGAGGGCCGCCACATCAGCGCCGGCTTGGACCAGCGGGGTGACCAGCAAGGCGCGACCAAACCGGGCCGCATGATGCAGTGGCGTGTTGCCGCTGGCATCGGGCAGCCGGGCGTCCGCGCCCATGCCGATGCAGGCCAGCAGTGCTGCTTCGTGGCCCGCCCGGGACGCCCCCACGAGCCAGCCCTGCCATGGTGCGTTCTCCCGCAACCGGTTTGCATCGGACTGCCGTGCCCGCGCTTCCTCCACCGCCATCGCCATGCCTTGGAAGAGCGAGACGTGCTCTGCCATGGACAACCCAGCCACCCTCTCTGCCAAGGTGCTGTAAACCATCGGCTCGTCACGGTCTGCCAAGCGCCTCTCGTAAGCACGCACCAGGTTCTGGGTGGACGCCCGCGTGGGCGCGTCGAACCCAAGCCTATGCAAGCCCCAGCGCAGGTCCACTTGGGGCACATCATCGTGCTTCCGCTGGCGGACCTGCCAGACCAGATCGCCCAACCGACCCTCGACAGGGGCAACGCTCAGGGCGTGGGCACGCGCCAACACTTGCGAATCGTGAAGGCCTTTGGACGCATCGGCTTCGCGCGCGAGCGCGCCCGTCAAGGCCTCCGCTCGCTGGAGGCCCAGGGGACGCAAGAGGCGCAACAGGGATTCTTGGGTGTCCATCCCCATGGTTGTAGCGTTGAATCGCTGGCCGTCAAGCCAACACGCAGAAATGGTGGGTCAGGCAGGACTTGAACCTGCAGGGGAGTGAACCAGCAGTTTTACAGACTGCCCCGGCTTCGTTACCGGACTACTGACCCGAACGCTAAACGCTGTCGGGTGGGCCAAAGACGATCCAACCCAACATGTAGAAAATCAGCGCGGGGTAGAACCAGAAATCAAACCCATCCCAGTCAAACCGGCGCCAACGCTTCCTGCACCTTGCACGCAGCTTGAGCCAGCGCCGGCTGCTCACCGGAAGGAAGTCTGGACCACTACCCCGATGGTCACAAAGCCCGCCACCGCCATGGCCACCACTTTGAGCAGAACCGGAACGGCCGGGGGGTAGACGAGAACAGCCGCTGCGAAGGCCGCGGTCAGCAGGAACAAGCTGGTCAGCAGTGGAACCGCGTTTTCGAAAGCGAAGTCTTTGAGGGCATTGAACAACGTGGACATGGTGGCTCTCCTTTTGGCTTTATGAGTAGGTCTACCTACTCTTTACAAAACCAGTAAAGCACCATCAAACTGGACGTCAAGACGCAAAAATGCCCGATTCTGCGCAGAACCGGGCAGATTTGAACATCGATGAAAAATTACTGTCGGAAGACGTTCGGTTGGGCCTGCTTCTGGTGCTTCTCCCAATCGTAATTGGCAGCGTAGTCCTTCATGAAAGCCGCCTCCTTCAACGAACTGCGGGCGTAATCGGCGTATCCCAGGCGCCCAGGTCCGTTCTCCATCCGCTGCTCACGGGTCAACATGGGAGGGGTCTCCTCCCGCTGGGCCCCGCGTTGCTGCCGCCACTGCGCAACGGTCGCATGAACCACCTGCTCGTGCTTGTCGTCCGGCTTTGCATCACGAACGGCTTTGTCGGCCTCCTGGATCTTTGCCTGGAGCGCGGCGATCTGATCGGGCGAGGCCTTCTCTGCCCAATCCAGAACGCGCTGTCGGCGTTGCTCGATGGCGTCTTGGTCTTGGGCCACGTTCTGCTCGAAGTCGGCCCGGGCCGCGCTGTCCTTCTGGGGCGGTGGGCGATCGACCAGAAGCCGCTCGTTGCGCTGCGCCTGGAGTGCTCGCAGCTCGGTCATTTCTTCGATGGGTTGGGAGAGGGTGTTGCTCATGTTTGTTTCCTCCGCTGGGGTGAATAGGCTCATCGTTGATCAATCCGCAGGTTTGGCAAGGGGGCAAACCCCCTCGCCTATCCGCATCAATCCGCGTCGGGCAGCAGCTCCGCCAGGTCGAAGCGCTTGATGCCGGCACGGCTCAGCGCCACGATGGCGTGACCGCGGGGCTCAAGAAGAGCGGAGTATTCTTCCTGCAGGAAGAGCGGCTGCACCTCGCGCTTGCCCCCGGTGGGCATGTCGATGTCGCGCGCGATCTCGTCTTGGCCCAGCGTGTCCTCCGATCCAATCCGCCAGCGGCGACCCGTCACGGCGTCGATGCGCGAAGCCGTCAACCGCCCGGCCCCTTCCATTCGCATCTTGTCGTAGGCGGACGCGTAGGCATGATCCGGGTCGTTGAGCACGGAGTGGCGCCAATTGTTCATGCCGCCTTGGTAGTCGATGCCCCGGGTGCGCTGTTTGAACGTGGTCAACGTTGCCTGTCCGAACCGCTTTTCCAGGTATTCGTGGGTGTTGTGCGAGCACTTCAGCGCGATCACCGATTGCATCGTGTTGGCCATCAGCTCCGCCTCGTTGACTGATCCAAAGGCGTTGACCAAGCTTTCAAACCCTTGCGTTGCAAGCACGGGCATCAACCCCAGCGAGCGCGAAACGGAGAACAGGTTGATGTCATCGGCCGTCAACAACAGGTGGGCCTCGTCCATCATCAACATCACCTCGGTTTGCCCAGGCAACGCTTCGCGCCACTTGTCGCCGAATGCACCACGCGCCTTGATTCCGTTCATGACCCGCTGTTTGAGCAGGCGCATCATCATTTCACCCGCTTCACCGAATTGGGTGGGGGGCAAGAAGAGGCCTACCATGGCTCCATAGAGTGCGTCGGACACGTCCACCTCGCCCGTCTCAATCGAATGCCAAGGCATGTCCGTCTTGCTGTCCCGCAGCTTTTCGCCCCGCAAGAGCTTCTCCAGCAGCCCTCGTGAGTTGAGCGTGAACGATTGTCTCTGTTCCGGATGCATCGCGGGAATCTCCTGGAACGCCCATTCCAGCGAGCTCTGCAGCTGAGACATGGGACGGAAGAGGTCTGGATGGATGGTTTCGGGAGCGTTGTCCTGACGAAGGCGGTGCTGCTGCAGGTAAGCCGCATAGGCCAGCCGCCCCTCTTCTTCATGGCTCGTGTCCGCCTCTTCCAGGCCCAAGTATTTCACCACCTCCATCAGCTTTGCATTGGCACGAGGCGCGGGGCTGGCGGGAATCACGCGTTCCACAATGGACAACAACTTGATGTGGTGGAATGGCGTGTAATGCCATTGCCTGTCGTCGCTCACCGGGATTCGATGGATGGCGATCTGCTCGGCGATCCGCTCGATCAACGCCTCAGTCTCGGCCACGTCCTCGCCCAGCTTTCGCTGTTTGACCAGCTCAAGCTCCGCGTTCATCTGTGCACGCTCCAACCCTTCCAGCTTGGCCGAGCACCAGGACCTGTAAGCCATCTCGTGATCCACGAGCGCACGAAGGATGATGCCCGTGTGGTAGAGAAACGCATCGCCACCATCCGTCCAAAGCTTGGATTTCTCGTCCACGCGCCCACCGGATGCGCCGCGCAATGCCCGCACGATCTGATCCGGCGCCAACCCTTCATAGGGCCCCACGCGCATTCCTGGCTTGACGACGATGTCGAACAATCCTTCCAGATCCGCGATGATTGCTCCGTCTTTACCGTCGGCAATGAGAGCACCGCCGGCCAGCTTCTGCCGCGTCAAACGCTCCCTTACATCGCCTTGTTCCGACGCCACACACGCCATTGCCAAGGCGGCTTTACGGAACCGACGAGCGATGGGTCGCAACGCGGCATAGGATTTGCCCGAACCGATGGCCCCGAACACGAGCAGGCCCTGCTGGCAATCGCGCCATGAGAACATCATCACGGTGCCCAAGTCGGGCGAGTAGCCATAACCTTTGTCGGACAGATGCCCCGTGGCGCGCCCGATGGTGATCAGCGGGGTCTTGTCCCGCAGGGCCGCCTCGGCTTGCTGTTCACGTGCCTTGACGTGTGAGTTGATCAACGCCCCTTGGGTGGCCAGGTTGTTGTCGTTGTTCTGCAGGTAGAGCCGGGCGGCGTTTTGGACAAAGTTGCCTTCGGCGTATTGCATCGCATACATGCAGGCCAACACGTAAGGTGCCGCCTCGCCCAAGCCAAACGGCAGGACCTTGGCGACAACCAAGGCGGCAAAGATGAGGCCCACCCACTGCATCGCTTGAATGAAGCGCGCGGCTGTCCCGCCAATGACGCCCCGGTGCGGGTGCGAGGCCGCCGCCACAAAGCAAACCACAAACAGGACGCCGACCAAGCCAAAGGCCCACCACAGGTAGGTCTTGGCCATCTGGGCATACACAGCCATGCCGCCGGCTTGCATTGCCACCTCGGTGCCGCCCTTGCTGTCGCCGACCATGAACTGAAGCGCCATCGGAACCCATTGCAGCAGCACCAGGGCTTTCAGGGCCTCCTTCATGCCCTCGCCTTGCTTGAGGGCGATGAAGTATGGAATGGTCAGCAGCAGAGCGGCCCAGCCGGCCCAACCGATGAGGCTCACCAGGAAGGTTGCCAGAACGCCGATCACGGGGAAGGCCAGATACATCAAGGGAGTGGCCAGGCTGTCGCCGCCCTGCCCCATGTCGTTGCCCTGCAAGAAGCCCTCGGCACGCCGCCCACGCTTCGTCGTGATGATCCGCGATTGGGTGTCACGCAAATCCTCCGGAACCTTCGGCCACCACTCCTGGAACTCGTCCTCGCTGCGTCCTTCGGGCACCTTGAACACCTGGGCGTTCTCGTCCCAGACCGCGCCGCATTCCTTCGCGAAATCCCGATCAGCCTCCGGCACATCGAGCTCTCGGCTGCGAACGCGATCGGTCACGTCAAAGCGACCCACGAGGTTTTCATACTCCTCGTGGGACTGGACGATGATTTCTTCTTTCACGCCCGAAGGCTCGCCGCTCTTCCGTCGGAACTTGCGGCCCAAGCCACTCGTCCAGTCAAGCACGTTGAACAAACTGATTGCTTCCATCTCTGTTTCCCTCCCCTGTCAAATCAACGAAGCCAATGCGCCAAGACGGCAAGCACCAAGCAAAGCGGCGCGCACGCCAGGAAGCCCGCCTTGGCCACCCAGCGCTCTGCGACCTGCTCAACCTTGCTCGCGTAGAGCCGATCCTTGGTCCACGCCTCATACGCGGCGTCGTCTCTGACCGGAGGCCTGCGATCGGCGCGCAAGTAGTAGAAAGTGCGGCGGACGCCTTCGCTCAGGTGGCCCATGCCAAACGATTCAGGGCTGCCGAGGAACAAGCGCCCGTGCAGGTTCAGCCACTTTGAGCCGAAGTGAAGTTTTCCGGGTTCCCGGTATTGCGTGAACAGCCACTTGAACATGTCGCCCCCTTATTCGTGAGTAGGTCACTTCTTTCTAGATCGAATCCGCGGATGCGCAAGGGGGATCAGTCGATCCCCGACTTCTTCGCCCAAGCGTCCAGGTCTGCGTTGGCTTTTTGCTGCCAGTCATTCCTTGGCTCGGCGGCGGGTGCGGGGGCCGTCCTCGGCAATGGGGCGGTCGCACGTTTCGGCGAAGGCTTGGGCTGGGACGCAATCAGCGCTGTCGTCGTTACCGGGGGAGCGTCGACCGGCTCTGGCTTCTCGATCGCAGGTTCTGGCTCGGCCTGCTCTGGAAGCACTGCTGGAACGGGCGGGACCACGGGGTCCTCCACCACCTTGGGCAGCTGCTCGGGAACGGCTGGAGTGGCAACCGGCATCAAGGGAGGCGGTGTGCTCGGAGGCACCTGGTTGTTCTTCCCAAGCAAGAAGTAGATCGCCCCCGCGGCCAATACCACCGCCACCACACCGGCCAAGACCCAAGGCAAACGAGAGCGGGGGCTGGGTTGGATTGGAGTTACTGGCTGCTCTGGTGACGCGGCCTCCGGGGGCCGGTTGGACCCTTCAAGCACCGCGGGAACGGACAGGACTTCCACTGCGTCCTGCTGAGACAGATTGACCAAGGCTGCCGTATCTTCATTGCTCAACGCCTTGGCGTCCACCGATGGGCCACCCAATCCATCTGCAACCTGTGCGCCAGGCTCTCCAAATTCATCAACCAGTTCCCAAACGGTGCACATTCCCTTATCACCCGCTCCTACGAGAACCGGTGCAGCTGCATCGGACGTCAGTTGCCTGACCAACATTTCCTGCTCCACGGTGAGCGGAGCGTCTTGAGGCTTCTCTTCGACACCACGATGTTCCTGGGCTTCTCGGGTGCGCTTTGCGTCCAGTTGCGCCTTGGCTTGCTTCGCCTTCTCTGCAGCGGCAACAAAGCCCTTCTGGGTCAACTCGGCAGTGCGCTTGCTGATCACCCCGGCCCAGTGACCGGCAGCTTTCAGGTTTTCTTTCACGCCATCGGAAACCAGCCGCTCTTCCTGCGTGGGCGAAGCGGTTGGGGTTGCCTTGGCACGCTCAAGCAGTTCCTTGCGCTTGCGCTGAAGGATTCTTTGGTTCTTTTCTTCTGGGGTCATGTGGGCTCCTCGGAAGGGGGAAGGAAGCCCGAGCATCGATCGACACCCGGGCACTGAGATCACCGGACGTCAGGCACCGGGGTAACGACGATCACGGGCTCACCGCTGCCGCAGCGGTCGTCCACCGTGACCTTGGACAGCGCGCCACGCTTGGCCAGCTCAACGATGGGCACCTGGCAGGCGGCCTTGTCGGCGCCTTTGAACACCACCGTCAACCCGTTGCTGGACTTGTTCAACAGACCCGCGAACTTGTCGAGGAAGGCCCGAGTTTCGCTGTCCAACCGCTTCATGTCGGTGGGGTTGTAGTTCAAGCGCAACGAATCCAGGACGGCTTCCTGCTTGCCATCCACGGTTTCGGTCTTGGTGACCACTTCGGCCTTCATGCCAGCCGCACGGGCGGCGTCGGCGGCCTGCTCGGCGTGCTCCCGCTGCTGCTTCACGTAGGACGCCGAAGCCCCCACTGCAGCACCGGCGGCGCAAGCGCCCAGGGCCTTGTCTTTCTTGCCCGTGAGCAAGGCGATGGCTCCGCCGGCCACGCAGCCGATGCCACCGGCTTTGAACAGACGCTTCTTGTCGGCATTGGGCTTGCCATCGTCCTCCGCGGCATGGACCGCATCAGGGGCGGCTTGGGCGGAAACCTGAAGCGGCAAGAACGCCGCCAGGCAGAGAGTGAGAGGAACGGAAAAACGTTTCATGGGATGGATCTCCTGCTGTGGGGGAAAATTAGGTGCGTGGAGCAGTCATGGGTCCGGTTGCGGGCACCTTGGCCGCACCAGAACCTTTTGGAGAGGGTTGCGAGAGGGCCGCCGTCACGACCTTGCGAAGCGCTTTTTCGTAGCGCTGAATGGCGCTGTCCTGCTCCGCCTTCGTTTCGTCTCGCAACCGCCGCAGGTCTTCTTGGAGCGCACTCCGGAACAGCGCGTTCTCTTCCCGCAGATCGTCAATGAGGCGCTCCAGCTGAGCGTTGGCGTTCTCCAGCACGCTCACCACGGACGTGGCGGTGTTGTGTCGCTCCAGCGCCTCTCGCACGTAAGCGCTGAACCCACTGCCCGATTCACGGGCAAGCCGCTGAGCAAGTTTCAGCTGCCCACGGTCGAGGTTTACGTTTTGACGAACGAACGCCATTGGTCGAGTAACTCCGTTTCGGGATTACTCCACCGATACCGCGAATCTCGGAGTTGGCAAGGCCCCACGTCAGGAGCCTGAAAAACATGGGCCAAACGAGCTAACAAGCACTGACACTGTCTCCATTCGGTGGTGACATGGCCAGGCCTTGATTGCATTGAGGTTTCGGCAGGCGTTACAGCGATTCTTGGGCGAAAAACGCACTCCCACTTCAGTGCGTCATGTGTATGACGACTCTGGGGAACCGTCCGGGCTCCTGCTTCTCTGCCACTGCCGACATTGCTTCCACACACGTTGGGCTCTTGCAGTTGCTTTTCGGCGGCCCCTTGCGTGTTGCCCCAGGTGCGCTATTGGTGGTCTACGCCCCTCGCCCCACAGGACCATCGCCCACACCATGCCCACGCAACGCTCCCGCTCTTCCACCCCTCACGCCCACCGATGCCCCACCCCGGGAATCCGTGCGGAGTTTCTCAGCCCACTATTTCGCATTGCCTCGAATCCCCAGGACAGGTTGCCCTCGCCCACCCGCCGCACCACCCCACGACACCCAAGCCACGTTGGTTTTAGTCAAACGTGTGCAATGCCCTTGGATACACCGACACCGTGTTTTCCGAATCGCAAGTGGGCAGCCAAAGAACCCCTGGAAGGAAAGCGCGGAGCCCTCGCCCCATTTCGTTTTAGTCAAACAAGGGTGCGCGCCATGGCCTTCATTCACCGCCATTGGCCCATCAATGATCCACCTGCTTTCGTTTCAGGAGTGCTCCCATGACCACCGCTGACCTGGACGCGTTTGCCCGTCGCGTGCTGGCCTTCCATGCCGTCCGTGCGCCTGCCACTCCCCGTTGGGCGCTGGACGTGGCCCGCCGTTCCGAACGCCCTGTGTGCGCTTTCTGCACCGCCCCCCTGGACTTGGATCGTCGCCACGCCTGGGGGCTTTCACCGCTCGTTCCGTTGAGCCAGGGCGGCCCAACGGACACCGAGAACCTGCGCATGGCTTGCAAGCGCTGCATCACCGAGCGGGGCAGCCGTGACCTGTTGGCCTGGCCCGAGTTGAGCCAGCGGCTGCCACCAGACACCTTGGACGCCTTGCTGGCCGACCGGCTGTTTGTCCTGCAGCGCTCCAACAACCACCTGGTCGAGGTGGGGCGCTTTGCCAAGCCAGCCACCGTCCTTGCCCAGCTCCAAGAGCGCTGGATGCACCCCCGGTTCCTCGTCCACGTGGAGCGGCATTCGGACAGCTGGATGTTGGGGTGGCCACTGGCCCAGCGTGCCCATCTGACGCGAAACGACTTGGCCGCGCTCTTGCGCAACGTGCACCAGGGCGAATGGCTGGAACACCCCGAGGTGGTGGCCTTCCGGTTGACCGCGGATGTTTTTCAATTGGCGGTGTGGCAACTGATTGCCCTCCACGCGTTGGTCATTCCCCTGCCTTTGGGGACTGCTCCCCCTCCCGACCGCACCTTTGAGAACCGGTGGATGGCCCGGTATCCAAGCCTGCGCCAGATCCGCCTGCGGCGACAGGGCGCGCACGAAACACTGTGGCCCAGCATGGGCAAAGACCACGTCCCGGCTTACAGCGACAAGCCCAATGCGGTTCGCATGCGGACCCAGCGTCAAGCCACACGTGAGGGGGAAACGAAAGCCCAGTGGTTGGAAGCAAGGCGGCGTTTGGCGAAGCGAGACGCGGGCGTGGCCAAAGGGACGTTGAGGGCATGGCTGCCTGGAGAGCGGGCCGCGCTGCAGGCAGACGTGGACGATCTGGCGGCGGCGTGGTTGAAAGCCCGCAAGCGCCAGTCGAAAGGGCGCCCGGACACCAGGGATCCCTTACCATTGAGGCAAGCTCAGACAATCAATTGACCGACATGGATGAAAAGGATCAGGACAAGGGAAGCGACAGTAAGGCTAACCGGACCCCGTCGAAGCCTCAGCGGCGAAAGAAGAAGTGGAAGGAGCAATTCAACAAGCCCTTCAGCAGCCTGTTCACCATCCGCGCTGACGAAGATGGAAACCCGCCGGAGCTGGAGGAATACCTGGTTCGTCAACACCTGCAAAAGGGGCTGAGCCACCTTCGGATGAGCAGCCGGGATATTAGGTCCGCGCTGAAGGTATACAGCCTTACCGAGCTGAACCAACTCTGGAACATGCGCGAAAAGAAGCTCAAGTATGTGGAGGACGCCGCACTTCTGTTGGCGCACATCCGGCACCGGTCCGGGATTGACCTTCAGCTGCGCCCGGCATCCGAGCTTTTCAGTCACGACGTGATCCAAGCCCTCCAAGGCGTGCTTGAGGAAAGCGGGCGATTAAGGGTGGAAAAGCCATTGCCCCCCGCTCCTGACGCTGTCGCAGCAGAGGGAAAGCGAATGGAGCAGGTCCTCCGTGTGATCCGAGAGGGCCAAGCCGAGTTTCGCAAACGCCTGGTCGATCACTACGGAGCGGTGTGCATGGTCACCGGCACCGCCCTGGCAAGCGTCATCGACGCGGCCCACATCGTCCCCTACAACGGGGCATCTACCAACGCCTTGAGCAACGGGCTACTGCTACGGAAGGACATCCACGCGTTGTTCGATGCGGGCCTGTTGACCATCGGGCCGGACCTGGTCGTTTACGTCACTGCTGGGGTGGATGATCCCTACTACCGTTCGTTGGACGGGAAGGATCTTACGTTAACCGCCCCACCGAAGATGTCCAAGGAAGCTTTAAGAAAGAGGCTGGTGGGGCACGGGTCGTCCGAGTTAAACAGCACCGCCCTACCGGGATAGCCGGTGCTTGGCCCCCGTATTCCCCACGGATTCGTCAAACTTCCAAGATTCCTAACCCACTCCCCCCGCTCTCCCTCCTACGCTGACCGCTCACCCAACCTCCTGAAAGGAGAACACAATGAGCAACAGCAAGAAGAAGCCAATGACGCAGACGGCCCAGCGACGCATCCAAAGCGCGGTGGATCGGCAACCCAGCCCCTCTCCTCAGCAACGGGCGTTCAAGGCCAAAGCAGCCTCAGTGGTTGCGAAGCGGAACGGCAAGTGAGCCATGGCGGCTTCGCCTCGAAGTGAGGGGAGCCGCTTCATCATTTGCTCTGCGAGAACTGGGACCAGTAGGGTTGGACCCATGGGGTTTTGACCCGCCCCTGGTTGCACAGAGCATTCCACCATTGGTTGTAGCGCTCACCGGCCAGCATTACCGCCTCCACACCCTGCTCTTCCACCCTCCCCCACGCTTGGGCTGCAGCATAGAGACGGCGCATCGTCCATGACACGTCTTTCCCCGAAACGTGTCCGACGTGCGCGATCACCGATAGCACATCCTCTTCTCGAAGCGCTTTGGTTCCATTGCGCCAACGCACCACCCAGGACTGGCCTCCGGATTCAGGCGGGCCGCCCATGAGCGCGTCCTCGATCTCCCTGACCTTCGGCAAACTCTCTGGCAGGTCACGCCCGCGTGCGGCAAGCGCCAAGGCGAAGTAGATGTCCAAAAGTCGGTGCTGAACCCGCTTCCTCGCCCCACTTCCGGGCGAATCAATCAAAAGTGCCACCAAGCTGTTGATCTCACCCGCGTTAGCCATCAGGGGAGTGGTGAGGTCGTGATCCATCTGAGCCAATAGCAGGAGCAACCCGTCCAAGCCTGGATCGAGCCGGCTGTCCGGCTGCATAGCTCCCGCGGGTAGCCCAATTACCTCTGCTGCCGCTTTGACCACCGCCACGGAAAGGCCATCCCTGGATAGCCGCCCGTGCACAACATCTGCGGAAACCTCATCTAAGGCAACTGCTAGTGCTTCCAAGCGGTCTCCACCCGCGATGCCAACTGTCTGGTGGAAAAAACTGCATGGAGGAAGCGTTGGATATTCGGCCAGCGCGCGTGCGGCTCGCTCCATTGCACGGGCTTGGCGCTCCGCACACTCCGGCATCAGTTCAGTGTGGCTTTGCTGGACGTAAGCAACCAGACCATCGCAGACCTGCTGCCGCTTCTTAGGCCTGCGTGGAATCCCGATCTCCCACGTCTTGGCGGAGACCTTAAAAATCTTGAGCACCCGATCAGAAAGCGTGCGCTTGTCTGCCCAGATTCCCATCGAGTGAAGCAGCCAACCCGTCAGCGGCTGTGCCGTCATGCCTGGGATACGCCAGGTTTTGGCCCAGATCGCGTCCTCTTGATCAGCATTCAGAGGGGCAAGTGCCACGCTCAGTAGATCTTACCGTTCTTGCTCATCCCCAGATTCCGCACCGCCACCCTGGCGGCCTTGCGGACCTCCGCGTGCTCGTCCACCGGCGAGCTCACGATTAGCAGCGTGTTGTCCTGGATGAGCGACGCGGCCGCGTAGTCTGCCAGCGCCACCATGGCGGTGGTCAACGCGACTTCACTACCGGCGTCCTCCGAATCGTCAAAGCCGAACAGCTTGGCGATGTTCTCGCGGAGCTTTGGCGGGATAGTCACCATGGCCCGGTGGTGGCGCAGCCCATCCTCCCGACGGCGGTAGTCGTGCAGCGTGACCGATCGGGGCATGACCATGTGAACCCGCTTGCCTCCCACGCTTCCTGCCTTCTGGCTGTCGTCGTAGTCAAAGTAGGACTTGCGCTGCGGGTAGTCGCCCGGCCCCAGCAACAGGTGCTCCGGGATGCGGGCGACAGTCGAAGTGTCCGCTTTGCTGGCCCGGCGGGGTTTGGCATGGGTCACGTCCTTGACGTCATCCAAGGTGCGCTTGACGGCCTTCTTCGTGGCAGCCTTCTTGGCAGGAGCTTTGCGAGTGGCCATGGGTAGGTCTGGGAGGGAAACCAAGGGAAGCTCCATCATGCCGCAGCCCTCCGGCCTGCACCAGCGACAAGGATGTCGTGCACCCGGACAGCCAGGGCGTGGATCTCCTCCTGGGCCACCCGGGCCCAGCGACCGTTGGCGTCGAACACGGTCTTTCCCTCCTCGTAGCAGTCCGCAAACAACGCTCGATCGCGCACCAGGATCGCTCCCGACATCTTGGGGTGCTCCAGGCGGCGGCGATGGGCTGCCCGCTTCTCGTTGGCCCTATTGGCGATCGGCAGATAACGCTTCCCCTTTTTCTCCAGCACATCCACGGTTCGCAGGAAAATGACAAAACTCGCCACATCGAGCAACGTGGGCACCAGGTAAAGATCGGCATCCGGGAGTGCTTCGTTATCAGGCATGTCGTTACGCATGTCCATGATCTCGATATCGAAGCCGGGGGAGCGTGAGCGGGATACGGTAAAAGGTGTTTCGTCCGACAGCCCGGAGAATGCCAGGCATGAACTCTGCCTGTCCCGGTCGTTGACCAACACACGCAGGTTGGGGTCACGGGCATAGCACCCGGCAAGATTCAGGGCCAGCGTCGTGCGGCCGACGCCACCCTTGAGTGAGAAGTTGCACAGGCGCATACGGCATCCTTTCGTGAGTAGATAGGGGTTCCTACCGAATCTACCCCGACGCCACCGTTGCGCAAGTGCATGTTTTTGCAACCCTTTCGGGCCGTTCAGGCCTTGGATTCTTTTCTATTCTTCCCGCGAGGCGACTGGACGACGGCAGTCCCACCGCAGCGTGTGGGCGACGCTTGAAGGCGAGCAATGCAAATCGAACGGCTGGGAGGCCATCCATGCTTTGACAGACGGTGGTGCTGCGCCATGCAGTGCTTCAATGATCGTCCAGCGTTGCTTTGCCGGACCAAACTCCGCGAACACGTCCGCCCCGGCTTCGGCCAGGATTCCGGCCATCTTGTCGTAGCACTGCCGTTTGTGTGGGTGGTCCTGGTTTACGTGCCACGCCATGCAAGCGACGTGGAAAGCGGTTATTCCGTTGGGCCCCACCGGGTGGTCCAAGGACGGGAAAGCCGTTAGGCCCCTCCAAGCCTCCAGGCGCGCCTCGCGGACAGCAGCGATGGCTTCTCTCAGCGCCCAAGGGTTGCAGTGCTCAATGGCCTGTAACAGTCGTTCTGCAAGCCGGTGGACGGTCATTTCCATTTCAGCTCCTTCCGCAGTTGGCGCTCGAAGTGGCGTTGTTGGCGGGCCAGCCGGGCTTGCCGGCGAAGCTTGCCTTCGGGCAGGAACGCGGGAGCCGTGGGTGGGATGTGCGCGAAGGGAAGGCCAGCAATGGGGCGGGCCGAGCGGGTGGGGCTTTCAATCATGGCGGCGGTCTCTTGGGTTATTTAAATCGGTCTTCGTGAGTAGGTCGCCCCACTCCCCTAACTCCATGCAACCAGACCACCGAGCAATGTCAAGATGGAAAATCCAACTTTTTTTGACTAGAAACAGGGGCTTGCGGAATCCAAGGTGCATCGCATGCTGAATGCATGACGCACACGATCCGCCCCCGCTGTTCGCCCACCCTCACCCGCCTTTCCAAGGGCGTGCGCAGCGCGCTGGGCTTCACCCTCACCGAGACCTTGCTGGCGCTGGGCGTTGTGACCGCCGCCACAGGCGCGATGTTCCTGTTCTTCGGGCAGGTCGATGCAAAGGCCAAGCTGGCCAGCGAAACGCGCAACCTGCGCGAGCTGTCCCGACGCATCGAGAGCAGTTTTGGGATGGTGGGGACGTTTCGCGGGGTGAGCACCACGGCCGTGGTGGTCGATGGCTTGGCCCCTGAATCCCAACTCGGCGCCGGGGAAAGCGTCTTGACCAACGCGTGGGGCGGCGCGGTGAACGTCCAGCCCTACACCGTCGAACGCTTCGGGGATTCGTTCTCCGTCAGCTACGCCGGCCTTGATCGTCAAGCGTGCGTGGCCCTGGTCGCGGCCAACGCGGGCGGGGTGTGGGACGCGCAGGTGTCGGACGTGTCGGTGATTCGAAACACCGGCGGCCAGCTCGACGTCGGATTGCTGAGCCGCACGTGTGCGGACAAATCGCGCGTGGTCTTCGTCTACCACAGCGGGTTGTTGGGGGGCGAATGGACCGGATCACCGCTGGTGTTGCCAGCTGCAACGCCCCCGGTCACCCCACCCGCTTCTCCGCCCGTGGGATCCCCGGTGGGGCCCGTAGGTCCGGTGCCACCTTCCACGGGGGTGTCGCCCCCAACCGCCCCGCCACCAAGCGTTCCTCCCACGACACCCCCACCGGTCACGCCGCCCGCCCCCCCGGTGAGCGTGACGCCTCCGGCCCCACCGAGTTCACCCCCGGCCACACCGCCACCGACAAGCACGGTGCCGTCTTGCCAGGAGTGGAGCGAGAACCGAACGATCAATTGCCCATCGGGCCAGGTCGGCCAGGTGTTCCAGAACCGCCGTCACCACTGCGGACCCGACCCGAGCGTTTACGAGGCGTGGGCTGGGTCCACGACGGCCGGCAGTTGGACCACGACCAGCAGCGCCTGCGCGCCGTGCCCTGCTCCCGAGACGCGCAACGTGGGATGCCCTGCAGGTCAGTTTGGCGCGATTGGGCAGCAGCGGACCTTCGCGTGCACGGGCACCGGTTCGTGGAACGCGTGGACCCAGACCAACACCACCTGCGCGGCTTGCCCAGCGCCTTTCCCACAAGCCGAAACCCAGTGGGTCGCCGCGAGTGCCGCTTGCCCGGCAGGCCAGAGTGGATCGCACACGTGGCAGGCCGAGCAGCGGCGGACGAGGACCGGGTCATACAACTGCCCAGCCACCACGTGGTCGCTGCCCAGCCCGACGTTCACCACTTGGACAAATTGGGCGGAGACTGGGTTTCGTCGCAACGAGGCCAATACATGCACCCCCAACGCACCACCTCCGACGTTTCCCGAATACACCGGGCGATCTTGGCATTCGTGGGGAGACGGAGGGCACTACGGCTGGGCGATCTTCTGCAACGCTCCCCGGACCCTGGCCGAGCTTCAAGCCACCTCGTTGGCATGCACTTGGCAATACGAAACGAACGACACCCCCACGTTTACGCCAGAGCCACCTGGCGTGACCCGCCCAACACCGGCTTTGGAAGCCTGTGTCTACGCGCTGCGCGCCAACTTGACTCCGATGCCAGGTTACGGCTTCGTCAACCACCCAGGCACCGCGGTTTGGCCGGCGGCTTGCTCGTGCAGCGTCGTGGGTCCAGGCGCGCGGTTCTACTGGCAAGACCTGGGAGCGAGCGACTGGGTGGGCTTTGAATTCAAGTGCCCTTGACGGCAAAGAAGGCGGGGGCATCCCTCACGTTGGAAGTGGCAAAGCTTCGGATTTCCAAAACCGACCGGAGGCGATGCCCTCGCACCAAGCGTGCTTTCCAGAAGGCAGGTGGCTTGGCCACCTGCGGCGGCTTCTGGGCTCTTCGCTGTTGTGCTTCGAAGTCAAAGCCCAGCCAAGGTTTTCCACATCGCCTTGCCCTGGGCTTCGTGAACCGACGCGTATTGCTGCGGATCCCAACGGGTTCCGGTCAAGAGCAGCCCCAGCTCTGCCACGATGGCCTGACAGCGATCGCCAAAAGCCAAGACCTCATTGAAGGTCAACCCAAGCGTGTTGATGTCAAACGCGCCAGGCTCCTCGTCCAGCTTGCGCATTTCCAGGTGGGCATGGTGCTTGTCCCGGAGGGTCTTGATTTTCGCTGCCACGGGATCAGCCGAAAGGATCACCATTTCATTGGAGACCCTTTCCCAGCCACTATCGAAGCGCGAGTAGTTCTCGTCCCGATCGTTCTGTCTGAACTTCTCCTGGAAAACAGCCGAGCTTTCGGGCGGCAGGTCACTGATCGGTTCGTCGTGGAAGTGATCGAAGATGCGACCGTAGCGCTCCCGGTAGTGCTCCCTGATCGCGGGATCTGCTTGAAGCTTTCGCCAGAGGTTGGTCAGGCTACCGGACCGCGAATCGTTATCCAGAAAAAGCCGTGACTGATCGCGCACCAGGTCTTGTCCAAGAAGCGGCGCCAAGTGGTTCCAGGCATTGGCCCCCGGCGTCTTGTCCAGCTTGGCTTTCAGCCCTGCCTGAATCTCGGGGTCTTGAATGAGTGGGGACAGAATGTGCCGGCGCTCGTCGAGGATGTGGCACTCCTGCGTGAGCACCCGAACGAATCCATCGATTTGGCGAATACGTTGTTCCAGTTCCTCAGGCTTCATTCTTGCTCCGCCTCCAGCGGCACCTGCTGGAACCGCACCTGCAGCCGCTTGATGAGCGCACGGGTTTCCGCGTTCGGAGCGCGCGTGGACACCAGCACCGCCTCCCCGTTGGGCACGTGGCGGATGGCCTTCTGCTCGGCCCGGAGAACGGCGCGGTATTTCACCGCTTGATAGACGCCTCGCTGGAGTTCGTCCTCCGAGCACTTGCTGGTTTTAACTTCCACCGCCAGGCGATGTCTTCCGTTATCGAAATGCGCGTCCAGTCGGTCACCCGAGCTCAACAACTTCTCGTTGCTCCCCATGGGGAAGCACCCAAAGTCCTCGAACTCTTCGGGATGGCTGGCCATCCACGCCTTCAACGCTTTGTGCTCGTCGCTCTCTGGCCGCCCCCCCTCCTGGACTTTAGGAAGGGGAAGAGGCGCATCCGCTGCCACCTCTTCAACCGCCCCGGCGGACGGGGTCAGCATGGTGGCTCCCAGAGCGCGGGCGACCCGGTCCCAATTGGGATAGGTGAAAACGTCTTCCATCGCCTCTCGCAAGTGCGCACGGCGCTCTTCCTCGGTGTCCAGCTTCTTCCCCGCGAAGTAAGCTGGCGAGATGGTGATCGCCCCCTCGCCAGGGTGTTTCGTGTTCTTGTTGACGACGATTGCGTGGAGGGGCGGGATGGGTTCCTTCCACTGCTCGCTGAGCCACTGCAGGGCCTGGGCCACTCCCCCGGCGACGGTGCCGTAGAGGTCTTTGCGGGGTTTGATCTCGTGTCCGAAGGTGTCGTGCAGCTCTTGGGCCAGGTCGCTGTAGGAATGAGCTTCGCCCTCCTGCGCCCACCGGATGAGGATGGGCAGCGCGTCCGGGATAACCCGGCTCCGCCAGGGTGTGCGTGCAAACTCCACCTTCGACCAATCGAACTTTTCCATCCCCTACTCCTCCCTTGTCGTCCCGCCATGGTAGCTGCGGGACCAGCACGGGAAAACGATGAGGGCCGGTGTCCTGCCCCCTCCCTTCTCAATCCTCGTTGGGCAGCATGATGCTGACCACCGGTTCCAAGGCGTCCCCGGGCCCGCACAGCGCTTTCAAGGTGATCTGGCGATGGGTCGACCGCGTCAGGCCCGACCCGGTCGCCGGGTGGGCTTCGTTCGACAACCAGTCGCCGGCGTCGGGCAGAGCCACGTGGAGCTGGTAGTGGATCTCCGAACCGTTGCCCTGCTGCCGCTTGATGGCCACGTGGAGCATGAAAAGCACGTCCCAGAGCCGGCCGTCCACCGACTGGCCGCGCAGTTCCAACCCTATGGGCACTTCCACGTAGCGAGACCACGCAGCGCGGGTGATGGTCACGGGAAGCTTGAAGCCGGCTTCTTTGGCCACATCGGACACGTCCACCAGGACGCCGTCCTCGATTGCCTGGGCGCGGGTGTAAGAATGGATGAGGTCGGAAGGCTCGAACATGTTGTTCCTCGCTTGGTAAGTGATGGCCCGCCCAGGGCATCCGGTCGGGATGTCCTGGAATGGGAAACCCACCGCCCCACCGCTCGGCGCGGTCAAGGGAGGAAATGGAAGGGCTGGCGCGGCCCGCAGCGCAGCGAGGACACGGGCCCTGGAATGGCCCTTGACCGGAGGAGCCGGGAGATGGGGCCGCGCGGAGCGCAAGGGGCTTGAATGGCGTGCCGCGATCGGCACACCGACTGGCCCTCAATCGGCCCGCCTGAATCCTCCAAGGAGGCGCTGCCACCAGGACCGGGGAACCGCTTCCGCGTTCTCTGGCAATGGAAACGCCCTGTCCCAGTCCAACTCGATCGGATCGCCGCCACTGGTGCGCACGAAGCCATGGGCCTTCAATGCCTCAATGGCGACGCTGGACGTCGCGTAGCACCGTGCGAAGACCCTGCCTTCCCCCGATGAACTGGCCAACGCGTGGCGCACCAATGCCTTGAAGCAACCACGCCGGGTGAATTCTGGTCGCGTGCCGGCGAGATGGAGCTCGTAGCCTTCGCGATCATGCATGCAGATCAGAAACGCCGCCGGCTGACCCTCCCAGGTCGCAACCCTCACGTCGCCGTCCACCCTGCAAACCTCCGGTCGATTGTGTCGCAGCTTCATCATCGTCAAGAAGCCGACATGAAGCAGCCCTTCCACCAAGGGAACCGCTTGGGCGCTGAGGGTTTCCCGGAAATGCCCTTGCCGTGCTCCGTCGCGAAGCAGAGCAGCTATCCATGCGGCATCTTCTGCAACAGCGGAACGAATGGAAATGGTCATACGTATGAGCAAACCTGGGGAACGTTGTTCATCCAACCACTCTGCGCCGCGGACGCTTCAGCGGTGAGCGGGCCCAAACCGCGGATGAAGCGAAGAGACGCCAGTTGGACGTCGTCCTGGGGCCAATACGGGCCATCCGGCGAAAACACGAAGTGGTCCCCTTGAAGGGCCCCGCAGGTGGTGCAATGGTGGGCCAAGTAGGTTTGCCCGGACGTCCGGGTGGCGTCGAAGCGAAGCCAAGGGGCGTGGCCGGCAACGAACGCAGCGGCCTCCTCGTTCAAGCGCTCGATGTAGCGCAACAAAGCACCCTCCCCCTGATCCACCAACCCTTCGTCGTCGTGCTCCTCGAACGAGGGCACCCAGACCGCGGCGGTGGGAGTGGGGGCATGGCAGAAATGGCACTCGGTCTGAGCGAGCAGCAGGCCGTAGGCCGGGGCGTGGAGGATGGATGCAGGGGCTTCATGGGTCATGGAGCCATTTTGCCCGGCCCGTGTATCAACCGGTGAGACGAGCTTGCGTTGAATCATGGGTGTTGCGGAGCGTGCCACGCTGCGAACCCAGCCACGCCATCTGCTTGTATTCGTCTCTACTGAGCAACTTGGACACCCCCAACCACTGCACCAGATGGTAGTGCGCAATCGTTCGTGGGTAGCGCTGAATCCCCTCGTGCAACAGTTTTGGCAGGAAACACACAGAACCATCCTGTCGCTCGTAAGCGTAGTAGCGATGGCGGGAGGCACGCGTGGTCATGGCATTTCTCTCAGTGCGCCCAGAGGGCGCGGTCGATACAGCGTTCAAGGCGCTGGGCCAACCAAACGCTGAATGGAAGGGCGATGGGGGCGGCAATGGCGAGAAGGGAAAGGGTCATGTCGGCGGTTCCAGTCGGTTGAAAGAGCGGTGCGTTCTTCCTGATCCCAAGGTAGATCGCCCTGGAAATTTGTCCACGGTTGCAGTGGACAAAATCTTGACTAAAAGTGAAAACTGCGGAGCTAAGGCCGCAGTTATTCCTAACATCACTTCTCTCGCCGAAGGCGTCACCTGCTCTTTTCCACCGACGCTTCTACAGAGTCCGGCGCGCAGCGGCCGGTGGCGGCGTTGCGCCGTTGGCTCTACAGCCTTGCCCGCTTTGCACTGACACTTCCCCGGGCTGCCCATGCCTGCTCCAGGTGGACCGCGCGTTGTTCGGCTTCCACCGTGGCCACCACGTGCGGCATCGCCGTCTTCAGCGATGGCGTGTTCCAAAATGGGCTGCCCCGGTGAGGGTTGCCACCCAGCCGCAGCAGCAGCAAAGCCGTCTGCTCAAGACGATTGCGCTCGTCGGCGTCGTCGCTCAACTGGTAGTCCGCCGCCAGCTTTTCGAGCGGGCGCTCGCACCAGTGGTTCCTCTCTTGAGGGTGCGCACCAGCTTGCAGGAGGGCTTCGACGATGCGGGGCCAGGGAAGTGCGGAATGGAGCGCAGGACCTTCGTTGAGGCGCCACGCGTTGGGGTTGGCGCCCTGCCGCAGCGCCTGTAGAACGCCGAAAAGGCTTCCTTCGACGCACGCGTGAATCAGCTCGGCGCTCGGAGTTCCTGGCAGTGGTGGGCGGTGGTCAGCCATGGCGGCTGCCCCGAACCTGGTTCCCGAGGAGATCTCCTTGGACGTAGTCTCGGATGATCTGGCGCACCGCTTCTGCGGTGGAAATCCCCGCGTTCACCGCGCCCTGCTCCACCGCCTCCAAGACGCTGCGCTGCAGCGGAAGGTAGGCCAGGCGCACGTCCCTCTCCCCACCCAGCCGACGCTTGCTCAGTGCGTAAGGGTGGGCGGCATACATGGCGAGCACTTGGCGCACGGCTTCGTTTCGGGTGACCTGCGCGCGCGCGGCGGCCGCCTGCAAGCGCTCCAAATCACGGGAGTAGCCCCGGGAGGACGGAAGGGTGACAAGTTTTGGGGAAGGGACAGGTTGAAGCACGTCGCGCTCCGGCTTAGGACGCCGCGTCCAACGGCTTGGCGGCCGCCTCTCGGACCACCGCGATGGCACGCCAACGGTTGATCGCAGCGCCGGCGAAATACAGGGCGTCCACCAGTTCTTGCGCGGCCCCCTTCTCAAGCAGGGCCCGGTTGCAGGAGGCGAACCCTGCAAGGATTCCGTAGCGGTCCGCGTCGTCTTTGGCTTTGTTCATGGCTTCCGCAATTTGAACGTTCATGTCGAATCTCCTGATTTTTGCTGGTGGGTGATCGGCGGTTACAGACGCACGCGCTGACGAGGAGCTTCCAGGACAGCCGCCGGAGCTTCGCTGTGCGCCTCTTGCCGTGGGTTCCAGACCTGCCCACCGATGACCATGCTCGGGCCGCCTGCAGCAGGAAGGACCTGCGAAAGCCTGGCTTGCTTCGCTGCGGCGTTGATCGCACGCACGGTGCCCTCTTCCATGCCTTTGGCTTCGTAGATCACCTGCCCCTCCAGGTGATCCCCCGCTTCATCCACAAGGGCGGCAAGGGTTCGACCGAACTTCGACTTTGGTCCTTGGTTGCGAGCATCGGCGTCCCAACGCTCGATCACTTCGAACGTCTTCTCATGACGATGGCCAGACTTGTTGAGTTCTTGGAGCACCGCTTCGGCGTCTTTCACGTTGAAGCGAATGGCGGAGAGCTTCACCGGGTGCGCGTAGCCACCGCCACTCGAAGCCGATTGCGTGATGGCGACCGCTTGGTTGCCGTCGCTGACGAGGTGATGAATTTTCATGTCGATTTCCTTGATGGTTCCCGGAAGGCGCGATTGCCTATCCACAAACTCAAGGTAGATCGCCCCATGATTTTGTCCACTGCTTGAGTGGACAAAACTTTGACTAAAAGCAAAAACTGCGGAACTAAGGCCGCAGTTATTCCTAACATCACTTCTCGCGCCGAAGGCGTCATCCGCGCTTCTTCCATCGCCGCTTTCCAGAAACCTGCGCGAAGCGACCGGCGGTTGGTTTTTTGCACAAAAAAGGCCCCTCGCGGGGCCTCAAAGGACATGAATTGTTCTTACGCGATCAGTTTTTGTCAGCACGCCTTACTCCGCGCACTCCACGCCGATCCATTCTTCATCGAACCATTCGTCCAGCGTCGCCAGGTCCTTGACCTTGCAATTGGTGCCGTAATCCGACCCTTCCATGTCGAACACCACCTCATAAAGGAGCTGCCCGTCCTCTTGGCGCTCCACGTTGACGGAGACGGTTTGGTCAGCCAACAGCTCGTCGTCTTCGCATCCCAGCTCTGCCGAATTGCGGTTCAGCAGGAAAGCCAGCAGCGCGTCTTCAACGGAAGGCTGGAACGCGGGATAGAGATAGCCCGCCGCGCCGGTCGAAAAGGTATACCCAGACAACTGGTCAAACAAAGTGCTGGCAGCGGCATGCGCAGCTTCGTGAGCTTCCTTGATGGTGATGGTGTCGTTTGTGATGAGCATCGCGTGGTTCATGGCGAGATCCTTGTTTGTCGGTTGGCACGATTGCCTTCCCATGTATCCAAGGTAGATCACCATAAAAATTTGTCCACGGTTTCGGTGGACAAAATCTTGACTAAAAGCAAAAACTGCGGAGCTAAGGCCGCAGTTATTCCTAACATCACTTCTCGCGCCGAAGGCGTCATCTGCTCTTTTCCCACCACCGCTTTTACAGAAGCCGGCGCGAAGCGACCGGCGGTGGCTCTGGGCTTTGTTCTTTGAAAAAAAAAAGGCCCCCTCGCGGGGGCCCCAAAGGACATGGACTGATCTTACAGGCTGGTGGAGCGCCAGAGCTTGCCTGCGATGCCACCCACGATCAGCGCCACGGGCATGAGCGCCGTCAGAGCCATCGGGGGCACGGAGGTGAAGAAGTTTCGCTCGCCCTCTTCCAGGCCCGGGTAGAGCAGGCCCACGGCAACGCTGACCAGCTGCAGGGCAACGACGAAGAGCAAGCCCACCAGGGCGCCCTTTCCAAAGCCACCTTTGCGCGGCGAAACCGGGAGCCCGCAGGCCCTTGCCGCGCGCACGCGGGCCGCGCGCCAGTTCAACACGTAGAGCAGGAGCAGCAAGAGCAGCACGGCTGCCCCACCAGCGGCCGCCAGGCCGGCCTCCCAGCCGTAGCCCATGTTCTCGCCGATCTCTTGGGCTCCGGCAAGAAACAGCAGGCCTGCACCACCGAGGATGACGGTGCCCGGTGCCAGCAAGCCCCACTGCATGTGACCGCCGGGGGTGTGGTGAGCGTTGTAAGACATGGGACCTCCTTGAAGTGGTGTTCCCTCAATGCATAGCGCGATTCCGCGCCTTGGCAAGGTCAGCCCTTCTTCTGGGCTCCGACCGGCACCCAGCCTGTGGGTTGCTTCTCAAAGATGAAGTCGTAAGCCGACGGCACGGGAACGGGATCGGGCTTCAACTGCTGCCCGCCCTGGAACCCGACCACGTCCAGCGTTCCACCGGTCACGCACGTGGCCCGCTGGGGACCACTGGAGGTGCAATCCGCGGTGAGGTCTTTCCAACCCCAAACCTCGATTCGTTGGCCCATTTCGCTGGAAAGGTTGGCGTTGGCATGCGCCTCGTAAGCGTGGGCGACTTGTTCGATGGTGGGCAAATCCGCCTTGCTGCTGCAGGCGGCCAAGCCTGCGGTGATCAGGGCGAGGGAAACGTGGGTTGCTTTCATGCCGGTGCTCCTTGCGTATGGGTTAAATCAACGTCGATGGTTTCGTCGCGGTATCCGAGCCGAACCCTCTCTATCGTCACGTCCATCTTCGGCACCGTGCCCTCCACCCAGACCCGGTTGACGGAGAACACCACCAGATCGTCTCGGTAGCTGCGACCTTGTCGCGCCAAGTTGGCGGCCTCTTGGGCGCCCACTCGGATGAGCAGGTGGAAGCGGCCGGCGTTGGGTGGGCTGGACACCCCCGTGGAGGTGCGGTGAACCCACGGCACAAAGCCCTTGCCGGTGACGCTTTGTCCCGCCGCGGACACCTGAGACATCGGGATGAATCCTTCCAGCACGCCACGGTCGGCCCGATAGGCGACATCGCCCAGGGCTTGGAACGTGGGACGAACGGCAAACCGTCGGATGGCCTTGAAGCGCTGCAGGCGCGCGTCGAAAGCCGGGCCATAACGGCGCTCGATGGCAGCCGGATCATCGCCTGAGATGCCGTTGGCGCCCTGGGCCTTCGTGTCCATCAGCCACCATTGCCTCAGGCACCATTGGCGCTTGTCGGCGTCGATGCGATAGGACGAATGGGCCATGGCGAGCAGCTGCATGTCGCAAGTGTCCACGCCGCCACCACCCACAGCCGTCACCCCGGCCCGCAGGTGCTGAGCCCCTTCCAAGACGTCCTGATCCAGGTCCCAGTAGGTCCCGGTCGGCTCGACGTAAGGGCTCCTTGCCCTATCACTGACCACCTTGGGCGTGCCTTGGATGGCTCGGCCGATCTGGCGAAGCAGATCCGATTCGGCCCGGGCCTGCTCAGCGGTGCACCAAAAGATTGCAACAGCCCCCGCTACGCACAGCATCTTCTTCATGCTCCTACCCCTGTCGGATGCACGTTCCTATTTGCCATTTTGGCAAATGCAAGCGATGCTTGGAAGCATCACACTGGCGGGCCGATCCATGCGTTCAGCTTCGACCGATGCCAGCCCCGCTTCCTGTGTCCACTACCTACGGCCGCCGCCTCCGTGAGGCTCGCCTGGCCCGAGGGCTGAGCCAGGCGGATCTCGGGGCGGTTTTGGGATTGGAAGACCAGAACTCTGCGGCACCGCGCATTTCTCGCTATGAGAGAGGGGAGCGCATGCCCGACGAAGCAACCATGGAACGCTTGGCCGAAGAACTGGGACTGCCAGTGGCCTATTTCCACGCCGCGTCCGACGTGCTGGCGGAAGTGATCTTGGTGGTCTCCCGGCTCCCACCCGAACGCCAGCGTGAATTGCTGGCGCGGGTGAGAACCTACGCGGAATCTTTAGAGCTTTCGGAACGGGAAACCAAGTCGTAGTCCTGTCCCCGCCAGGGGTCGATCAGGGCTGTTGGACGACTGCCCTTTACTTCTTACCGTAGATTTCCCAGAGTTCCTCGCCGACCTTCAGAGTGCCCTTTGCCCAATCTGGCAACAGGTCACCCAAAGCCTCACGGAAGCTTCCAGAAATTGAGTGCGTGGCGTCGCCCGCTCGCTTCCCTGGCCCAATCCACCGGCGAATCCATTCTTTCCTGCGGTTAGTCTCGCTAGGCGGAGAGGAGCCAACAGCTCTGAGAGCATGGCGCTGCAACGCGATAACAGCGTCTACCTCTGCATAAAGCGCCCTAGCGAGCTCTGGAGCATCTCGTCTGCCCTCCAGTGCAGTCACCATGGCGCGAATGAAGTTATCGGAAAGAAGTGCAATCTCGGTTGCCTCCACCCACACGTGCCCATAGCGCTGAACGTCGTCCGACCTAAGGTTCAGCCCAAGCCGCGACAACTGCACCCCGTTTCGAAAAAGTTCCTCAAGCTTTTCCTCCCAGCTCATTTCCTCAAGCGGTGTTGTGCTTGCTTCTTCGCTCATGACCGTCCTTTCCTTGGGTGGTGGATCGTTATACCAATCGGCCGGAGGCACGGGTAGCTTGAGCATCCCATCGCGTTAGGGCCGCTGCTTAAAGCGGAAGCCACGTCTCCACGCCGCAGCTAGCTCTCATGGCGGCGCTGAAGCGGCGAATTCTGCGACGTCCTTGGGTGTCAACGGCCAACAGCGCAATAATCGGTCCTATTGACACCGATTTTTACAAACCTCAAAATCGGTCCCGTTAAGACCATTTTCCGAGATGAGGCCATGCAGACAACAGTCACCACGTCGCGCGCAGCGGCAATCATAGGCATTGGATATGAGGGACTTCGGAGCTACCTAAAGCGAGGACTGCTGGGTAAAAGTGGACTGATGCCCCCATTGGTTTCGAAGGATTCGCCTGCCCCAGACCAGAGTGCGGTTCGCGCCTCTTGGAAGCGCTTTGGATTCACAGACCTCTGCCTCATGCGTTTGGCAAAACAGCTGGTGGACATGGGACTGAGCTTTGATCAGGCCAACTCCATCGTTTCGAACGAAGAAATGCGTGCGCTTTTCAGCGAAGGCAGTGCCACCACAGACGCCGTGGTCATGTGCTGGCCACCTTTTCAGGAATACATGGTCTTCGTGGGTGAGGAACGACGATACCTAGCCGATCACTTGGCACAGGCAAACGGAACTGCTCTTGTGATCGAACTGAAGGCTATTGCCCAGACCGTCACGTCGAAGCTCAAGGAAATCCGGAATGAGGGGGTTTCGGCTCTTTAAGGCGTATGGCCTGCGCTCTCCACCTGTTGTCCGTCAACGATTGTGACAGCAGCACGCGAACGAGTTCGCTGACGTGCATTCCCTCCCGGTCAGCCACCTGCTCCAACAGGTCTTTCAGCTCCTGTGGCACGCGAACGGCCATCTGCACGTAAGGTGGCCGGCTCACGTGGACAGCCTCGCCAGGGTGAGCACCCACGCCAGCACTAGCCCAGCCAGGATTTGGGCACGCAAGCGGTAACGCACACGAAGCGCCCCGCTGGCGTGCCGTGCATTGACCCAGAAGATGCCAGCCAGGCCCAACACGGTGGCCAGGAACGCTGCAGCCAGGACGGCGGCCAACACCGCGCCCACGGTGGTCATGCCAGCGCCCCTGCCATGGTGGCCAGGACGAACCACTGTCCAGCGATGAGGCCGTAGCCGATGAGCAATCCCTCCAAGCCCGCCCAGCGTTGGCCGGGGGTGCGCAGCAGCGCCGCGCTGTCGTTGAGCAAGGACCACCCGGAGAGGATGGACAGCCACTCAAAATCAATGGTCATAGCGGTCATAGATCGAGCCCTCCCCTCCAGCGGAATTGATGGTGGAGGGCAACATGACCTCCTCGTTTTTCACGCGTCCGAACACGCTGGCAAACACGTCCATCAGCGAGGTGCTTTGGGCCGCGTCCCGTTCGGCCTGGCGCGCATACTCGTCCAACCCAGACGGGACAACCTGGCGTGCGCCGTTGACGGCGCCGCGCAACCCGCTGGCGTTGGGCATGCTCGCCCCAAAGGTGCGGTTCCACGTGTCGGAAAACCGGTCCAAGCCGTCCATGCCCATAAACAGCAATCGCGCCAGCACCAGGACAACCACGGCGTTGACGACAAGCCGCGTCGTCAGTCTGAATCCAATGAACATCTTCCCCCCTTTCGTTTCGTTGGTCGGTGTCAGACGCACGCATCGCGAACGCCATACGTTTGGGATACACCGGCACGCGAAACCCACAAGGGGGTTATTTTGACTAAAGCTAAAAATTGGGAGAAAAGCCCAATCACGCTGCAGGCGCGGCTGCACTTGCCCGTCAGCCGGCGCTCGACTGGGGCATTGCGTTGAACGGTCCGAGTGACCAAATTGGCAGGGCTAAATCGGGCCCAAGTCTTTGACCACCGCCTGGCCAGGCTTCAAAAAGCCCAATAGCAACCGTCCGCCGGCGACGGTCCGCCCCATGCTGGCGTTGAGGTATCGAGCCTGGAGCTGCGCTGCCACCAGCAGGTCCTGGGTGGCCATGCTGGCGATCGCCGGGCTCACGGCCTGCTGCTGTACAGTTCAGACGCAGATGCATGGTTGTTCGATCAAGGCTTGCAAGCCAGTGGAGCTGGGGCTGAAGTTCATGGAAAGCTTGCCGATAAACCTGTAACAAGGTAAATGAGGCGAGAAGCCAAGCGAAGCGATGGCGCGTTTCAGATCGGGGGTTGCTTTGAGCGTTCGAGAAAATCGGCTTCGCTACGTCTTGACCGTAATAGGAGCCACGGCGGCGTGCGTCTTGGCGATGCTCGCGGTCGCCCAAGCCATCCTCTACGTGCGTGACAAGGAAGGGGCGGAGGCAGTGGCGGAAGCCGCGGTGACGCGCTCGGAGGCTTTATCCCTTGCAAGGCGCGTCGCGGCCGAACAAGCCTCTCGCATTGGACAGCCGCCTTGCTCCGCCACCGACATTGACTCACTGAAAGAGATCGCGTTCCGCTCCAGCTACATGAACGACATCGGTCGCATCCGAGACGGACGCCTTGTCTGCAGCGCTCTCTGGGGGCGCTCGCGCCCCTACACCCTCCCCGCCCCACGCTTCTCCAGCGGCGCTGTCCGGCTTTGGCACGCATCGGATCTCGTTGGCTCCCCCTACACCGGGTCCAATCTGATCGCCCAAGGCGACACATTCACCGTGTCCTCCCCGTCTGCCTTCGAGAGCTTGGACCCTGCGCGCAGCAGCTCCATCAGCATCGAAACGAAGGACCGATCGTTTACATTCCGCACCTTGTCCCCGACCAGCCGCGTCGGCACCCCGTCTCTCGTCCAAGCTCAACATTGCAGCCGGGTGGCCGACGTTTGCGCGTTCGTTACCAGCCCTAGGCACGTGGTGTCCGAACTGCCCTCGGCGTTGCTCACCACCATCCTGTCAGCGGGTGCCTCGGTAGGGCTTTTGCTCGCGTTCTTGCTGATCAAACACCAAATCACGGCTCGGCAAACCATCCAGCAACGGTTGGTGCTTGCACTGAAGCGCAGCGAGATCGAACTGGCCTACCAGCCACTGCGTCGAATTGGCACGCGGGAGCTCGTGGGATTTGAAGCGCTCAGCCGCTGGCGCCCGCCGGGAGACGATGAAATCCCGCCGGCCATCTTCGTGCCCATCGCCCACCGATTCGGCCTGAGTCCTGATCTTTTTCGATACGTGCTGGCCCGTGCCATGAATGATCTCGCCCCCGCGCTGAGGGAGCATAGGAACCTCTACGTAAGCATCAATGCCGAGCCCGTGGACATGGCCCAAGAGTGCGTCGTTCGCTACATCGGCAGCGTCACCAACGATTTTGGCGTGTTGCCAGAGCAAATTCGCATCGAGATCACCGAGCGGGAAGAACTCGTGTCCGCTGCCGCAAAGAGCAACATGCAGGCCCTCTCAGTTCTGGGATACCGGTTCTTGATCGACGACTTCGGGACCGGCAGCGCCAACTTCTCCCGCCTCGCCCAATCGCCGTTTCGAGGAATCAAGATCGATCGCATGTTCGTGGCCGCTATCAACGAGGACTCCCCCCTGCGGCCCGTTTTGCCAGGGATGTATCGCATCGCACGTGAGCTTGGGCTGGATGTCATCGCAGAAGGCGTCGAATCAGAGGCGCAAGATTTGCTGCTCTACCGGATTGCTCCAGAGGCTATTGGCCAAGGGTGGCACTATGGCTGCCCTCTCTCAACCAAAGACGCGCTTGCCGCCATCCAAGTTGGGTAGCCCTCGCGCACGGGTCGACCCGAGCGCGTTCACTGGCGCTTGACGTTCGCCCTAGCAAGATGTCCGTGCGTCCGATGGACGCGACAATCGTGAAAATCTCCGCTATGGCGCTGACCCCAGTTGGCGCCGCCGAACCCAACGGGGTGACTCCCCCTCCCCTAGGTGACGCCCCGGCAGTTCAGGGCATCGTCGTGATCGGCCCCCCTAGCAGGCGGCCTCTTTAGGGCAACGCGCGACACACACCCTCAGCAGTGGTCCGCAACCGACTGGCCGCCGGTCTGGCCTTTTGCTGGTTAACGAACTGGCTCAGCGCTTTCCAACAGCGCCGCTCGGTTACTTCCCTGTGCCTAAGGCTGTCGCCGTGCAGCCCGCCTCTTTATCATGCTCCTGCGACGGCAATAGAGGGATCGGACAGCGGTATCTGGCGTGCGGACTGCGCGGACGACCCCGTAGATGAATTCTTCAGAATCCAATTGTCTCATCTGGTTCCGGTGGGGTTGTCGCGGTGCATCATATGCATTCCGCTCTGTTCAGCTTTTTGTTCATCTTCATGCCCAACATTGGACGTTTCTTCATCGATCAGGTTGAGGGTGTGCGGCGGGCCGACGGCTCGCTCTTGCAGGTCACGCGGATCAGTTGCGCTTGTCTGGAATGCGGCCGCCAACTGCGATTGGTTCCAGGGCATGGCCTGCTGGACTTGGACGGCGCCGCCGTGCTCACTTGCCCGCTCTGTGACAACCGCTAGGCGGTGGCACGCGCGAGGTTGGAAAAGCTTTGCCCCCAACCTAACCACCCGCGCATGGCGAGTCTTGATTGAAGAGTGGACCGCTGTGTGCTGGCCCGAAAGGGCCGATTGACGGTGCAGTCAAGCGGAACGCTCACCGGTTTCCAACGCTTGAGCTTGGGGCCACCCTGCTGCCAGACCGCGATTCGGTGGCCAGCCAATGGAGGAGGGGTATGCACAAGGCTGAGACGGAGGCGTTGGTCAAGTTGGAGCTCCGCCTGAGCGAGTGCGAGAGGCGCCTGCCCAACGCTGAGGGCGAAACCAATGCCTTGGAGTATGCGGTCAGGGCTTTGGTGGCCAGTTCTGCCAATCCCACCGCGGTGCGCCTTGCATGGGCCCACCTGATGCCCATGATCGTCGACATCCATGTGCCTCCCCAGCCAACGCTCCAATGCGGACTTTCTGCTTGGCTTGCGTCATGGACTGAGGTCCGTGGCCGAGCAAATCGACGCTTTGCCCTGCCCCCTAGAGACCTCCCAGATCGAGAACGGTTGCTTGGCCCTTTGAGAGAATTGCTGCCAACAGACGACCGCCCGCTAATGGCCGCTCGCTGTCGCCGTTGAGGTAAGCGGCTTGCAAGCGTCCTGCTGCCATCAACTCCGCCCGTCCCATGCCTGCTGGCTGATTCCGCAAGGGCTCTCCTGGCGACGCCAAGCCTCCCACCAGCGCTTGGACCACGGCGGGACGGCCATCTTCGGACTTTGCATAAGCGGTGGCAACCATGCGCTGGGCGTGCGCCGACCAGCCGCCCAAAACCAACTCGGTGTGCATAGCGCTGATGGGTATGCCAGCGGCTGCCGCCGCGCTCACGTAGTTTGGCCAGAGGCGATCAATCACGCCGCCAAGCTCGCCGGACAGCCGCTCTATCGTGAAGTCTGCTCGAAAACTGGCTTGGAGACAGAGCTCGTAGATTCTTAGGAAGAACTGGGCCGACCCACGCGTGGCCAAGACGGCGTTGTGCTGAGGCAGCAGAAGCAACTTGGCGCCCTCTGAGTGCGCCCCGGTTTGAGCATCTTGCGCAAGGGTATCGACGGTCACAGCCAAGTGATCGGCACTCAGCAACACGTTCAAAATGCTCATCTGCCGTCCTTGGGATCCATTCCGTCGATTGAACCTTCCAACGCCAATTCAGCCATAGGGGTTGTTGAGAATCTCAGACGCAATCCGCTCTCCCGCGTCCAACGCATGGAGGCACGACGACGCTTTGATGCTCAAATCCGAGCGCCCTCCCACGCCGTGGACCTCGACAGCGAGAAGAACCCAACGGCTTTCACTGAGCCGCCAGATCTCGGAGGTGTAAACGTGCTCTCCCACCGACAAGGTGACCCGTTCTAAATCTTTGCCCGGCTTGGAAGTACCCATGGCCCTCGAACCCTGACTGTTCAAAAGCAGTGTGCACGCGAACGCCGCTGGCCTCAACTGATCGCCTTCCTGCGACGCGGGGAGTCACACTCAAGCGAAATGCCCCCCGATGGATCAGACCCAGTCCTCATTGGATGCCGGCGATGTGACCGTGACCTGCCCAACCTGGGGTGGCCGTCATGGCGTTGAAAGGGCGGGACATAGTGAGGGGGCCGCGCCCACCGCGTTCGGGGCATCTCCGGCCGACTCCACCGCTGAAATGGGCCCGATCTGCAGCAGAGCCAAGGCCGCCAAGCACGCCTGCCGACTGGCGAACGTCTCCCGGGGAGCCATCAAAACATGCCCGCGTGGCGCCACCAGCCGCCAGCGCCAACCTTCCGCCCCGGTGATCCCGGCCCAAAATCCCACCCGGTGGTATACCTCAACGTACATAGCTGCCTTGCGTGATCAATCTGCGATGCTAGCGCGATCGAACCGAGCTCGGCCTATCTTCCGGCCGGGCGTTTAACTCGTCTTTTGAACAACGCGCTCAGGCGTGCGTCGCTAGAGCCTGCTCCGGCCCCGGGACGCCCCGGCTCACAGGCTCATCCAGCAGGTTTGAGCCCCCAGGACGTCCGGGAAGAGACCGCAACAATTGACTCACCCTGTGGACGCTTCCTCCCCTACCCCCCTCCGCACCCAGCACGTAGAGAACCCGCCCCTCAAACTGGGCGGATACCAGCTCAAGCCCCTCCACGTCTGCCAACTTCTTCGTCAGAAGAGCTCGCCACGACGCGGGCGGTTCGGATTCAAATTCGACGATCACCGCGGTATCACCGCACTCCAGCGGCATGATTTCGACGCGAAGGGCGTGGGGCGACGCTGCCGGCAAATCGGGGGCGGATCGGGCCATAGTGGGAGTGTCCAGGCGGGAGGGGTGGGGATTGAGTATCCAGCCCTCGCGGCAAAACCGCGTCAAGGCGCGACGGCGCCCTCGCCTTCCCGTGATTGCCGTCATCACAGGGATGCACCAGCGCTTTACTCCCAGTCCTGCATGATTCCTCGAATTTTTGATCAACCAGGTTTGCTATGACTGCCTCTCGTACCCTCGCATCCTTCTTGTAGAGCACGACGTCGCCATCCGCGAATCGATGCAGGACGTTCTCAAAGACAGCGGCTATGACATCACTGCGGTCGGAGACGCTGAAGCGGCTGTGGAGCGCTTGGCGCAGCAACCCGCCTTCGATCTCCTCATCTCCGACGTGGGCCTGCCGGGGATGAACGGGCACGATCTCGCCAAGCACGCCATGGCACGCCACCCTTCCGTGACGGTCCTGCTGGTCACCGGTCACGGGGGCGTTCCCGGCGCAGACCCACACTTCCTCGAAAACGACGTTATGCTGCTCAAGGAGCTTTCACGCTGCTGGAGTTGCTGGGAACGGTTCGTTCGACGCTTTGACGGCTTCCAGCAACAACTCGGTCACTCTTCTTTCCAACTCCCCCGCGGCGAACGGCTTGGTGAGTATCTCCATGCCAGACTCAAGCTGGCCGGCTCCTACCGCGACGCTTGCTGCATAGCCGGTGATGAATAACACCGGCGTGTCGGACGGCGCTGCCGGCCCGCGTCCGCCACCTGCCGCCCATTGAGCGAGCCCGTCAGGCCCACGTCCGTAATCAGCAAATCAAAGTGCTTTTCGCTGGCATGCACAGTGAGGGCGTCGCTGCCGTTTGCAGCCGCCTTCACGCGGTGGCCCAAACTGCTCAGCACCTCTTTCACCAGCGTGCGCATGGCGGTCTCGTCTTCTACCAGAAGGACCGAGCGACCAGGCGACGTGGCTGGGGGAAGCGCGGGCGTTTCCTGGATTCGGTCATCGGTATCAGCCGTGCTTTGCGGCAAATAAAGGTGCATCGTGGTTCCCACCCCAGGGATGGAGTCAACCGCCACCTGACCGCCGGATTGGCGCGTGAATACGTAGATCGGCAAGCCCCACCCCGTGCCCTACCCGATCGGCTTGGTCGTGAAGAAGGGCTCGAACACCTTTTCAACAACGCTCGCGTCCATGCCGGTTCCCGTGTCTCGGACCGACAAGCGAACATAGGGTCCAGGCGTCAGCACCAAACGCTCCGCCAGTCCGCCATCGACGTGTGAGAGCTCGGCCTCAATCGAGATGCGCCCTCCATCCGGCGTCGCATCGCGCTCGTTGATGCAAAGGTTGAGAAGGGCGTTTTCCAGCTGCGGAGCATCCACCCGCACGACGTCCTCCACTTGATCCGACCGCGTCTCGATCTCAATGGAGGGCCCGATGGAGCGGGCCAGGATGTGGAGCGTCCTGTTCACCATGGCCGACACGTGGATGGCCGACGGTGCCAACGTCTGCCGGCGAAAGAACGCCAACAGTCGTTGGGTTAACGCTGCAGCTCGGTCGGCCCCCGTTCGAGCCATCTCCACGTAGCGACCCAGGTCCTCCAAACGGCCTTGGCCAACGCGCATCTCCAACAGCTCCAAGCCCATGGAGACCCCGGTGAGCATGTTGTTGAAGTCGTGGGCAATGCCGCTGGCCAGTTGGCCGGGGGACTCCATCTTCTGGCCCTGTCTCAGCCGTTCCTCCATCGCCATCAGTTCGTCAGTGCCGGCCTGCACCCGCTCTTCAAGCGTTGCGGTCAACTGCTGCAAACGCTCTTGAGCCACGCGGCGATCGGTGATGCCGGAGGCTGCACCGAACCACTCGCTCACGTTGCCTTCGCTGTCCATCAACGGGACTGCCCGCAACTGTATCCAGCGGACGGAGCCGTCTGGCAACAAGGCGCGGTGTTCTACCTCCAACGGCGACGCCAACTCCGCGGCATGAGCAATGGCCAATTCCACCGCGGGCCTGTCCTCGGGGTGGATCAGCTGTTGACGCCAGTTGCCCCCAGTGGCCTTGAGCTCGGCCATGTCCCCTTGGCGATAAATCTGCTCCTGCTGCCAATCGGGGGAGATTGAGTAACGCGACTGGGTGGCCGCGGCCACAAATGCCCCCAGGGGCCGCTCGCTTGCGCCTAGGATTGGCACAATTGGCGCAATGGAAGCGTGCTGGCCTTGCGTTGAGCCTTTCCATCAACCTCTCCGCTCGGAATGTCGCGCGGCAAGGAATGGCCGATGAACTCGTGGCCAAAATCCACGCGCAGGGGTTGGATTGCCAGGACGTGGAGGTCGAGATCACCGAGGGAGAATGGCTGCGGGTCAACTCGCTGCCGGGCGAGCAACTCAAGCGGATGGCCTCGTCAGGCATTCGGCTCGGGGTGGATGACTTCGGCAGCGGCTACAGCAATTTCGGGTACCTGACCGAGTTGCCCATTCACACGCTCAAGCTCGACAAGTCGCTGATAGACGATATTTCCGAAGACCAACGCGCATTGCTCAAGGTCCAAGCGATCGTCGGTCTGGCCCATGATCTGGGCTACTCGACCGTCGCTGAAGGAGCCGAGACGAACGGTCAGGTCGCCAAGCTCCAAGGCCTTGGGTGTGACGAAATTCAAGGTTTCGCGCTTTCCAGACCCATCAGCGCCATTGAGTTGGCCGAGCTCCTTGCGCCCTGACCCGAGGGAGTTTGATACTCGGTCTTCCAGCCGACGAACCGTCCCGGATGGAAGCACGCGGAAGGATCCTGCAGCGTGCGTATCGCTTTCAGGAAGTCTGCGAGATCGCTGAGGCCGCTGACTGCCTCTGGCCTATTTCAGGACCCTACCCGTGGCTAATACCGGCTTTTATTTTGCTTCGCTTTGTCAATGGAGAACTGACCTCCGACGGCGCTCTGGCGCGTCTGCATGCTGTTGAGGCCACTTGTAGCAGCTGTGGTCTCACCTCGCTGCTAGCACCGGGCGAGGGCCTGACGGACTTGGAAGGCGCCGGTGTGATGGTGTGCCCACACTGCCAGAACCACCAAGCGGTGAGCCGGATGAGGTTGGAAGAGTTCATGAAGCGAATGGCCGGCACGAACGCTACAGCCACCGCTAACCCATCGTCTTCGGACGACGGGCAGGTCTTGTCAGAGTGAGGCCCTTGGCCTGCCAATCTGAACGCCTCGGATTTCTTAGGGCATGAATTGCCACGGTGGACACATTAAGGGCATGATGCGATCGCCCTTTGGTCTTTGCCCACAGAAACCATGACCGTTCCCCTGCCTTATGATCCATTTCTGCAGGCCTCATCAGAGCCATTGCTGGAGCTGGTGATTGTGCGTGTGGGCTGCGATTTGTTCGGTGTGGATGTCGAGTCGGCCGTGGAAATACGCGGACCAGAGACGCTGACCCGAACCCGGGACCGCCAGTTTGTAGTCTCGATCAGAGGGCAAGACGTCCCTGTGGTTGATCTGGGCTTGATCACCGGAGGCGATGCAGTCGGGACGGGTTGTCCAGCAATGCTGTTGGTTCAATCCGCGGTTCAGCTGTTCGCCCTTGCAGTGGACGAAGTCTTGGTCATCGAGAGCCTGTCTGCCTGGCGTGCCGAGCCTGCCGCTCACAGCGACCGATTCGCTGAGCTCTGCCCGCAGGGCGTGCAGCTGGGAAACGGCAAACGCGTCGCCGTCATTGACCCTGGTCGTGCCCTATCCATTCAGCAACGGCTGGAGATCGATTCAGGTTGATTGCCCAATGCTGCACGGTGCTGCCGCTTTCAGTTGCAACCGATTCGCGCGCGTTCCAAGTTCCACGCTTTGCGGTAATCTCTGGCTGACACCGCGATTCCGTGCATGAGGCGCTCGATGGAGAAATTCGACGGAGCAACGTGGTTCCCACTGGACAGGTTTGAAGTCGGCATTGACGCCGAAACAGCAGTGGTTGCACTCGGGCTTTACCAAGTTCGCAACGCGGCCGGTGACTCGACCATGTGCGGCTCGACGATGACTCCGACGCAAGCGGAGCGAACTGGCAATGCCCTTTTGATCGCCGCCAACCGTGCTCGCCTGACGATCCCGGGCTCAAGCAGCAGCCACTGATCCTCTTCTGTGTTGATGTGCCTGCTCGCGGAGGGCTTGGTGAACGACGAGGTCAGGGACGCATTTTTGCGTCTTCAAGAAGCAATGAATCGCATGCATATACGTGTTGCGGCGCTGGAAGCGGCCACAGTGCTCCTGCTTCGCACGAACGCCGGCAACGCCAACGTCGCAGACGAGTTTGAGCGCAGCATTCGGCACTACCTCCAAGGGATGGACCAGCACCGGGACCATGTCTTCGCGTTCGAGGAGATCGTCGAGCCATGGCTGGGCATCCTGAGGGAACCATTGGCTGGCATTCCCCCGTCTCCGAGCCGCTGAACTGCCAAAGCGGAGCGGCCATCGGGCGGCCGTAACCTCGGCCAATGCCATTGCCGCCTCGCCGCCTCACGGCGCAAGGCGCCGAGCTTTCGGCGCGCTTGCGGGTCTGAGGCCGCCATCCAGGCGGCCTCACCCACGGTGACTTCAGCGGCAACTTCGGTCAACCATGCCCTGCGAGCGACCATGCGTTCGCACTGGCCTTGGAAGGGCGGTTAGAACTCCTGCCAGTGCGCTGCGTCCGCAGATACCTGCCGTGCGGGACGAGCTGGCAATGCCTTCGGCGGGGTTGGCTTGCCCGCGTAGGCGGTTTGAGAAAGGCGGGAGCCGTCCACAGCACCTGGCTTGGTCAAGCTTGCACTGGCCGTGGCTGGCGTCTTTCCCTGCGCGCGTTCATTCACCTTGAAGACCGCGACGGCGGTTGCCAGCTGTACCGACTGGTCTTCCATGGATCGGGCAGCGGCGGTCGCTTCTTCCACCAACGCGGCGTTCTGCTGGGTCGTTTCGTCCATCTGAGAAACAGCCTGGTTCACTTGCTCGATGCCCGACGCCTGCTCCTGAGAGGCGGCAGATATCTCACCAATGACGTTGGACACGCGCTCAACCGAGCTGACAATCTCAGACATCGTCTGGCCAGCCTGGTCAACCAGCGCCGATCCTTGAGCGACCTTGGCCACAGAGTCCTCGATTAGCCCCTTGATCTCCTTGGCTGCAGAGGCAGAGCACTGTGCCAACGTGCGCACCTCGGAGGCCACCACGGCGAACCCTCGACCCTGGTCCCCGGCTCGAGCCGCCTCCACGGCCGCATTGAGTGCGAGGATGTTGGTCTGGAAAGCAATGCCATCGATCACGGAGATGATGTCCCCGATGCGGCGCGACGAGGCTTCGATACCCCCCATCGTCTCCACTACTTTCCCGACCACTCCACCGCCCTGCCCGGCCACGCGCGAGGCCCCACTCTGGCCAACTCGCTGGCCTGGCGTGCATGCTCGGCGTTTTGGCGCACGGTGGAGGTAAGCTCCTCCATGGACGCCGCCGTCTCTTCCAAGTTGGCCGCTTGTTGTTCGGTGCGTCGCGACAAGTCGCCATTGCCCGCGGCAATTTCCGTCGACGCGGTATTGATTGCCGTGGATGCCTGCTGGATGCGGGAGACGATATCGGTCAGCTGAGCCACGGTCGCGTTAGCGTCTTCGCTCATCGTCGCAAAGACGCCGCGGAAGTCGCCTTCCATGCGGTGGGTCAAGTCGCCAGAGGCAATGGCCTGAAGCAAGGTGGAGACGGCGCTGAGGCTGTGGTCAGCTGTCTCCATCAGACGGTTGAGGTCCGAAACCATCAATTCAAAGTCGTGCTGGAACGCAGACGTGTTACCGCGGGCGGAGAAGTCGCCGTCGGCAGCCGACACTGCCAACCGCTTGATCTCCGTGTTGATCGCCAGCAGACTTGCTTTGGCAGCGTCCATCGATTCGTGGAGCACGCCCGGGAGCCGGGCAGGCGTCGCGCGTCACGCCGCAGGTCACCGGCCGCATACTCGTTGAGCACTTGGATGGCATCCAGGATGGCCTCAAGGTGCTCGAACACCATTGTGTTCATGCCCTTGGCCAGCTCGCCGTAGACACCGGGCAGGTCCTCCGGAATCCGGTGCGAGATGTCTTCGGCCTCGTGAAGCTTGACCATGACCTTGGTGTCGTTCGAAAAACGCTCCAAGGTGGCAACCATTTGACGGAGGGAGAGCAGCATCTGGCGCGCCTCATCGCGGCTCTGGTAGTCGGTTCGCACGTTGAGGTCGCCATTGGCCACGCTGCGGATAGCGGGCAACGCCTCACCAATGGGCCGGGTGACCGAACGGCTGATCGCCCACCCCAGCACGCTTGCGACCAAGTACAGCACCGCCAAGACCAAGCCTGTGATCGACATCAGGTTGTTGAGGCTTGCTGCGTTGGTTGCGAGTTCAGCCTTCATGCCGCGAAGGTTGTATTCGCTGACTTTCTCCATGGCGTCGAACAGCGCCACGCGCTTTGCCCTGGATTCTGTCACCGAGATCGTCTGCGCGGCCTCGGCATCGCCAGCGAGGAGCGCAGCGTGAAGCTGATCGTGGATGACAAAGTAATCGCTCAACGCAGCGCTGACCGGCTTGAACAACGCGGCATCTTCGCCATCGGCGAAGGACCGCAGGTATTGCTTCACCAGCTCGTTGATCTTGGCCTTGCCCGCCACGATCCGCTGTTCGTATTGCTTGACGGCCTCAGCGGAAGTGGCTTCGCTGACCTGGGAGGTTTCGTAGATGCGGAGATCGCCGAACTGCGCACGCATCTCTCCGATGGCATAGCTGCCAGGCGCCCAGACGGACTCAATCCTGGACAACTCCTGCTTCGAATGTGACGCGCGGACAATAGTGAAGATGCCCAACGCCAAGGTCATGCTGGTCGTTATGGCGAATGCCAGCATCAGTTTTTTGGAGATGCTTCCGACGTGGCTTCTTCGGCGCACAGGAAGAACACGGCGTCGCCGTGGCTTGAAGCACTCAACGCGCTATGAATGGAGATAAGCGCGGCGAAAGGAGACCTGACGAAGGCCTCCTGGTAACTGTGGCCTTTGATCTCGCTCGCCGTGGCCAACAGCGCGCTTGGCCTGCTCCGCTCGATCAGAAAGCGGCCGATTGCTGGAGTCGGGAAATCCAATGGCGAACGACGTATTCAGGAGCCAGTTCTTGAACGCTGTCTGCAGGACAACGATCTGGTCGCCGTCTTGAAAGTGACGGTGCTGAACGACAGTGCTTCTGATGATGCAAGTAGCGCGCATTGATGGGCAGCAGCGACGTTCGCTTCCAGCGTATCCACTGTAAAGAGGAAGGCTTGCGGTCCAATGCACTCCAAAGGGCGGATGCATGTTGCCAGTCAGCTAGCGCACGTGCGCGCCTGCCGGTTCGCCTCTGCAATCTTTGCCAAGCGCCTCGATCCAGGAAGCGATCTGTTTGACGCCGTAGGGCTTGGACAAAACACCCCGATCCCGGTGCCGGCTGATCACATCGTTCGGATGAAGCGTGGAGGTAAAGAAGACAGCGATGCCATCGCGCCGAAGTTCGTCTGCCAACTTGTATGCACTGCGCCGGGCGTCAGGGCTGGCGGGCACATCCAGAATGACGACGTCGACGTGCCCCGCTTGCGCTGCGCGCAAGGCTCCTGAGCTGAATTCCAAGCATTCGACGTCATAGCCGAGCTCTCTTAGTTCGACTCCAACCACCTCACAGATGGAGGTTTCAATGTCCACGAAGAGAACGTTCATGTGGATTGCCGTTCCACAAGGTCGGGTCAAATTTTCCACACGGTCAGCAGCTGGTTCAAGCTAGTTGGGACGACTTCTGCTTTCGGCAGACGGAATCTGCTCAGCTTTGCCAACGCTTCATCGGGAGCGCGAGAGGAGCTCCCAGCATCCTTCCGCCGGGTGACAGACCAGTCGCCACGATGTTCATTTCGCCTCCCCTTCGCTGAGTGGTTTCGAGAGGGGCCCCACGTAGACTGAGGCAGACGGCCCTCCCGTGAAGCGCACAAGGAGATCCATCGCCGTTGCATTCATTGCGTCCGCATCGCCCCGCTGAGAGAAGCTGGCCCAGTCTGCCATCGCGATGCTCTGCAGCTGGCCCTCCTTGGCCAAAAACAGCCGCATAGGCCACCGCGGCAGCCGACGTTGCGAGACACGCCCGCGTGCCAACTCGATGAAGTTCAGGTGGCTGCGCGCTTCGGATGCCCTGGCGTAGGCAACGCGAAGGCCATCCGGTGGACCCTCCAGGTAGGACAGGAACCGGGCCCCGTCGTACAAGGTCACCCCGGTCACGCCGGCCTGTCTGTTGAACCGCTCCGCGTCGGCTATCAACTCAACCAGCCGCCCAAGGCTAAGGTAGGGGCTGGCCTCACTCACAAAAACCACCGCACGGTTTGGCATGACACGCTCCTAAGATTGCTTCAGACCCAACAACCTGACGGGTCGGGAAGAGCAACAAGTGCTACACGGCAACCTTTGATTTTGCCTTCCAGGCGCCTGTTTCCAGATCCTTCCGCAGCACCCAGTCCTTCGCCGGAATCTTTGCCCCACGGGCGGTCAGGTAGTCCGGCATGAATAGCATGATCTCCCCCCCTTGAATCAGACAGCTGGTCGAGAGGACCACGCCGTCACTGAGCTCGACCAAGCAGGTGGCTCTCTCGCCCAGTTCAGCCTGCTCGCCTGTCAGGGACGCGGTGGCCCCTGGGTAGATGTGGCTGTGAGTAAATTCCAACCGCATGGCATGCCCCTGTCGAATGCCTCAAATTCATGACTCCCCTGCTTCCACTGTGCAACGTGAATCGGGCGGCCTACAGAGGAAATCCGTTACCCATCACTGCGGAACGTCATCGAGACGATTGCCGACCAATGCGGCAAGCCGCTCCATCCCCGTTTCTGGGATGAATTTCCCTCCGAAGCGTTGGGAGAAATTCACCCAGTTCGACCTCATCAGTGCTTTGAGCTCGGCTTCTGAAATCCGCAGGAAGAGCAATGCATGCGCAGGGAACCGCAACTGCTGGATGGATCCCCGCGCCAGCTCAACGATTTCGGTATGCAGGGTGAAGGACTGGGTGTAAACGGAGCTCGCAGCCACCGCACTCGCTGTGCCTTCCAAATATGTTAAAAACCTGCTGCCGTCGAAGCATACAACTGCACGCGAGCCGCACTTGGCATTGAACTCTCGGCCTGCACGCATGACTTCGGGCAAGCGCTCCTCACCGATCTCTTCCACAGCCGCGCTTACGAACACCACCGCACACTTAGACATTACGGGCTACCTTTCACTCGGCACCAGTGCAAGCCGGCCAACGTGGATCAGCTGTGTACAAAACGCAGGCCAGCTTGAATTTCAGTTTTCAGTTGCGCTATTCCTGAACCTTTAAGAGTGCACCATGGCTAGCCCCGTCCCCGACTCAAGTTGGCTGCAAGAGCGATGACCTCGCTAGGGATCACGGCCCCGAGGTGCGCGAGAACCGCGGCTTGGACGACCTCTGTGTTGCAGAGGAAGAATATCCCGTCTCGCGGCCCAGCCGACGTCAGAGACCGGTTGACACTGATCACCGAAGCTGGCACATCGCTCACGAACACTTCGTGAAACTTCGACCCCGCAAAGCGCGCTTCGAGGGCTCTCCGACTTGCTTTCGTGTCCTGCCGTAGCGCCACACCGTATTTTCCAGACAATCCGATGCCACTGGCGGTAAATACGTAATGATCTTTAAACGAGGTCAACCACACCAGAATCGGTCCGCCCTCGGCGAGAACGCGTCTGTGAGCAAGCTTGCTACGTATCATCGGGCTGCTCGTTGTTGGCCTGATTGATCGATTCGCCCCTCTTGTGGCTCCGTGGGCGGCGCGAATTGCGAGCTACGAACGATGGACAGGATCAGTATCCGACAGCGGCAGAGGTGAGGGCAACGCCTGCGCGCCGCCCTTCATTTCGGCCGTCCGGGTAGATGGGCTCACCGCACCACAAACGGCCGATCTGTAAGCGAAACAAACCGAGCGGGCTGTGTAGGGCTTAAATCCTTTGGCGGCCCGCCAGGCTCAGCCGAAGCGCTCATTGCTCCGCCGATTCATCCCCCCCCGGTGCACGCGAGACAAACGCCATCCACGTGCGACCTGAAATAGCCGGTGTCGCCCGTCAACGAATAGCGGACTCCGGCCCAAATCGATGTCGCTGTGGGGCTGTGCCAAGCGCGAGTCCTCTGGCAGGCGTGGCGAAACGAACGTATCATTTCGCTCTCCTGCGGCGCAACCATTCCCGGCAGGACAGCGCCTTGAAGAGCGCGATTACAAGTTGGAGCAGCGCCAGACCAGTTGCGCAGGCCAAGATAACCATAGCAAGAGGCAAAAGTAGCTCCATGATGGGATCCTACAGGCCCGCGGGTTGGCAGCAAGTCAAGGCGCCCGGGCCATTGGCGCTCAGCAATCTCCTGTTCGCTTGGGGTGAGATCACCACAACCGCGTGACAGTGGCGTGAAAGTCGTGTGGCGATCGCAAGTAGCTGGCGCATAGCGAGCTGCCGTCCGAACGCAGGTTGGCTCCCGTGTGCGCCGCCATGACGGCAGCCCCCAACAGGTGCACCTGGGTGCGCCCGTTGTCCTGCCACCCTTTGGGCAGCGATTCAATGGCCGCCAAGGCTTCTTGCCCTGACAGGCATTGGATGCAGGTCAGGTAGGACCATTGAAGGCCCACTTCCTCGCGCAAGCGCCTGCCGGCGGCCTTCTCGTCCAATCGGCCCTCGGCACTGTCCAGCAGCACGTGGGCGGCCGCAATGGCTTTGCCTTGGGGCGAGAGCCGGCTCTTCTTCTTGGGGAACAGGCCGCGCATGATCAGGCCTTCTTGCTGGCCTTCTTGGCGACGGCATTCTTCGCAAGTTTCTTGACGGCCTTCTGGGCGGCCTTCTTCACCGGCTTGCCCGTCTTCTTGGCCACCCTGGCGGGAGCTTTCTTCACCGTCCCATCAGCCGACGGGAACTTCGCTCCGGGGTTGGCCTGAGCCCACGCCTTGCCCTCGGTGGACTTGGCCCACGCGGTGAAGACCTTGGGGGCCAAACCCCGACCGGCCCACGTCTCACCGGTTGGGAGGCGATACTTCGGCGCCACCTTGCCAAGCTTGCGGCCCTTTCGGGGTCCCGGGGCAGCCTTGGCGGCACGCGCCGGCTTGGCGTCGATCGTTTCCCCGATGAGCTTGGCCACCTGCCGCCGCTGGGCCGGACTGAGGACCTTCGCATACTTCTGCAGGACCGCCAGGGCTTTGGGCACCTCGCCGTCGCGCTTCTCCACCAGCTTCTTCTGGGCTTCGAGCTGTTTGATTTCGGCGTTAAGGGATTTCAGGGTAGTCAGGGCCAAAGGAGCACTCCGGTCGGGAATCCAACGGTTATAGCCCATCGCTCCGGGCATGGCCACCCGAATGGGCCCCATCTTGACACCCACCAGCCTGGGGCGCGATAACTCCCTTGCCGCGAGGGGAAATGCCCCCGGCGTATTGCCTGCTTAGCTCAAGGCAACAGGTCCCGATTCGATCGCACAAGCGACGACGGGATGGTTTTTCCTGTCTTTTGAGATCTAAGCATGCCCAACCTCCAACGGTTGAGAACCGAGGCTTTCCTCGCCCAGAAGGGCCGGTGCTGCTATTGCAGCGTGCCGATGTGGAACGCCTCTCCCGATGAACTAAAGCCGTTCGGCCTGCGCGCCAAAACGGCCACGCCGCTTCGCTGCACCGCCGAGCACCTGGTGGCCCAGCAAGAGGGCGGAAAGGACGTGGCCGGCAACATTGCTGCCGCCTGCTGGCTCTGCAACACACGCCGGCACAAACGCAAATCGCCGCCCTCCCCCGAGGCTTACCGCGCCTTCGTGCAGAATCGCCTGGCGAAGGGGAAGTGGCACCCGCCGAGCGTGGCCAAGTTGCGCCTCAGAACGTGTGGAACGCAACCACCCGACGGATGAGTTCCGCCACGCTCACATGCTGCCGCTGCGCCTCGTGGCGGGCGCGGTCGGCCAGGTCTCGGGAAGCCCGGATAGGCGGCAAGCGGTCGTCCCTGCGGCCGGCAACGGGAGAGCGCAGCAGCGGGGGGCGCGCAAGGTAGGCGGTGAGCCATTGGCGCACGGCTTCGCTCTCGCTCACCCCGGCTGCTCTAGCGCGTGCGGCCAATGCCTGGCGCAAGGTTGAAGAAAGGGACACTTTCGGCAGCACGGCCGTCAAGGGAGGCTTGGACGTCAGCGTCACAGCCTCTGCCTCAGTCGGCCCACGGGGGCTGGGCGGAAGAAGCGCTCCAATCGTTTGGTCTCCAGCAACGCTTCCATGAAGGCCCCCATGGCGTGGGTATAAGCGTCCTCGCTGGCCGCCAACCGCAAGCTCAGCGCAAGCCGTTCCCACTTTCCGTTCGGTGCGCATGCGATGGCGAACAACCAGTGGTGCGTCCAGTCATCCTCCAACCGATCGGATGCAACGAAGAGCACCCGGTGATCACGCTGGAACGGCAGGGACGACAGCGCCTGGTCAACCGCATGGCGGTGGGCAGCCTGTAGCCGTGCCCTCTCCTCGCCGTCGGTATCCAGCAGCGCGGCGAACCCTTTTGGCAGGCGCAACGAAACGCGGTAGCCCGCCGCCCGGGCGTGGTGGCCCTCGCCTTCCCACAACCGCGGCTGCCCATCGAAATCCTGGCCCATAGCGAAGCGCCGCATGGCCTCCTCGGTCACTGGCCCACCGGGCTTCAACTGGGTCAACCACGCACCACCCCAGCGCAACGCGGCCAAGGGCGCCTCCAGCAGTTCTGCGAAGGCGAACCCATCGGCGAACACGTCCTCCCGGCAGAGGCAGGTGAGTTGCAGGTTCATGGGATCACCCTCATAACCGTGCCCTACTATTCGGAACGGCTTTCGTTGCGCCAGGGAGAGTCGCATCCAAACGCAGGGCCTCTTGTTCCGTTTCCCATCTCCATAGGCGATCGCGTATTTGCGGACGTTGCTGTTCGAGCCACGCATCGGGACGTGGCTCTGCATTGACAAACTGCAACCAAGCCTTCGAACGCGGATTGGCCCCTGCCTGCAACAACAGGTCGAGCAGCTCCACGTTGCCCGCCAGATAGGCGAAATAGATTGGTGACCGCCTTATCTCGCCACAGTCGTAATCCGCGTCCGGATCTGCGCCAGCTTCGAGCAGCACGCGACAAACCTCGAGCCACCTTCGCCCATTTTCTTCCCATGGACTGTCCTGCATAACAGCAAAAATAAGTGGCGTTTTTCCATCTTTTCGCTCCCGAGCGTTCACATCAGCGCCATCTGCAATCAACTGCTCAAGCTCCCTCAGCTGGAACCCTCCTTCGCGCTCGAATAGCTGAAAGATGGGTGGCATCCGGCGATGTCTCCTCCATTTACCCATGCGTTTCTCAATGACATAGCGGGGGATCAGGATTGGAGACAGCAGCGTCAATACAAGGAACTCCACGCGAACCTTCCAGATCGGCTCTTGAAATAGATTTGGTGGGTCACGCAAATTCTTTAACCATCCCCGCACACCCTTTTTGATACTTGCCACGAAATTCATGTCAGCCCCCATGGAATACATTTGTATCCCTTCAGATCCATGCAAGCAGAAAGGGACATTCTGTCCAGAGGGCTTTACTGACTAAAGCGAAAAAATGCTGGGGTTGCACGACAGTTTGCCAAACTGTCACCCTCCCCTTGCGCGTTTCCGCTACAGCGGAAAATCAGTGGGTCAGGAGGACGCATGGCCAACACCGACTTACTCGCTGCAATTCGACAGCGCAACCCCGCCCAGGTGGACCTGGCGATCGGGCGCGGGGCCCAACCCAACGCGCACGACGCCCGTGGCTACTCGCCGTTCCACGTCGCCCTGCTGACCGCTGACGCACCAACGGTTCGGGCGTTGCTGGACAGCGGAGCTGATCGGTTGGTGAGCACGAAGTTGGCCCAGGCCCGGAACATGGGCGCCAAGACCTTGGTCGCGTATCGTCACGTGCAAGCGCGGCCGCGGGAGGCTGCGTGGTAGCAGGAAGCTGGACTAAGATGAGTCCATGCCCGTATCACCCGACAAAGCCTATCGGCTATTGAAAGCCTTCGGAATGCTTGAGTTCCAGCTTAAGCAGACTAGCGAATTCTTTCAGACCAAGACCCCAAAACCGCCCATCTGGAAGGTGTTCAAGATCGGCTCATTCGAGATCGATGTGCGTCTCAGCGCCTTGCCAGCACCTGCCCCCGTTCCCGTGGTAGACGTGGACTGGAACAAGGTGGATCGAGCGGTGGCGCGCTTGGGGCAAGCATTCGTCGCACTCGTTCCCCTTCCCACTCAGAGAAAGCTGCTTGCTCCACCACGCAATCGGCCGAAAAGGGAGCGCATTGAGTTTGACCAGACGGGCCGACCACGGGCGACCTACCAGCCCGTCAACCTGCCCCATAACGACGCCGAAGCCTTGGTCGTTGCGATGCGACGCGTTAGAAACAACCTTTTCCATGGCGGCAAGGAAGACCCGCTGGAGGAGACGTATTTCGGAGAAGACAACGATTGGGCGGTGGCCGCCGCAGATGTTGCGGATGCTCTGTTGGATCTTCTCGACCGCCAGTTGCTCCGACCCGTTCAAGCGCCCTGACCCACTTCAGTCTTCCTTGGTCGGTGGGCAACGTGGGAACCTGCTACAGGAGTGGAACACCTCCTTGGTCGCACGATTGACGCGCTCCACCAGCACGCCCTGACCACACACCGGGCAGGCTTCCGCAGGCTCCCCTTCCGTCCTTACGATTTCCACGCCGTGATCTGCCTGGAGCTCCACCAGGAACTGGGAAGGTTGGTGCTGGGTGGTGTAAACCACTACCGAACGCTTCGCACGGGTGAGGGCCACGTAGAACAGTCGTCGCTCTTCGCCGAACTCGAACATCTCCGGCTCGGGCATGGCCAGTTGGAGAATGGGATCGTCCTGGACCTGGCTGGGGAAGCCCAGGGTGTCTTGCACCACGTTGAGCAATGCCACGAAATCGGCTTCCAGCCCCTTGGCCCGGTGGATGGTTAGGAACCGGAGGTCGATCTTGTCCCCGAACCGCTGACGCCACGCTTCCAGCTCCTTGGGTTTGTCGTTTCTGTAGCGCCCCAGAACGAGCATGGAGCGCAGCGGCTTCCCGTCGGTAGGCTCCGGCAGTTTGTCGTAGAGAGACTGGATGTTGGACTTCAAACGTCCGGGGATGTCTTCCACAGTTGGCAGCGCAACCACGCTCACCCGGGGGCCCTTCAATGGGTTTCTGGTGAAGACCTTCTTGACCAACTGCATCGGGTTCCTGGACACGAACTCCGACGTGAGATCGCACAACGACTGCGGGCACCGAAACGTCTGGGAAAGGTGTCGGATGGCGGCATGGGGGTGGGACATCTGGAACCCCGACATGATCGCCAAGTCGGCGCCGGCGAACCGATAGATGCTCTGCCAGTCATCGCCTACTGCCGTGAACTGCGCACCGCTGGCGTCAACGATCGCCTGGAGCAGCCTCATTCGTGCGCGGGAAGTGTCCTGGAACTCGTCGGCCAAGACCATTTTGACGCCGCAGGGAAAACGGCCAGCAACGATGTGGTCGGCGGACTGGTTGAGCATGTCGTCGAAGTCCACCAGCCCCTCCGCGGCCAAACGGTCTTCCCAGCGCAGGGCAACGGCCTCGTAGAGGTCGAGGAACAACTCCATGCGCGGCACGAAGGCGCCCGGCAATGTGCCGATGCGTTCACGGGCCTGCTCGACCGTCTGCCGCGAGCCCTTCATGTGCTGCTGGAACACGCGCATGACTTTCGCGATGGCTTGTGGCGACACCGGGTCATTGTCCGGAGGGACGCGGTCAGGATCGAACACCAGGTCGATGCCCCTGGACTTGAACAGGTCCTTGAGCGCGGCCAGGGCGGCCCCGGTGCGCAGACCATGGGCGGTGGTTTCGAACAGCCGGGTGCCCTGGTCGCGGTGGAGTTGCCGCTTCCAATGCACGCCCTCCAGGTAATCCTTGAAGGCTGGAGGCGCCTCGCCCTTGGCGTTGAGCGCGAAGTGTTCGTGGAAGACGTCGATGTCGGGGTAGTAGAAGTCGGGGCGGTATTGCCGCTTGGTGGCCGTGCGGGTGTCGTGGGGATACGGTTCTTCGTAGCGGTAGTTCACGCCGTGGAGGAACAACCAGTCCGCGATCAGGCGCTCCGATTTGCTCTTGACGATCTCCCCGCGCAGCGTGCGAAAGCCACGCTTTCGCTGGCTCTCCGGGTCGTAGTCCTCCGGCTCTTCTCGCGCGTCCCACCGCCCCACGTCCTTGAAGTAGAGCAATCGGAAGAGATCCCACTGCGCCGCGAACGTCGGATTCTCGGCACAAAGTTCATCGACCAAGTGGCCGATGAAAGCCTCGTCCTTGCCATTGCTCAACCAAGGCGCCGGGGTGGGCATTTTCCCCGTCGCCGCGCCGATGACTTCCAGTCCGAACGCATGGAAGGTCTTGGCAGCGATGCGATCAGCCCCATCGAGGTGGCCCAACCGCTTGGCGATGCGCTGACGCAACTCCTCTGCCGCGTCGGCGTTGAACGCCAACAGCAGGATGTCTTCCGGCGCGCACAATCCCTGTTCCAGCGCGTAGCCAGCCTTGGCCACGATGGTGGAGGACTTGCCCGAGCCCGCGGCGGCCACGACCAGCAGCTCGTCGTCCATGCAGACCACTGCCTTGGCCTGCTCCTCGGTCAGGGGGTTGGACTCCACCCGCTCGAAGAACGAGCGTTTGGCCTCCATCTGGTGCGCCTCAAAAGCGGCGTTGTGCGCCGCTACTGAGGCTTCAAGCCATGCTTCCGCGGACGGCTGATATTCGGGCGGGGCAACATCTCGCCATGCGCGAGCCGGCCACTGGGGAACCATGCTCCCCTTCAACATCGCTGCCGCCGTTCGACGGCCGATCCAGCCTCGGCTCTCCAACTGATTTCTCAACGCGCTTGACCAGCGCTGGAGCGCCCTATCGAAGACTTGGCGATTGTGCCGCTCTACCGTTTGGTCCACGTAGGACGATGGCGTGATTCCCAGCAAGGGAAAGCTTGAGTTGAATCGCTCCCTCGCTGGACTCAACTGGGGGTGGTTGAACAGCGCCCCCCATGTCGGGAGTCCAGCAATGATGGGGGAAGGAATGCTGTCCCTAACCTTCTCTACGGTGGCCGGCTCAATAAAGCCATCCGTCTCCAGGCGCCGATTAAGTCCGCGCTGCCATTCGTTGAGTGCCTTCTGTCCCCTTAGGGCGTGCGCGGCGATGCTCTCTGGAACATGCTGGTCGAGAAAGCGTTTTAGCTCCTCCGCTTGGTCCGGCTTTAAGCCGCCGAGCAGTTGATCTCTTCGCTCCCCTGAAATGACGAACTTACACTCCCCCGTGGCGGGAAATGCATTCTTCCGGCGGTAGGCGAACGCCTGTAAGAGAACAAGTGACCCCTTGAAAGGGACGTGCCCGCGGGCAGAGAGGGTAAATGTTTCTCCATCCGACGAGAACAACCAGTCGTCCCCCTTGAACAGGGCACTTCGCAATCGCGATGGCTTCCATGTCGGCATGCTTACCCTTACTAGCTGAATTCACCCATGAAGCGGGCACTCAGCGGCGCTGCTTCCGCCACTCCCAAGGCGGAACAAAGTCATCTCGCCACATTCCTGCCCGCGTGGCCTCTGCATGTTGCTCGGCCGCCACGTAATCCGCGGAATATTGCCTGTAGGCCAACGCCCACCCGTTGCTCACCAACCATGCCTGCAAGTCGTCATTACCGACGAAACAACGGGCCAAGACCCGTTGGTATCGATCCGCGCCCTTTGGATGACAGGTCACTGGACGACCTGCAATCCAATCGCTAAGGGCCATGGCCGCTTCTTGGCCACAGGCCCAATCTTGCGATTCCGACCCACACCGTTGGTTGGCCTCGGGAGCATCAACGCCTTCCAAGCGGATCCGCGTGCCATGAATTTCCAACGTGTCAGCGTCAATAACCGAGCTGCGGCCCACCAGGATATTGGCTGCTGCCGGCAGAGAAGCGGGAGGCGCTGTATCCGATATTTCCGCGACCTCCGGAGGCGCCCGCCACCACTGCGATGCTTTCTTTAGGCCGGTAAGGGTGGCCGCAGCAAGAATCGCCACGGCAATCACTTGGACGAACCGTTTGGCATTGGAGTGAACAACGACCTTGCGGGTCATGGTTCAGCGCGAGAAGAGCACGAAAAAGACGACTGCAATGACGACCAATCCCACGATCCAGACGGTGTTGTTGTTCTTCGTCACCTTGATCCGCGTTTCACCGCTGGCGGTCTTGTAAGAATTTTCCATCGTGAAATCCGAGCCGATAGCATTCAAATCCTTGGCAGTTTGGACATCTCGTTGCATTTCCACGGACGACGCGTTGAATCGGCGCACCGCATCGGCATCAGACTTATCCAGATCCAACTGCTCCTGCCCGGCCTTTAAGGCCAGCTCCTTGCGCTGCTCGGGTGTCAGCTGGTTGATCAAGTCCTGGCGGAATCGCCCACTCTCGGTGCTCAATCCCGTGCCGCTCTGCTTTTTCGTCAAATCGTTGCTCATTGTCATCCCAACCAATTCGTGAACTTCTTCCACATCGACACTTTCGGAATGGCGATGTGCACCTGGATGCTTCCCTGGGGCAATTCGATGGCGTGGGTCACCGCCGTCTGGTATTCGCCGAGCTGGGCGATGATCGCGTCCAGCCGCTGAAACTCCACTTTCAGATAGGCCAGCCGGCTCAACGATTCTTCGCGAATGGCCTCGGACATCAACGCCTCGGCTGCGGCAACGTCCCCGTTGGCCAACCATGAAACCCGGCCTTTCAAGCGATCGGAAAGGCTGGCGGTTTCCCCGTGCGCGACCACCTCTTCGATCGCGGGTCGCAAATCCTCCCTCCACCGCTCCTGGGTGGTGCGAACATGACGGGTCATGGGCCGGAAGTTCGCATTCCGAAGCTTCTTGACCAGATCGTAGCGCACCGAATACGGCAGCCGCGGTGGAAGCAGGTTGAGCAACCGCTCGGCCACCTCGCCGCTCATTCGGACCGCTCCCGATTGCCAGTTCGGGTAGGTCTTTCGGGCGTAAGCACCGGCCGACCCGCCGTAGTGGCTGGCGTATGCCTGGAACAACAATTCGAGCGAATAAGGATCCAGCGCCAGGAACAGGCGCTCCACATCCCGGTCGATGCCACCGAACGCCGTGGTCAGCTCCCTGCGCTGGGAGACGACATAGTTGCCGTAGCTGCTGTAGTGCCGCCTCCCGCGGCCCTTACGCCTTGCCATAGATTCCCCGATTTACCCCGCCGAAGGAGCATACCCGAGGCGGTCCAGTCCTGCGCGTGGAACCGCCCGCGACCGGCGCCACATCGGTTTCACGCCTTGCCCCACCCTCGCAGTGACAAGGGGTTGGGCCCGTTCAGCGAAATACTAAATGACGAGGGTCTGGAGGCGGAGCTAGCCTGTCTCCCCGGTGCGTCTCACCGGGTGATTCTGACTTGTAGAGACTTCCGCCATGCTCGACACCACGCTTCCGCCCGGTTACCTGGGCCCCGCCAACCTCCACGCGACTCCCCTGCCGCTGCTCCTGCTGCCGGTGCGGGCCACGTGTGGCTTCCCCTCGCCTGCTGAAGACTTCTACGGCTCGCAGGACGTGCTGGACATCAACCAGCGGGTCGTTCGAAACCCGGTGGCCACGTTCTACGTTGAAGCGGACACGGGCACGTCTATGGTCGAGTTCGGGATCTTCCCGGGCGACACCCTGGTGGTGGATCGCTCCCTGACCGCCCGCCATGGGGACATCGTCATGGTGTGTTGGGAAGGCGGCTTCACGGTCAAGCAATTGCGGCTGCGCGCCGGGCGCTACGAGCTCCATTCGGGCAATCCTGCCAACGCCCCCATCGTCGTCCCGGAGGACGTGGAGCTCGACGTGTGGGGCGTGGTGACCTGGTCTTTCCGCAAGCAATGGAGGCGCTGACATGGACGATGCAAGCCGCTGGAGCCAGCTCAAACCGATGGAAGGGCCCCGCTGGCCGATCCGGTGTGGCCATGCCTTCACCGCCGACGATCTGGCGCGCCTGCGCGAGGGCCTCTGGCCGCGCGACATGGACGACCGGTGGGCGGTGTGGCTGGACGGGGAAACGCTGCGCTGCTGGCGCTCCTGGACCGGCACCTGCATCTACGAAAGTCAGGTGACCCTGGCCGAGGACGGCACCGGCGTGGCGGTTGTCGTGGACGTGCTCGACGACGGGGACACCTACCGGCGGGCCGCCACCGATGAGGGCGAACTGGAACGGTTCGAGGGGGTGCTCTCCCAGGTGCGGCGCCGCGAAAACGACGGCGACGCACTGGCTGGGGTGTCGATCGTCCAAGAGGCGTGATGCGCCATTGGCACTCCATGGATCAGAGGGAACGTTGACGTGTTCGGCTTGGTGGACGGGAACAACTTCTACGCGTCTTGCGAGCGGGTTTTCAACCCGTCGTTGCGCGGCCAGCCGGTGTGCATCTTGTCTAACAACGACGGCTGCGCGATCGCCCGCAGCCAAGAGTGCAAGGATCTGGGCGTGAAGATGGGCCAGCCCATCCACGAGGTGCCGCCCCACATCCGGCGGCAGCTGCGAATCTTCTCGGCCAACTTCGGTCTCTACGGTGATCTGTCAGGTCGCGTGGTGTCGGTGCTGCGGGAGTGGTTCCCGCGCGTGGAGGTCTACTCCATTGACGAATCGTTCGTGACGTTCGACGGTGTGCCGGCGGAACAACGTGAGGCGATGGCCCGGCAAGCGCGTGCCCAGATCCTCCAATGGGTGGGCATTCCGTGTTGCGTGGGCATCGGTCCTACGAAGACGTTGGCAAAGCTCGCCAACAAGCTGGCCAAGAAGACGTCGCACGGGGTGGTCACCGCCCTCCCCGGTTCGCCCGAGCTGGAAACTTATCCGGTGGAAGACGTGTGGGGCGTGGGGCGCAAGCTCACGGCCAAGCTGGGCGCCGAAGGCATCCTCACCGCGGCCGACCTGGCCCGCGCCGATCCCGACACCCTGCGGGCCCGTTACGGGGTCACGCTGGCCCGAACCCAGCGGGAGCTGCAGGGGGTGGTGTGCAGCGACCTGGAGGAAGTGGAACCGGAGCGGCAGCAGATCGTTGTGTCGCGCTCTTTCGGCCAAGAGGTCACTTCGCTGGATGACCTCCAGCAAGCCGTGTCCACGTTCGCCCAGCGGGCGTGTGAAAAGCTGCGGTCGCGCTCGCTCCAGGCGAGTGGGGTGTGGGTGTGGCTCAACACCAACCCCTTCAAGCCCGGCGCGGCGCAGTATCACCCCAGCAAGGCCTTCAACTTCATCGGGCCGACGAGTGACACCCGCGAAGTGCTGTTGGTGGCGCAAGGGTTAGCCAACGCCATGTGGAAGGACGGCTACCGCTACAAGAAAGCCGGCGTGGGATTGCTCGACCTCACGCACGGCGACGTCCATCAGGGCGACCTGTTCGCCGGCATCGACCCCCGCTCGCAAGCGCTCATGAAGGTCATGGACCAGGCCAACGCGAAGTTCGGCCGGGGCACCATGGGCATGGCGTCCTCGGCTTGGCGATCGAAGGGGCCAGCGCTGGCCAAGCCCGTGTGGGCGATGAACCAGAAAAACTTGTCGCCGGCTTACACCACTCGCTGGGATCAACTTGTGCGGGTGCGGTAGCAACTCGCCAGACGACTAAAACGGGATCTCCAAGTCCTCGGCAGCAGCCGCTTCTTCTTGCTGCCGTGCGAGCTTCCACTTCTCCTCGCAGGCCTTGATGAAGCGCACCGTGCTGGCGACGTTGCTGGCGATCAGAAGTGCCTCGTCGTATGCCAGCACCGGATTGTCATGGGCCATCGTGTGGTTGTTCCGCACGTAGTCGTATTGACCGAAGATCGTGGTCGCGCCTTTCAGGATGTGCTCTGCCATCTGGGAAGTCAGAAGACCTTCTTCCTTGACGCGCTTCACGTAGGCGCCCATAAGGCCACCCAATGGCACCGACCGGTCCCTGGGGATGCCGTGCTCCTCGCAAAGCTTGCGAAGGAACTTGACCAGGAACGTATGTAGCCGATCCAAGCCTTGCTCTGGCTCGTTACGCTCGAAGCACTCCCTGGCGGCTTTAGCCACCTTCTGGAAGTCTTCTGTGTCGCCATCGATGGCCTCGATGTCCTCCACCGGCTTGGCTTGCGCCAGTCGCGCTGCAATGGCTTCGCAATCCCTGAAGAGTGCCTGCCGCTCCAATGCCGAATGCCCGGTGTCCCGGCAGTGCTCTAGCAGTCCGTGGATGACCCGCCCCACCAACGAGTCATCTTCTCTGGTCCAGAAGCTGCGCAGGTGGTTGGCTTTGGACGAGCCATTGCCACTGTATGCCCCGCCATAGATGTCTCGATTAACCTCCTCTTCGAAGAACCGAGCAAAAGAATTGTTCGAAAAATCGAGGACGTAACCACTGCTCATGCCGAACAGATCTTCAAGTTTCCGTTTCTCGCGAGGACTCAAACTGGACATGGGTGGCTTCGCAAGGCTCTAGGAAAGGTCCCGACGATTCGGCGAATGATCACCATGGGATATCGTCCTCCTCAACCGCCGACTCCGCATCAGCACCCTCTGCGGGGCTCATCATTTCAATAAGGCGCTCGCCTTGAGCCAGCAGATGGTCGTAGGTCATTACAGAGATGCCGTGGAGACGGCGATTGAGCCCATGAAGTGCACGCTGCTGTTCGTCGGTCCATCCGTGCGATCGGCCAATCACAATCGTGGCGCGGGGGTGATAGGCCACCACCTCTTTGTGGTCTAGAAGCCCATCTTTCGCAGCTTGGTGGAGGATGTCCAGATACCGGTGGCATTGGCCGATGGCCCGGGAAACGTCTGCCGAAAAGTAATAATTCTTGTGAGCGGCGTCGTAGAGCAGAACCTCTTTGTCCGGCCGTTTCAACTCAACGATGTCCCGATAGCCGGCGATCACGTTCGGCAACAACAGGTCAAGGTTGTCTCCAGTCGAAATGGCCCTGACTTCGTCACGGACCACATAGGCATTTCCGAACGCCCAACAGTGCTTCTCACACCAGGCCTGATAGGTCTGCTCCCCTGCCTCACCGCTTCCCAGATTGGAGCGCAGTTCGGCCACGGCTGATCGCATCTCGCTCAGACGGATTGACCCACGCAGCGCCGTGCTCAACTCATGCGTGAGTTCAGTGCTGGACAAATGGCCCAGCAACTCCGACTGCGACAGGACCTTTGTCAGGGCACCCACCAGTTCTTGAGGATCGTGGCCCGTCAGGTTGGCCTCGCCGTTGGCCACCCGAATTAAGATGAACTCACCTGTTTCCGACTGAGCGGCAAGGGGCAGATGTGTCTGTAGGTATTTGAGCAGCTGGAGGGACGAAGTTTCCGACAACGTGAGGGTCTTGGCCTTGTCCTCGATCCAAGGCTGATCCTTCGCCTTCACGAAACCTTCGAGCTTCAGCGAAAATGTGGTTCGACCATCGCTATGTGGAATGAACCAAGCCAGGGCGTGCAGCTTGCTCTTGCTGGTCTCATTGAGCACAACTGGTGGTGCGTAGTCCACCTTGCCACTGCTGGCCGTCTTCCTGACGACCTTCTGGACTTGTCCTGGCTTTTCCATATCGCCTCCCCGCTTAAGCCCCGATTGCCGCCTTCAACTGCTCGGTGACGCTGTTGCCCTTCTCGTCCTTCAGCTGGGCCATTAGGTAGATCCCCTTGCCCTTGCTCTTGGTCGCCCAGAGCTCGCCCACCATCCGCTTTTCCTTCTCGGTGTCGGATGAGTAACGGTCCCCGCCCTTGTATTCCACAACCAATAGGCGCCCGTCCTTGAGACGAGCGACGAAGTCCGGATAGGTGCGTTGCTTGGCCGTGGGCATCCAGAACTGGCTGCGATCCACCAAGTTGCGCACCCAGAACTCCACCTCGTCCAGCTGGTCGATGGCCTGGGCGCAGAGGAACTCCTCGCCCACCTTACCGCCAGCGGTCTTCCACTGAAGGTCGCCCACGAAGGGGTAGTAGTGCTTGCGGAACCGGTAGGTGCCGCCCTGGTAGTAGGAGTGCGCCGGATACAGGGTCATGTCCGCCGGGTAGGTGAACATCGCGTCGGGCTCGTCGCTGACCACGACCTCGGCGGCATCGCCGAACAGGGCCTGCTGGAAGCCGTCCTTCAGTGCCTCGACCTTGGCGAGCTGGAGCTGCTCACTCAGCTTGCGCCGGAGGACGAACTGGCCATTGAGCAGTTGCGATAGGGAGAAGCCCCGGTCCTGGGACAGACCGCTGATGGCCCGGCGCACCCACTCCCGCAACACGGGTTGCTTCACGGCTGGGTCGCGGATCTTCTGGTCCAACCACCCCACCAGGTCCGCCTCGGTCCGGTCCTTGGCAAAGCCCGGAAGGTAGGTGTTCACGTCGTCGTCGATCTTGGTGTAGGTGACCTTTTCATCCACCAGATCGACTTCGAAGGTCTGGCTGTCGGCGTTGAACTTGAGGCTGGACAGATCCGGCGGGTAAGCCAGCAGATCCCACATGAACCCGGGCGGCACCGCGCCGCTTTCGATGAACTCCAGTTCGCCCTGCTCCATGACGCAAAGGCGGGGAACACTGAAAACGGCCCCGTTCTGGCTGGGAGCCTTGACGGCCTTGGAAGCGATCTGGTGACGCTCGATGGTGGCCGCAACTTCCTCGCGTTCCTTTGCAGGGGCGGCCAGAGTGATCGCCTCCACCGTGGAATCATCCACCTCCCCCGTGATCTCGACCGTTCCGCCCTTGCCTTCCCCGTAGGGCACGAACACCACGTTGCCTTGGTCGCGCTCGGGCACGTTGGTCAGGTCCGGTGGCTTGCTGACCGCCACGGTCGTCTTGGGCGGTGTGGGGACAGGATTCGCTCCGCCTTGCAGGCCCAAGCCAGGCCCAGGTGTCGGTTCACGCTGGACGGCGCCCACGGCTTCCAACGGATTGAAGCCAATGTCAATGAGCGACTTGGTCAGCTCTGCCGCCGCCACGTTGAAGTGGGTGGTGGTGACGTGGGCGTAGGCCTTGTTCATGGCCTCCTGCTTGCGCCGGGTGGCATACGGCATCCGCAGCACACGGCCCAACAGCTGCTGGATGTCCTTGTCGCTCTTGACCTGGGCCACCGAGCAGAAGACGTAGGCGAACGAACAGTCCCAGCCCTCCTTGAGGGCCTGCTTGGTGATGATGACCTCGATGGGGCAGTCCTTGGCGAACAGGTCGACGCCGTCGATTTCCCGTTGGTCGCCGGTGGCGATGGCGATGGCATTCTCTGGGACTTTCTCGATATCGATGAGGTGCCGATTGACCTCTTCCACAGTGGCCGTTCCTTTGGCGTTCTCAGCCTGGATCAGCAGGATGGGGCGGATGTAGTCCGGCTGCTCATTAAGCGCGGTCTTGCCCAGCTCGTTGCGACGGGCTACAGCGCTGCCTACCGCCGCTTCCCATTGCCCCACATGCTCCTTGAGCACGACTGGGAACTTGATCATGTTGGCCACCTTCAGCTCGAAGGCACTGACGCTGACCAGCACGTTGCTCTTGCTAGCTTCCGGCGTGGCGGTCAACTCCACCACTAGCTTTGCACCCAGACGTTGGTAGACCTCGTAGGACAGCGGGGTGTTGGCGTTGTGCGCCTCGTCGGTGATGACCAACGGACCGTGAAGCTTAAGCAGGTTGGCGAACGAGGCGATGGCCTTGCCCGCTGCGTTCTGCTCCAGATAAGGCAGATCGGACACGCTTCCGGCGAAGTGTGTCTCCAAGTCCTCGTGATGCTCGTAGACCTTGCGGCCGTCCTGGTTCTCCACGCGAAGGGCAGCCATCGTGGAAATCACCACGCAAACCTTCGTGCCCAGATCGGCGGGGCGAATGTGAGTGAAGTCTTCGACATCGAACACCGCCACCTTGCCACCGAAAGCCTCATCAAGCTCCTGGCGGTAGGGGTGACGGGGATCCTTGAACGCTTCCAGCGTCTGGGTCTTGATCTGGGTGGTGGGCACCATCCACATGACCAGCGGATACGTCCGTTCCAGGTAAGTATCCCCTGCCGCTTGAATGATGTGCGCACCCATCACGGTCTTTCCACCACCCGTGGGTATGCGCAGGCACACGTAAGGGGTGGCTTCCATTCCCGGCATGGGCTTGTAGTTCGTGACCAGACCCGGATCCACGTTCCTCTCGAACGCAGATTCGGGACCACTCAACCGTGCGTCTTCCAAGAACTGAGCAAGGCTGGACAGGGCCCGCTGCTGATACACCTTCAGGGAGAGAGCCATCGTCAACGCGCCTTTATGTCATAGGGAGTCTGTTTGAAGGTGATCTGGAGCTCTTCCAGCTGCTCCTTCGGCAAGTCGCAGGACTCACCGTAAATCACCTTGGGTCCGTCGAACGGCTCCAGTCCTCGCAACACCCTTTTGGTCAGCACGTTGCCACCGGCCTTGCTTTCGTCGCCAAGGATTCCGTTGAACAGCAGGTAGTAGCCCACACCATGGTGCTCGCCCAGGAATGCCGTCTTGGGCGCACGGGTGGAGCGCGCGGCGCCGGTCTCAGCAAACCACACGTGTGCGGCCAAGTGTTCGAAGCGGATGCCCTCTCGGATGTGACCACTCTCATCGAACACGGGAACCCCCAACTTGTAGAAGCGGAAACCACCTCCCCCGTCCCAGCTGAGTTCTTTCGATACTCCGCCTTGTTCGCCGTCCACCACCTTCAAAAGCCTCGGCTGGCAGTGCGTGCGTGCGTGCTCACCCATCTCAATGCCGATCCACTGCCGGCCCATCTTGTGGGCCACTGCCGCCGTGGTGCCTGAACCTAAAAAACTATCCAGGACTAGATCGCCGGGCTTCGTCGCTATTTCCATAACACGCCGAATTAGCGCTTCTGGCTTGGGCGTTGAAAAGTGATCATCGCCAAATAGCGCAACCACTTCTTTTTTCGCGTCCTGCGTGTGACCGACCTCAGCATAAGGCCAAATAGTTTGCGGAACGCGCCCTTGCTTTACCTCAGACAGAAACCTTTTGATTGCCGGGACATTATTCCCACCCTTTCCCCACCAGATCCGGTTATCTGCATCCATCTCAGCCAGCTTGGCTTGCGAAACTCGCCAATACATACCATTCGGCGGACCCGGGATCACTCGACCCGATGGAGTGGTAATGGGATAGGTGCCAGCACCATAGAAATTACGTGCCGAAAGATCACCTGCCTTCCACGCCCCCCTAGGATCACCATCTTTATTAGTGTATGCCTTATCCTGCTTTTCCGTCCTCGGCATAGGATTCGGAAACCACTTTTCTGCATTCTTTGCGTAAATGAACACGTGGTCATGATCTACCGAGAAATGGCGTGCCGAGTTCTTCGGGGAATATATTTTGTTCCAAATTACATTCGCAATGAAGTTTTTCCGCTGAAATACTTCGTCAGCTATGACCTTGAAGTAGTGGGCTTCGTTGTCGTCCAGTGTGATCCAAATGGAGCCCTCTTCGGCCAAGAGATCCTTCAACAGTTCAAGGCGGGGATACATCATCGACAACCATTGAGAGTGTTCAATGTTATCGTCGTAGTGATCGCTGACCGCCGACTGGGTGTTGTAGGGCGGATCGATAAAGATGCATTTCACCTGACCTGCATAGTAAGGAAGCAGAGCCTTGAGCGCATCGAGGTTGTCCCCCTCGATGAGCATGTTCGGGGAATCTTCGTCCCCATAGGAAAGCTTGGCGACCGGCTCCAGCAACCGGTAAGGCGTCAAGGCGGCGCGAGTAAGGTCCGCATCGCGATTGAACCAAGAAAGCAGTGGCATCCAATGATCCCCTTAGACAGGCCCACAGTATCGTTCAGCCAAAGGATGCAGGGCCAGTGTCGCAAGGCCTGAGACAGCTCAAACCTTTGTTTCCCAAGGGTTGGAGGATCACTGGCAGGCCAGCGACACCACCGTTTGCGCAGAGCCAAGGTCTGCCGGCAACCGGGCCCTGCAGACCCCCGCCACCTCGACCACCTGCCCCGGCTCCGGGTGCTCCAGGTAGAGCACCCCGTCGAACCCCACCTGGGTGGTCTCGGTCGCCGTCTTGGCCACCGTGCCCGCTTCGATGGCCGGGCCAGTGAGGCGGAAGGTTCGTGCAGTCTCGGTCAGGACTGGGAAGGTGAGGTGCATGCCGGCTTGGCGGCCAGCGGTGGCGGTTTGCTCGATCTCGGCCAACTGGGTGCCCAGTGGCAGCGCCCGATCGTCTACGCGGACCTCGGTGGGCACCATTGGGGTCACCTCGCCCACCACCAGGCGGCCCTGGGCGTTGGTCTTCCCTACCAATCTGCCGCCCACCCTCACCGGCACCCCGGCTTGGCCGGGCACGTCCACCACGGCGAAGGATTCGGCCGGACCCAGGAACGTCACGCCTTGGCGGTCAAGGTGGACGGCACCGGCCATCGAACCGGAAGCCCAGATGCCACTGGGCCCGTGCTCGGCGTTGACTTGGGCCCACCCTGCCCGGGTGGTCCAGTTGGCGTTGGCCCTGGCCGTCTGGCCAGCCGCTCCCTCGTCCACCGAAGCGGACAAGCCCACCGGGGTTCCCAACACCATGGGGCGGGCGCGTCCTTGAACGGCCCAGGCGGTGGCATCGGGGGCTTGCCGGGCCCTAACGCTCACGCCCTTGCCCCGGCCGAAATCGTAGCTGTAGCCCACCTCCACCCGGGTTTCCTTGCGCTCCAGATCGCGCAAAGCGGAGACGGCCACGGTGTGCCCGTTGCCACGCCAGGTCAGCCCGGCGTCGGCGTAAGCGGTGCGAAAGCGCGGTGTGCGCACGTCGGAGAACCCTGCTCGGAGAGACCACTGGGGAGTGGGCCGCCAGAAGACCGAGCCCCGGGTGCGCTGCTCCACCTCCACCGCACCGGGGGCGCGCAGGCGCCAATAGTCCTGCTGGCGCTCGTGCTCCAGGCGCACGCCAAACCTCGGGCCGCGGTAGTCGTAGGCCACGGCCTGCCGTTGGCCGCCTCGCGTGGAAGTGCCCAATTCCAGATCCAACGTGCCGTAAGTGCCAAGAGCCGTCGTGGCCCCCAACGCCACGTTGGCCTTCCCGTCCGTTGAGGTTTGGGCGGTGCCGCGCAGGGTCCACCGGTCGTTGAGGCCCCGAGCCACCGACCCGGTCGCGCCCAACGTCCCGTAATCGCTCTCTCCTTGGCGCACCCGGCCGGCCGCGACCTCCCAAGTGGTGAGCCCTTGGCGAAGCAACGTGGGGGCGACGTAGAAACGCTGATCGCTCACCACCGTTTCGCGGCCGTAAGGGTCTCGCACCACCACTTGGGTTTGCTGCGCACCGGTGCCCAAGGCGCTGCCATCGGCGGTGAACGGGCCTTTCCCCACCCGGCCTTGCAGCACGCGGGCGCGGTTGGCCAGGACTTCGACCGTCGCCGGATCGAGCGCCACGCCGCCGAGCACCGGGACCGGATACGTGGGCGTCAACGGGTCCAACGCCCGCGGGTCCTTGGCCACGCGCACCCCGCCCAAGTTGACCAGCGAGGACGACGGACCAGCGAACACATCGCCTGCCTGGTAAGTCACCAAGCGGTTGGGATCATCTTTCTGCCAGCGCGTCACGCCGCGAACGTAGCCGGTGCCGGCCGTGTCGGTGTTGACCTGCCCGCTGGTGCTGATCACGCCCCAACGCCCCGCCTTGCGGACCTCGTGGCCCAGCGAGAGCGCCTGCTGTTGCTCGGACACCATGCCTGCCACGCTGTAGTTCACCAGCACCCCGGGAGCGGGCGGCGCGATGGGCCCGCGCTCGGTGCGATCACGGGCCACGCGTTGGGCCTTGAGCCGATCGGCCGGCAGATCCAGGGCGACCGTCGCGGTGGCCTCGTCCACAACAAAGCCCACGCCCAACGCTTGGGCACTCATCGGCTCCGTTTGACCCGGGGGAAGTTGGAGCCCGACCTCGCGCCACGTGGCCGGCTCGGCGAACCACTGACCGCCTTGCTGCCAGAACGTGAGCGGATCCGCCTTGGCCTTGCCGCCGATGACCGGCACCAGGAACGCGGGTGCCACGCCGTCGGGCACCGCTGCGCTGGCCGACGATGCAGCCAGCAACAACAACGCCAAGGCTTGGCCACGCATCGATCACCGCCCCACGGGGACCGTGACGGGCTGGCCGTTGACGGTGATCGAAAGCACTTCGGCACGCTGGCCAGGCTGGGTCTCGTAAGTCATCGAGGCCCCCGGTAGCGTCCAACCCAATGCACCGTCGCGCCACGGCTTCCCACCGGCCGGGCCAATGGACGACACGCGGGCCGCGGTCTGCCCGTGATTCGTCAAGCGGTATCCATTGGGCACCGCTTGGACGGTCACCTGGGGGACGGGCGCGTTGGCGGCTTCAAAGGCCACGGGCAAGTCCTGGTTGACCAGCAACTGGACGCCCTGGGCGTTGGGGTCTTTGAGCTGCATCAGCAGCACGCGGTAGTAGCGCCGCTCGCCCAGCGCGCCCACCCGCATCAACCGGGCGGTGCGCTTGGATTGGGGCGGGACGTCCACGAAGGTAGGCGCCCCCACGATCTCAGTGGTGGGTGAAAACACGTTCTGCCCCGTGGCCTGATTCCACCCCACGGCTTTCACCTGGTAACGCACCGAGGTGTCCCCGCTGTTGTGCAGCGTCACGGCGACGTGCTTGGCCGAGGTATCGGCCATCAGGGTGGTGGGGCCAACGGAGATGGAACCGGCGGACGCCGAAAAGGACAGCAAGGACGCGGCGGCCACGGCCAAAAAACGTTGGGAATGGGTCATGGGGTCTCCTTTGGGGGTGTCTCCATTCAAGCTAGATCGGAATACCATTCCGTCAACCCATACCTACTCATCTTTGCAGCAACAAAAAGCCCCCGGGGCAAGCCGGGGGCGTCGGGACAACCGATGGGAATCAGTTGTAAGTAGCGGTGACGGTGACCGTGTCGGTGTAGTTGCCGCCCACGGCCTGCTTGAGGGCCAGGAAGCGCACCGCGTAGTTGTAACTTTGGACGGTGCCGTCGCCAACGCCGGTGAACGCGTCGGTGTCATCCCCCCAGACTTGGCTTCCCTGCGGGTCCTTGAAGAAGCCGTAGGGGATGTAAGCCCCGGCGCCGTTGGTCACAGCCCGGTAGGTCTCATACCCGGACAGCAGGCCGAAGTTCTGCCCCTGGCCCGGCGAAATGGAGTAAGTCGTGCCCGCGTTGCACACGATGCTCAGCCCGGAGGTGCGGGCGGCAGCTTCAGAGATGCCCGACCAGTCCATGCCTTCGATGGAGGTCACGGACAGCTGGCAGGTGTTGGTCAAGGTGCCCTGAATCGTCAGATCCGCGGTGGTGTCGGCGGCGAACGCGGGCACTGCCAGCGAAGCCAGGGCGATGGGCAGAAGGGCGCGAAGGAAGGTCTTGCGTGTCATGGGTATCGTCTCCTTGAGAGGGATTGAGTGGGGATGAGTAGCCCCAGAAAGGGCCATCCCCTTACCGATACCTCGAATCTGAAAACGCGCAAGGGGGGGGGGCATTGAGCCAGCCGTCAGAGCCTGGGACGTTTGCCACCTGCGGTGGCTGACTGTTCCCATACCCGATCCAGCTCACGCGCCCGGTGCTGAGCCATTGCCTCCTGAATCATGCGCTGAAGGACGAACGCAAAAGCGCCAGTAACAAAAACGCCCACGCCGATCCCGCAATCATCCGGCAGGCTCGAAATCTCTCTTATCGATGGCTGGTAAATGACCTCGTCGAGCTCAGGGGGCAACGGATCAACGCACGTCTCAATATACGCGTTCACCTCGATTTCGGCTGCCTTGCAGAGCTCGGCGTCAGCGAGCAGCGCCCGCAAGTCGGCAAGCGTGGGAAGCCACACCGTATTGAACAGCGGGCCACCCACCGAGGGACTGATGAAATGGATGCCATGAAGCACGGTCGCCCTCTCACTCTTTCCGAGCTCTCCGTCTCCCCAATGTCCGTTCATCCGGAGGGACCCATTACCCATCCCGGTGGCCGCGTCCCCGCCAATCACTCTAAATATCCCAACGAGCGATATTTTTCCGCCCTTGCTGCTCTCCATTGAGCAATTTCGTTTCGCCTCCGCTGCTCTTCTTGCCAGCACTTGAGCAAATGCTTGTAACTAGGCTTGGCTCGCGTGACTTGGAAGGATCGGCCATTGACGTGGATCTTCCCGCCGTTGTGCAGCTTCACGGCATGAACTGCGCTCCACGTGGTCGCCCATCCGAGGCTGCCTTCTTCTTCAAAGCTCACGGGCTCCAGTGAAACCTCTGCATAGTCTTCCAACAAATCTGGGTTCATCCCTAGTTGGATCATCGTGAATTCGTTGGATGCGACGGTCGTGCTCATGTGACACCTCTTGTTTTGGTCGGCGGCATTGCCTACCCATGACTTCAAGGTAGATCGACATATGATTTTGTCCACTGGTGGCGTGGACAAATCTTTGACTAAAAGCAAAAAGTGCGAAGCGAAGGCCGCAATTTTTCACCTCACCCCTTTGCGCGCCAAAGGCGATTTTGCTTTCCATCCACGCTCCTGCTCTTTTGGATGCCGGCGCGCAGCGGTCGGCGGCGGCTTCCGCCGCAGGTCTTTGCTTTAAAGGGGGTGGTCACACCCACCCTCGTGAAGCCATCGACACGTGCGAGGTGCCCGCGATCACAAGGTGATCCAGCACTCGAATGTCGAAAAGGGCAAGGGCCTGCTTGAGGCGGTCGGTGATGGCGCGGTCGGCAACGCTGGGCTCGGGGTTTCCGCTGGGGTGGTTGTGAAAGAAGATGACCGCGGCGGCGTTGTGGTCCAACGCCTTCTTGGCGACGATGCGGGGATGGACTTCGCACCCATCGATGGTGCCTTGAAAGAGGTGCTCGGTGGCAAGGATGCGGTGGCGGGCGTCCAGGAACACCGTGCCAAACACTTCGTGATCCAGGTGCGCGCAGCGGGCAGTGAGGTAGTTGCTGGCACTGGAGGGGTCGGTGATGGCCTCGTGGCGCTGCAGGCGACGCTCCAAGATGTGCGAGGCGGCCAAGAGGATGCCCTCATCGTCCATGGCCAGCTGGTATTGGGCCCGAATGTCGTTGGCTCGCTTCACTTGCTTTCTCCACCGGCGCGGGATTAGCCACGGGCGGGCGTGGTGTCTGCGGCGGAGGCGGTCAGTGGGAGCAGGCCGACAAGGGCCAGAGAAAGAACCAAGACGCGCATGAGGCCTCCTTTCATGAATGGGTTGCACTACCCATAACAAAAGGTTTGGTTTGCGCAACGGGATCTAGAAAAGAAAAAGGCGGCTTTCGCCGCCTTTCCCTTGGGCTTAGAAGCGCGCTCGCAAGCGAGGGGCTTCCTGGGTTTGGCTGTCCTGCCCGTGGGCCTTCATGGCCGCACCAACCTGGCGTTTGGCATCGGCCCCAAACCCGCCTTCCGGTGGCTTCCAAGCGTTGGCGGGCGGGAGCAGGCTGACCAGGAGCTTGGCCCTCTCTTGAGCCCGCAAGTCGTTGAAAAATGGCTTGCCGCTGTTGATCGGCGCTTCGCCCTTTTGGTTTTGGATGTGGGGATCTGCGCCCGCCTCAATCAGCGCACTCCAGACAGTGGCATCGCGGCCCGCATGAAGAGAGGTATTCCCGTTGTTGTCTTGGGCGTTCATATCCGCCCCTGCCTTGGCGAGCGCTTCAATCGTCTCTGGAAAAATCGCACGGTGGATCGGCGCCTGGCCGTCCATTCGCCGTGCAATGACGTCTGCGCCTGCACGGGTGAGCAAGGCCACCGCCTCGGGGTCCCTGGCTATATGCAGCGGTTGATTCCCCTGGTCATCGCTCGCCGCGGGATCAAGGCCTGCTTTCAGAAGTTCCTTAAGCGCGCCCGTGTTCGCCTCGAAGAGAGGGGTTCGCCCTCGGTTATCCCGGGCTAGGATGTCTGCCCCGGCCGCAATCAAGGCGCGGGCCTCCGTCTGCCCGGTTGCTCGGAAGAGAGGGGTTTGCCCTTCATTATTCCTCGCGCTGACATCCGCTCCCGCCTTCAGCAACGCTTTGAGACTGTCGTTGTGTGCGCCAAACAACGGGGTGTTCCCTTGGGTGTCGCGAGCGTTGATGTCAGCGCCAGCCTTCACGAGCTCCCTTAAAGCCCCTTCGCTCGCTCCGAAAAGGGGCGTTTTCCCTCGGTTATCGCGCGCATGAATGTCTGCCCCGGCCGCAATCAACGCCCTGGCATCCCCTTGCCCTCTCGCGTTAAAAAGCGGTGTTTCCCCTTGGTTATTCTGCGCATTGATGTCTGCCCCGGCCTTGATCAGTTCAATCACGGCTCCCTCGCTTGTCACAGAATGAAGCGGCGTATTTCCAAGGCCATCCCTCGCTTCGATGTCAGCCCCAGCATCCAACAGCCTCCGAACTTCGCGCGGGTGATGCGCATCATGAAGTGGCGTTTGATCCAGCCAATCTTCATCCCTTGCGTTCACATCAGCGGGGATTTTGGTAAGCCCGATTTGCTTCAGAAGAACGTCTTTGAGATTCGAAATATTCAACCCACACCTCCACAATAGTATTTTGACCTCCCACCATTAGCAGAAAATCAGAACCTCGCAAGGGAATTAAATAGAAGAAGACGGCTCTTGCCGCCTTTCTTTTTCCATGTCAAAACCGTTGTCGGATTCGAGGCTTCTGGCTTCCCTTTCCTCACCCTGGGCTTTCATGGCCGCACCGACTTGACGTTTGGCGTCGGCCCCAAATCCGCCTTCCGGTGGCTTCCAAGCATTGGCAGCGGGAAGGAGCTCGTCAAAAAGCTTGGATCGGTTGTGGGCACGAATGACCTGATCGGATTGATCATTACCTGGCCGCCCCAGAAGATCCGTGGGCGTTGTTCCTTCTAAATCGGGATCCTGAGGCGTGCGTCCAGCCTTGAGCAGGTCACCGGCCCATTCTGCATCGCCGCATGCAACAGCGAAGTGGAGCGGATACTCGGTCGCGGCCGTCAGGAAGGCCTCGTAGTCTTGCCGCTGTCGATGCGGGCGTCCTCCTTCCACTCATCTTAATTTGTCTCGTCGTCCCAATGCTCGTCAAAAGCGGCCTGGCGGAGCTCGTCGGGTAATCCCCCCATTTTTAGCAGCGGCCAAAAGTAGAAATAGGGATGGTCTGATCAATTCACACTGAGTCGTGGGTTTTCAGCGCCGGAGTCATCCTGGGCCTTCAGACGCGGCGGACTGCCATGTTTTCCGCTCTCGAAGTGCCCTTGCGGGCACCTCAAGACGGAGTTACCCCTGTGCCGCCAACAGCTTCCGGCGCACCATCCACAGGTTGGACAGCGCGAACAGGGTGAGCACCTGTGCCGTGTTCTTGATCAAGCCGAGATAGCGCACCTTGGTGTAGCCGAACTGCCGCTTGATCACCCGGAACGGATGCTCGACCTTCGCGCGCAGACTAGCCTTGCAGCGCTCCCAGCGCTCAACCTGTTCGAGCTCACGCGCGTTGCCAATGGGGAATTCAACCGGAGGATTGAAGAACGGGCTTGAAGGCTTGAGGATGAGCTACCTGGACCCGCAAACCGTCACGAGACCCCGATGGACTACCCTGACCTTGCCCCCCTGGAGGAAATCTCCGGTCCGTTCGCCCTTCTTTCGAAGGGCCCAAAATTCATCGCCGCCTGGCTTGCCAAGCGCACTGAGGAGCGCTACCGGGAGTTCACCCGTGCCGCGCTTGAGGGTCAGGTGTTCCCCGAGAACGCGGAGGCCATGACCTCGGAAGATTTTCTGGCCATGCTGCGGGCATTGGAGATGGACATCGAGGCCGAGAAGGCCACCGTCTATGGCCGCCTTGCCTGTTCAATCGCTACCGGCAAAACCGCAGGCCATCTCAAGCGCCACTTCATTAAGGCGCTGAGCGACCTGTCGTTTGGCCAGGTCGATCTTCTGCGACGCGCTTTAATCACCGAGCGTCACCACGTGTTTCCTGGCACCGGCGGGGGTAACCTGGACCCAAAAGAATTCCTTGGACTGCAGTCGAAAAGCAGCATCAATCGCCAGACCTTTGAACGCTGGGGCCTGATCGAAGAGAAAGGACTGAGCCTCGCAGGCCGACGGTTCGTGGAGGCTTGTTTTACCAGCGATGAGTTGGCGCCCTCCTCAGTGGGCTTTCAGGAATGGGCCAAGGGTCGCATCCACATCGTTTGCAACGAGATGGGCGCGCCGAGCTGCCACAGCGTCCTGGTCCAACTGACCGAAGATGGGCACCGCCGGGCCATCCATGTCCACAACAGCGCAGCACTTCGGGGACGCTCCAACCGCCTGCTGACACCCGGCCCCGTCATGGTGGTCCTTCTCACCGATAAACCCCAGCGTCTCGCCGACGAATGGACCACGGTGGAAGACACCATCCGAGGAAGAGTCCTGGCCGTGGTGGCCACGACCGATCCGAATGCGCCGTTGCCCGTCGCCATGACGGGCTTGGAACGCATAGATGCGTCACCGGACCGTGCCGCAGAAGCCGTGACGGCGATACTGGAGCGCTTTGAAGCAAAAGGGTTACGGGGCACCTGAGACCGCGATGTTAAACCCGATTCGACCGGTCATTGGAAGTGGCCGCCAACTTTATGGCGGCCAACGAGCACTACTTACAGACCAAACGAGGCTTCACGGACAGCGACTTGCATGCCGGACAGAAGAGCCCCAAGTTGATCTTCCGCTGAAAGTGATGACTGCACTTCTCGCAAACAAAAAGGTAAGGCGCCCCTGGAACGAAGCCGGGCATCACTTTCCTTCCTTGCGCTTGAAAATGACCTTTCCGCCAGCCTCGTATTCCACATCGTAGCCTTTGTAGATTGCGAGGATCAAAGAGAGACCAAGGCTTGCGGCGGTGATGATGCCGATGATCTCGACTCCAGTGACTGTCGCGACCGCCCCCAGGCTGAGCGTGCTGAGCCCAGCCGTTACTGGAGCGAGCCCAACTGCAGCAACGATTGCTGCAACACCGACGGCACCAAGCTTGGCGAACTTGCGCGTCTTCTTCAGGTCGTCTGCCAACTTGCCCACAACCACAATCTGCTGCGCCTTTGCATTCTTGGCCGCTTCCAGCTCATCCCGCGTCCTTACTGTCACGCTTGCCATAACGCCCCCTGTTGTTAGCAATACCAGTGATGGATACCCTGGGCAGGATAGCCGAAGGGAACACCGTGTTCCTAGCAGCAATGATGGTGCCCAACTGTCTCTCCAGCTGAGACACGAACTCAACGCATCCGCTGCCACGGGTCGTCCTTGGGAGCCTCCACCGTAACCTCGGCAACGTCGTCTTCAGCGCGCCATGCCTTCCCTTCGAGCACCATGGTGGGCCCCCTGGAACGTGCGATGGCGGCCTCTTTGGCGGTCGGCGGGTTCCATGACCGATGCTCCTCTAGGTAGCGCTCCGTGGACGGCCTCAACGGCAGGCCACCGCTCGGCAATGGCAACGTCCGATCATGGCGTTCGTCTTGCTGACGGGCATAGGCGACTTGCTCGGGCTCCCCAAACGCCTCCCGGTGGGCATCCAGCAAGCGATCGACAGCGTCCACGTCCCCGCGGGCATGGAGCGATTCGGTGTAAAGCGCTTGAAGCAACGGGTCACGCTCTTCGTGAATCTCTTCGCCTGTGTCTTCGCCTTGGAACAGCCCATCGTGGCGTGGGCGGGCGTCGACGGGGTCTGGGCGCAACCGACCGTGACTCGTTCTCATGCCCGCCTCCGCGCCAGCCCGCTGCCGTGAAGCAGCCCGCATGCGATCGAATAAACGACAAGAGCCAGCGTGGATGACAGGTATAGGTTGGAAGGATCCAACCAGACTTGGCTCACCACGTGCTGTAGCTGGTAAGCCAGCAGTGCCAAGCACGCGTAGAACACGGCCAAATGCCACATCAACGCAACCACGGATGGGGCGTCCTCTTGGCCGGCTTGGAACGCCTCCCAGCCCCTGCGTGCGCTGCGGGCTTTGGACGCGCACAGCCACGCGATTCCGAAGGTGATCGCAAACATGGCGAGCTCAAACAGCACGACCACCAGAATAACGGTCATGGGATCCTCCTCTGGGTTGGGAGCAGGCCATGGGCCTGCAGGTAAGCGTGGACTGCCTGTCGGGTCACGCCCAGGCGCTTGGCAATTGCAGGGCCGTTGTTCCCCTGCTCCAGGAGGCGCACCACCAGAGCGTGTTGGTCAGCCAGTGGGCGCCGGGGCTTTTGACGCAACCCCAGGTGGGCCAGATCGGCGCTCACCACGGGCGATGGAACGCCCAGGGCTTGGGCGATGGCGGCGCGGCCGTGTCCCTCTCGGACCATCCGGGCGACTTCGGAGCGGCGGTGGGCAACGGATGGCCGCTTCATGAGCTCAACCAGAAGCCCGCAAGCCGTGCCTTCGCAATACACGCCTCCACCAACGTGTTCGCTTTTGTGCATCCTTACGGCCCCACGCGCACGCGAGCGCTGTTGTTGTCCGACCGGGCATTGATGCCAATGGCACAAGGGCTTCCGCACGAATAATCGCCAATGCGCACCGGCGAAGCATCAAGCGGCACCACCCGGGTCTTCTTACCCTTCCCCACCAAGAAGACCCGATCACCTTCGCGCACATCCACATCGGCGTCTTGGACCACCGCGAGGACGCGCTGGCGGCGATCGGACAGATCGCGCACGTAGATCTCCACCGCACGCCGGCCGCTGAGGCCCTTTTGAACCGCGGTTCCGGCAGCCGCACCGATGACGCCACCGGTCACCCGGGCTGCATTGCGGTATTCCCGGTTCTTGACCTGGTTAGCAGCCCCATAACCAACGGCCGCCCCGATGGCGGAGCCGGCGTTCAGACGCTGGTCGGACGTCAGTTGAACCGTGCGAACCATCAGGACCTCGCCCAGTCGGGCGTCCTGGACGGATAGGGCCTCGGACGAACCGTAACGGCGAGCGGAGGTGGAATCGGCGGCAAAGGCGGCCGGAGCAGACAACGCCAATGCAAGGGCCAGAACGATGGGTTTCAAGGTGCACCTCCATTTCGTGAGTAGGTTCACCTATGCATAGATCGATTCTGGGAATGCGCAAGGGGGGGGGCTTCGGAGCGCGGTTACACAGACTGCAGTCCGCGTCATTAAATTGACGGAAAAGCGACAAAATGAAGCATATGGACAGAGATTGATGCTCAGGCGATGATTCTGCCCACAACTCAAAACCAACAGGGAAATGTATGGCAAGGAAGAAGAGTTCATCGGCCGCAGGTGCCGCGATTTCGACCGGCGGCGGAGCCGTCGCTGGCGCAACTTCTGCGATCCTCGGCGTAACCAGTGGTGCAGCGGCCGGGACCGCCGGTGCAGCCGCCGTGACCTCCGGCTTGGCAACCGTCGGGAGCGTTGTGGGCGGTGGCATGCTTGCTGGACTGGGGGTGGTCGCGGCTGCACCAATTGCGGGTGGTGCGGCGATGTTCGGCGTCTACAAGCTCTACCAGCGCATGGCATCCAAGAAGTAACCGCTCTGCCTGGCCCACTGCCACAAGCGGTTTCCCTCTACGTCGCGCAGGCTTCGTCAATGTCTGCAAGTGGCCATCCAAGCTAGCAACCTTGGTGGCCGCTCTTACCAACTTGTGGCTCAAGCCCTTGGACCAAAAGGCCACGTTGACCTCAATGCCCCGCTGGCGCAGCCAGAGTGCGGCGTGACGCTCAAACCCGAGCGCACTGAGGCCGTTCATGCAGGGCTAGCAGCCGGCGGAGTGCGGTGCAGTCCGCGCCTACACGTTGGGATGCACGATGGGTTCGCGCATGCTCGATAGCACACGGATCGGAATTTCTGTTACTGCACGTAGATCAGACTGGCCATTTCTTCCCCTTTCTCTCTCGCCCCTCCGCGTCTGGCAAGGAATCTGAAACCGGCAAGCTCTCCTGTCGTGCAATGTTCCTGATCGACATTCAACCTGTGATGATGTGGGAACGCTCTCCCTCAACCTGCCAAACCGTCTACGGAACTGGCAAAATTGCAGGATCACTCACAGGGGGAAATTGGATGTCCGACACAACCTACAGCCACCGCATCCTCAAGACTTATGGCCTGCTGGTGGACTTCGAAGGTAAACCACGCCTCAAGAACGTTCCGTCGCCTCTAACCGGTCAAAAGAAGGCAAAGGAGACGATGGAAAAGTGGACGCAGCGAGTGCTGGGGGATGAGGTCAGCAAGGTCCGCGTCTACCGACCGGCACGCGTTAAAAGTGACACACTCATTGCCAGCCTTACAGACACGCACGACGCCAAGCTGGTGCGTGACATTGTTCGCGGCGCCGTTCGCAAGAAGAGCAAATCAGCGAAAGCAAAGATTGAAGAGATCAAGGTGGAGCACGCCGCCGAGCTTAGAAAGCGCGGAGCCACCGCGAGAGAACTTCGGAAGGCACACGAAGAAGACCTGTCGGGAAAGCTCGATGATATCTTGGCTGCGACGGCCTATCTGCCGTTAGACGACCTTCAGGACTTGGTGGTGGAACTGGGAGAGGACTTGAGCCCATCGGTCCGCAACTGGGCACTTGCCCTGGCTCCGGCCAAGGATGCTGACGAGGTTTCCGTCATCGACGTTCTCAAGCAGATGCTCCTGCGCATGGACGTGCTGTCGAAGAATAAATAACCAGAATTTGTCAGCCACTGTCGCGCACCCTGCTGCCTCCCGACAGGCGGGTGCGCGTTCAGTCGCTTGTTCACGAATCAAACTGCCAAGTTCAGGCGCGCCCCTCTTGCCTTGAAGCGCGATCGAGACCGGTCGTTGGCGGCATGTTTTTCGATCTCATGCAGATTGGCCGCCACGGACTGCCGCTGCTGCTCAACCTTCTGGAGCGGCTCTCGAACCAACTCGGGCACCTTCAGGAACTCCACCACCCGCTCGGCCGCCGCCGCGGCTCGGAAGAGCTCCCGGGGATCGTCCCGGAGGATTTGGATCCACGACTTCACGTAAGCCGCGTGCTGGGTGGGATCGTGGCCAATGCCCAGGCGTTCGCCCATCAGCATGGATGACACCTCCGCGACCAGTTCTTCCTTGGCGTAGTCGATGCTCCCAAAAGCCCCTTTCTGATCGCGGTTGAGGCGGGTGGGAAAGCCGGTCCAGTGGCCCAGTTCGTGCAACGCGGTGGCGTAGTAGCCGCTGGCCGAGTGAAAGGTGTTGCGCTGGGGCAAGTGGATGCTGTCGGTCATCGGACGGTAGAACGCTTGGTTGCCCCCGTCGTGGTGGATCTCGGCTCCGCTGTCTCTCAGCACCGCTTCGCAGGCCTGGTGAATGTCGGGCTCTGGGCGCGCGGCTGGCAGGACCAGTGCCGGCAACCCATCGATCTGCATCGCGTTGAACACGCGTGGGAAGAAGACCTTGGGGTGGGCCTTGGCGATGAGGTCGGGGTCCCCGCTCTTCTTGGCCTCCTCCACCCGCGACCAATCCCAATACTCAATCACGCTGGCCTTCTCGCCCTTGCGCACCTGAGCGCCCACGGCCGCGGCTTGCTTGTAAGTCATCCACCGGTTGTCCTGGGTGTCCCAGGCGCTCTGAAGGGCCCACAGGTGGAGCAGGTTTCCGCCCCGGTAGCTCTTGCCAGTCGTGGGGTTCATGGGCAACCCGAGGTCCACGCGGGCGTCCCAGGGTTTGAGAAAGGGACCGGTGCCCTCCTCCATCTGGCGGATCAAGCGCTCGACGACGTCGCGGGAATGACGCTGAAGGAAGCTTTCGTTGGGGGTGGCATCGGACACGGGCAGGCTCTCCTGGAAGGCAAGGAAAGGCGCCTGTCGGCAACGCCAAGGGGGTTAGGCTGGAAACTTCAATCGTGAATGGTGACGGCGCGTCCCTGCTCCAACAGGTTCTCCAGCAAAGCCAAGGCCCGTTCGATGGTCAAAGCGGTGCCGGGGCCCCCGTCGCCCTCCTGGAGCTGCACGCGGATGCCCTCGGGGGTTCGTTGCACGGTGAAACGGGGGGACGCCGCCAGGGAGTCCTGGCGGTCCATGCTGTCGTCTACAAAGGCATCGGAAGGGGTCATGGTTTCAGCATGCGACAGGATACGGATTTGGCAAGTCCGGGCTGGACCGTTAGCGTCACCGACCAATCCATTGGCTAGAGCTGATACGGAAGATGGGAACACGGATTTGGCCCCGCCTTTACGACCGCCGTTGGCGCGCATCCCCATCTCCCACCTTTCCGCCACCTTGGGTTTCGCTGCTTTCTCGGCCCGCCAACGGCTCACCGAACAGCGCACGAATCTCCAGTTCATTGATACGTTCCTGCAGCTGGAGTTGGATTGCCTTGGCTCTGGTGCGCCCTGCCTCCTCCCTCAACGCATCGGCATGGAGAGCTCCCATCTCAGCCGCCTGCTGCTGAGCGCTCAAGCGGTCGAATCGACGCTCCATCTCTTCCTGCCGAGCCCCTTGCTGTTCGAGGGTGGGCGTCACATCGGTTTCCCAAGGCTCCAAAGACTGAGAGCGCTCCTGCGCCACGCGCAGTGCTGTCACGGTCGCCGATGATCTCAACGGCAGATCGCCACAGGCCTCGCCGACGGTGGCTGCTCCGTTGATTCGCAGGCGCACGCATTCTTCCTGTTTGCCATTGATGCGACGGTTCGAGCGGGCGCCGTCGTCCAGGCCCATCTCTTTCAAGCCTCGCCAGAACTGGCGACCGGTGAGGAGATCGATGTCCGCCAGCCCTTGTCGGTAGCCCCAGTTTTTGTAGTTCTCGTAGACCTGCCGCATGGAAAGCGTGCACTCATCCGTCTCAATGCGCACCACGCGCTCGGCTTGAGCCCAAGCCATGACCTGGTCGCTGCCATGGCGGGCGGCCAGCTTCGCTGCGCGCACGGCTTCGGGCATGTCGGCGTCGGTGTCGGACAACGCCCTACCACGGGCCACGATGCGTCGGGCGCCTTCGAGCATCCAGTCCAGCACAAGCTGGCCTTCCTCTGCCAGGATGTTCTTGACCAGATCAGGGTCGTGCTGGTTGACCGGTACCGCCTTCTTCCAGTGCACGACGGTGAGGCGGCGCCACACCCCGTTGCTCTTGTCGCGGATGAAGGGGGCCGAATTGGACGTGATGATCCACTTGGCCGTGGAATGGTAGCTCGCCAGCTGCTTCTGGTTCTTCCGGTCGATGCCAATGCCATTGCCAGAGACCATCGTCTTGAACCGACCTTCGGCCCACTTCTCGCACTCCACTTCGTCCACCAGGATCAGGCTGGCGCCAATCATGGGTTCCAGGCTGAAGCGGTCGCCCAAAGTTTCAAGGTTGCAGCGGGCCACCTGACGGTGCATCGCTTCCACGATTTCCGCCAGGGTGGATTTGCCAGAACCTGCGACGCCGTGCCACCAGGCGGCCTGGCTGTAGACACCCGGCAACAGGGTCATGCCGCACTGCTCCTGGAGCAGGTCGATGACGCGCGGGTCGTCGTGGGCTTGGCGGAGGAACTTGGCGAATCGCGAGTCAGCCGGCAAAGGCTGGGGCTTGTATGCATGGCCCTGCCTGCCACCACAGGCCACCCTGACCGCGTGGGTCATGCCCAAGGCGGGATCAGGAGCGAGCACATGGAAACCGCCGGGAAGGATTTCCACGTAGCCGTCTGCCACCGGCACGATGGCCCGCTTGGCTTGGGCTGGCATGGGGTTTTTCTGGCGCAGCCGAAGGGAAGCCATGTCCCAGCAGTCCTTGGCGAGCTTGGGGCTGCCCGCGAAATCGGCGTTGCGGTCGATCCAATCGGATGCCACACCCACACCTTCCGCGTCGCTGATCGCTTGCCAGTAGGTACCGTTCCAATGGTGTACGATCTCGCCGGTGCCGCTGGTGGCTTGGCACGCCCACAAGCGATCGACGCATTCGGTGGTGCGGCGGGCAAACAGGATGGGGAGCGACGGTGGCTTGCGCTGGCCCTCTCGATCAACCGAGTGGCGGTAGAGCTGCTTGTGCTCCTCTGCCTCCAGGTTGACCTTGCGGGCGGAGGCTTCCGCACCCAGGAAACGCGACGCTTCGAATGGCACGATGTTGCTTGGCTCTTCCGTCGTCGGGTTGACAGCCTTCCCTTTTGGGGACACATTGGTTGTAGACATTGTTGTTGGCTCCTCTCAAACCCTCGCCCTGGCCGGTGGGGGTTTGTCGTTGTGGGGGGACAGGCTTGCTCAGGCAGCGCGCGGGAGAGCGGTTTCCAAGGCGCGGCGAATGAACTCGCTCTCTGTCATCTCGTTTTCGGCCGCGGCGAGACGAAGGCGTTCGGCCAAGGGGCGTTTGATCCGAACGTGCTTTTTCACGCTGGCGCGGATGCTGTAAGTCGGCGGCGACGAGGGATGGGTGGCGGCGTTCACGGTGGCAACTCCGAAGGTGAAAGGTTTGGTGTGTCCCACATGGGGGACACTTCCACTCAACCACTCCAGGAGCTTTCCGCAACCCACGGTTTTTGACTAAACACGAAAACTGCGGAATCTCTCGCACTTTTTCCGGAAGCCCTGTTCTGCTGGCTTTCCCTTCCCTGCTGGTCTTCCATTAGCCAGCAGAAAGAGAAGACCAGCAGGAAGACCAGCAGCTACAAACCCTTGATTCCAAAAGCTTTGCATTCATAGAAAACCGTTCCGCTGGTCTGCTGGGTCAAAAAAGAATCGGTTTTGAAATTTGAGATACCAACACTTTCCATGCGATTTGGACGCATTTGCACAGGGGAGTTGAATCGAAAGCCAGCAAGCCAGCAGCGCACTTTTAGTCGCAGAAATCCCTTGGGATTCAACGACCTTGCACTACTGGTCTTCCTGCTGGCCTTCGATCGCTGCTGGCTAGTGGAAGACCAGCAGCCGGAAGTTCCTACTCATTTTCGGCCAAACACTCCAGTTGCTCGCGCTTGCGATCGGTCAAGAACGGATGCTGAAACTCCCTCCCGCTTTCCACCTCCGTCACCACCACGTGTTCTTCAATCGTAAGGGCGCCATGGTGCCAATCGATGGCATCCAACTCCGCCAAGGACAGTCGCGCGAATGCCTCCATTGCCTCGGACTGGGTCTGGGCAAAGACCTCAATCACCTTGCTCACCAAGTAGTCACCCCGGACGACGAATTCGTAAGTTCCCATCGGCTCCTCCTAATAGTTGAGGTGGTGGCGCATGGTTGGACAAGGCCAGTTGAGATCTTCGCGTTCGGAACCATCGGGGCTGATGACCTCCACAAAGCCGTAGATCTCCTCCAACTCGGTACGCCAGCCACCGGCATGAATGTCAGCCACTCCCATCGAGTTCAGAATCTCCAAGGCTGCCGCCTCTGAGTCCGCGTCGATTCGGATTTCCAATTCGGCCGTCGCGCGGCCCAAGACAACAACGTTCCAGCGATCAGCCATTGGAGCTCTCCTGGTTCGCCGTGGCCACCTGCCCTACCCGCTGGATGGCAAAGAACTTCCCGTGCAACGCACCGCTCGCCTGCGCTTGCTGAAGGTGATCGGCGGCGCGCTTGCCGTAAGTCACCACCAACGATCCCGACGGCGCTGCCGTGCCGGTGGTTCCGTCGGGACGCACAAACCTCAGCCTCCCACGGGTGAACAGGATCGCCGTCGCGTTGGGGTGGGAAAGCACGCAGTCGTGCATCCATCCCGTCTCCATGTTGACCGGCACCAGGGCGATACCGCCGCCGGGGTGGTTGGCCAGCTTGCTCAACCACTTCTCAATCCCTTTTCCGTAAGGCGGATTCATCCACACGAATGCCTGCTTGGGCCACGGCGTAGCCAAGCCGTCCTGGCTCGGCGGGATCATCCGGCTGGCCGTGGGTGCGGGCAGCCGCGACGGGTCTTCGGGCGTGCAAGGATCGAGGTCAAAGCCGCGCCTTCCCCCCAGCGCCCTGACGATGGCAGGCGGGGTATACCAATCGACGCTCGTGTGGGCCTTGTCGCTTGCCTTGTAGCAAACGGAGGTGAGCCGGGTGGGTTTAGCCGCTACGAGGCGCTTGGAGCGGGTTGCTGCGTTGAACGGCAGAACGTTGGACTTGGGCTGCATGAGGATTCTCCAGGCAAGGCTCCGTCAGCACGGCTGCGTTGCCGCGTTGAAGAATGGGTTTTGGGAGTTGGGCTTGAACCAGCCCGAGAGGCGCTGCTGGCGGCGGGTTACCACCAAGAGTTGTAGAACACGTCCCAACCGTCGTTGATCAATGCGCGGGCCTGCGCAATGAAGTCCAGATCTTCTTCAGCTCGATCGGGATCCGATTCACCGAAGAAGAAGCCTTGGGTATAAGGCAAATCATCGTTCAGCACAGCCTGTTCCAACGCATCAAGATCGTCCAATCCAAGGAATACGGGAACTTGGTTGAAATCGAAGGGATCAACCTGCCCCGTCCTAGCACTGTGCAACTTGAACATCCAACCATGAAGGTTCGGATGCTTTCGCCAGTAGAAAAATAGTTCTTGAGTGCGATCTCGCACATCAGTGCGGGTCTTGACCGCATACATATCGAGGCCCATCGGCTTGCTCCATCGCCCCGACCACCGAGGCGTTGGAGTAATCATCCGAACTGAGAGCCTCCATCGATACGGATATTGGAGGCCTCCAATATCCGTTAGCAGCCGTTACATTCGCCCATTGCGCTTGTCGGGCATCTTTGGAGGCGCCGGCTGCAGGCGTTCGTGCAGCGCTTGTTCGATCACCCCAGCTCGCGAGGCGTCGAGCTGCTGAGCCAGGTCCCGCAGACGGCTGGCCTGGGCTTGGGCTGCGTTGTTGAATGCGTCCACCCACTGGCGCTTGACGTCAGGGTTTTGCCAAGGCTGGGCGAAGGCCTCGGTCAGCGTGCAGACCCGAATCCCAAGCCCTATTTGCACGCCCAATGCTTGGAGCTGGCGAATTAACGCATCGCTGATGGGTTGGTCAGTCAGTGGCTCCAGGAAGAACTGCTTAGCCTTGGACCCTTTGGCCACCAGAAACGGCAGTTCTGCAGTTAGGAGGGTGTCGATCGCAACGCCCCGTTCGCTCAACGGCTTCCACAGGCCCTTAGCCTTGAGCTCGGCTGCCCAGGCCATCAACGGAACAAGGGTGGTCGAGCGCTTGCGAGTTCCCTTCACCGTGAACAGCGTCCCTTTTGGGGAGTGTTCCTTCAAGAGGTGTTGCAATTGGGCCGTGCTGATCGCCAACACCCCAGCGGCCTCATTGAAGCTCAACGCCACGTCCACCTTGGGCCGCTGTTTCGCTAGGCGCAAATGGTCTGCGATCTTCTTCTCCATCTGGCCCACGTTTTCGGTGCCAGAGAGCTTGCCGAGAAAGCGATCGATGGCGCGGCGGTAAGCATCAGCAGCAGTAAGGGCCATTAGTTCGGCTCGCTCCCCTTACGGCCGACCTTTGAAGAGCGCGCGGCAGCATTGCTGCTTCGCCGCCCGACCTTGCGCGCCGGCAGGGTGCGCAGCGCCTCCAGGTCGATTCCGTAATCTAGGACACCCAAAGCTGGCGTTCCTCCGGCACCGTTGAGCTTCTCACTCACCGTAAAGGGCCTGCTGTAAGTCGCGTGGTGTTCGTCGTCCAATTCGTGGCCGACGATTTGGGCTCGCATCTCAGAGGCCACACCGCTGCCCTGCATCTCCTGAATCACGGTCTTTCGGAGACTATGGAAACCACGTTTCGCTTTCGACCACCCACCACTGTGCTTTTGGAGGTAGTAGCTGAACGCCTTCGATATCCAGTTCCCCGCACCATTCTTCGCCTTACTGTCAGCCTGCGGAAACAATCGCCAGTCCCCGCTCTCCCTTCGTTCGGCGACGTAGTCCAAGAAACCAAGCTTGATCAGGTCGGGATGCAACGGGACGACCCGATTGGAAACATCGGTCTTCAATCGCTGATCCTCCCCCTCATCGGTAAACCGTATGCACGGGATTCCCTCCTCTTCCTTGACGTCCAGGGTAAACAGCTGCCCCACCTCACCTGCCCGGGCGCCCGTATACAGGCCCAACAAAGCCGCCCAGCGCGCTCCCGTTGAAAGCTGCTTGAAGCTATCAGGCGCGAAGAGTTGATGAACCTGATCCAAGGTAAAGGCCTGGAAGCCAAATTTTCTGCGCTTGCGCTTCTCCGCCATCGAAACGCTGACGTGACCTGCGGCGACATTGTCTCCCTTGAGCACGTAGCCTGAAGCCATTGCCCAAGTGAAGAATCCTCTCTTTCCTGCGAGGTAGCTCTGGCGATTGTTGAGCGTAGAACGCGTTAACCCGCGCTTGGCCAAATGGTCGTAGAAGCGGGCCATCTCAGGCCGCGTGATGGTGTGCAGCTCGCGCTCGGCGCCCAAGAACTCGATCAGCTCTGTCACGGGAAGCAGTTTGATGCCGACCGTTTTGACCTCGATGTCCTCGGCGGCGACTTTATCCTGCCAGATTCGCTTCGCATCGATCAGGCTGATGGTCTCAGATGGCAGGGGCTGCGCCGCCGCTGATTCCAACGGGTTTGGCCCAGCCGCCGCCGGAACTGCACCCGTATCACGGAAGTGGAACTTGCCGATTTCTTCCAGCGCCTCCATTGCTCGAGCATGGTCGGCCGCATCCGTGGTCCGAAGACGGAAGCCCGGCAAGTCAATTTCATAACGCCGGGAGCCGTTCTCCGCGACGCTGCGCAGAACATCCTCAACCGTGAGTCCCTTCTTGGTCATGCACCCATCCCTGATGGCATCGAATGCTTGAGCATAACGCTGCGCGATGGCCAAGGCAGCCACTCTTGCGCTATGCAGTTGGATGCCCAAGGGATGCTTGACGAAAGGTTTGCCGACGATACCGCGCATGTCCGTCGGAACGCGCATGCGAAACTGGTAACGACCTGTGGAAGAGCGAGTGAGATAGCTTGGTAATCGCATCGGAGTTGTGCCCCGATTTGTGCCCCAAGCCGCCCTTCAAGACCTTAAAAAATGTCGTTTAAAAACAAACACTTACTAAGGATTGGCGGAGAGAGTGGGATTCGAACCCACGGAAGGTTTAACCCTTCGCCGGTTTTCAAGACCGGTGCCTTAAACCGCTCGGCCATCTCTCCAATCGGGTCCCGGTCGCCCGGGCAGCGGCGTATTCTCTCACGTGAAGAGCATTTGCCCAAGACCACCCTTGCCCCCGCCCTTCGCATCCGGCACGGTGGGGCCTTCACTGCAATCGGAGCCCCCATGGCCCACCTCGATCTGGCCAACCTGCGCACCACCCTGCTGGACGACACCCAGCTGGCCGCAGTGGCCCTGCACCGCACTTTCGCCGGGCACCTGCCGGTCAGCAGTGGGCATGTGGTGGTCTGCGATCCGCTGGTCCAGGCCGAGGCGCCGGCGCTGGCCGACTACACCGCCCCCCTAGGCCGGCATCCGGTCGAAATCATCGTGCACAGCGGCCGCCCGGCGCTGGCCGTGGTCTGGTTCAAGCCCCGCGAAGCCCTCACTGCGTCTGCCCTGCACTGGCAGATGGCACGCTGGACCACGCAGGACCTGACCGGCCTGGATGAGGACAGTTTCATTGGCTATCCGGTCGACGCCGGCATCGGCTGCTTCATGGATACCAACACTCAGCAGGCACTGCTGGCCCTGATCGAACAGACCGATGGCGACGAAGACAGCGAATGGTCGGATGCGCTGATCGACCATGACGGCCTGGATGAAGGCGCCGAGTACCGCCCCTGGGGCGAGGACTCTCCACACGGCCTGGTCGTATTCACCAGCGGCTGGGGCGACGGCGTCTATCCGAGCTACTGGGCGCTGGATACCTCCGGCATTCCGGTCGCCCTGGTCACCGACTTCCTGTGCATCCAGGGCGGTGACGGGCGCGACGAGCGCGAGATCGCCGACCAGGCCTATCGCGACAGTCTTCCACCCGAAGAAGCTGAAGCGCTGGCACGGCTGGTTGCCACCGTGGACCGCGACGACCCGGATGCGCTGCGAGAGCTGTTGAAGGATGCGCCACAACGCGCCAACCAGATCGAACCCGGTTGCGGCGGCACCGCCCTGTTCGAGGCGATCCGCCTGGACCGCCCACAGGCACTGCAGGTGCTGCTGCAGGGCGGACCGTTGCCCGCAATGCCCGAGCGCCTGCACATGAGCAAGGTGACAAGCTATCTGGATTACGCGCGCTTCCTGAAGAAGCCACGCAGCGCGGAACTGATGGCGGTGCTGGAAGCACCGGTCTTTGCCGAGCCCAGGCCAGCCGCACCGCCGCGGCGCAGCTTCTGGGACCGGCTGTTCGGCCGGAAGTGACCGGGGCCGGAAAGCAGCAACGCCGGGCATGGCCCGGCGCTACCGTTTCACAGATTGGCGGTGCGGTTGCGGCCAGGTGCCTCAGCCCGCATCCACCGCCAACGCGCCCAGCGCACTGGCCTTGATCCGCTCCTTGGCCTTTTCACAGGCGCCACCGCAATCCAGGCGCGAGGCCTCCAGCTGCGGCGGCAGGTGCTCGGCCAGGAAGTCGATGAACACGCGCACCGCCGGCAGCAGGCCGCGGCGCGAGGCGAACACGGCATGGCACACGCCCTGCGGCAGCGACCAGTCCGGCAGCACTACTTCCAGTTCGCCGTTGCGCACGGCATCGGCGCACACGGTTTCCGGCAGCATGGTGATGCCGAAACCGTCCTTCACCATGCTCTGCAGCAGCGGGAAGTCGAAACCGGCCACGCGCGGCTGCAGGTCGACCCGGCGCACTTCGCCTTCCGGGCCGTGCAGCTCCCAGCGCTGGCGGGCCTCGTCTTCGCTGATGCTGAGGGTGACGTGCTGGGTCAGCTCTTCAGGATCCTTCGGCCGGCCGGCGCGATCCAGGTACTTCGGGCTGGCCACCAGCAGTTCCTGCACCTGTCCGAAGCTGCGCATCACCAGGCTGCCATCGTCGTCCAGGCGCGAGCGCACGCGCAGGGCCACGTCGTAGCCTTCATTGATGATGTCCACGCGGCGGTTGCTGATGTTCAACTGCAGGCGCACCTTCGGGTACTGCTCAAGGAACTTGGGCAGCAGCTTGGGCAGCTGCATCTGCGCCAGCGATACCGGCACGCTGGCGCGCACCACGCCGCGCGGTTCCGCGCTGAGGCGGTCCACCACTTCGCGTGCGGCCTGTGCCTCGGCCAGCATCGTCTGCGCGTGGCGGTGCACGCTGGTGCCGACATCGGTGACGGCGAAACGACGCGTGGAGCGCTGCAGCAGGCGAACGCCCAGGTCGGTTTCCAGCTGGCTGATGCGGCGGCTCAGGCGCGACTTGGGGATACCCAGTGCGCGCTCGGCGGCGGCGAATCCGCCATGGTCGACCACCATCGCGAAGTAGTACAGATCATTCAGGTCATGCATGCCCGAGTTCCATATCTAGAACAATACGTGGCATTCAACCACCTTTATCCCGCCTTTGCAACAACCTATCGTTCTCTCCGTCGGCGGGGCACCCCGCCCCTTCCTCCCAGAACATAGGTGACTGCCATGAAGCTTCTGCATCTCGACGCCAGCGTGCTTGGCGACAATTCCGTCTCGCGCCAGCTGTCGGCGGCCGTGGTCGCCCGCTTCACCGGCCAGATCGATGGCCTGCAGGTCGATTATCGCGATCTTGACGCCAATCCGGTACCGCATCTGCGCAGCAGCTCGCTGGCCAGGACCGATGCCGCCGAGGCGACCGATGCTGAACAGGTGATGCAGCAGTTCCTGGAGGCCGACATCGTGGTGATCGGCGCGCCGATGTACAACTTCAGCATTCCTTCCACGCTGAAGGCCTGGATCGACCGCGTGGCCGTGGCCGGCCGCACCTTCAAGTACACCGAGAACGGCCCGGTGGGCCTGGCCGGTGGCAAGCGGGTGATCATCGCCAGCAGCCGCGGCGGCATCTACACCGACTCGCCGGCCGACTTCCAGGAGCCGTTCCTGCGCCAGGTGTTCGCCTTCATGGGCATCAACGAGGTCGAGTTCGTGCGCGCCGAGGGCATCGCCTACTCGCCGCAGCACCGTGAAGACGCCATTGCCGGCGCGCTGGCAGCACTGCCGTCGCACGCAACGGATGAAGCCGTCGCTGCGTAACGCGTTCCAACGTTCAGCGCCCCTCTCTCCTCGTCTGGGCGCTGAACGCGGGCCGGGATCCCCTCCCCCATCCCGGCCCACCTTGGCGGCCCCGCTTTGCGGGGCCGTTTTCTTTTGGACGCGCTAGGCTTGCGGCATGGACTACATCGTGACGACTGCGCACCGCAGCGAGTTTCCGCACCCGATCACCCTGCGCCGCGGCCAAGCGCTGGTGGTGGTCGAACGTTATGAAGGGCCCGAAGGCTGGGAAGACTGGTTCCTGTGCGAGGCAGAGGGCCAGCAGCCCGGTTTCGTGCCGGGGCCGGTGATCGGCCGCGATGCGCAGGGTGGCGGGTTTGCCACGGAGGATTACTGCGCGCGGGAGCTGGATGTGGATCCCGGGCAGCTGCTGCGCGGGGTGCGCACGCTCAATGGCTGGGCATGGTGCGTGCCGGAGGCCGGCGACCCGGGATGGGTGCCGTTGGAGAAGGTGCGGGTTGTGGAGTGATCGTGGGGTTCATCCACGCATGGCGTGGATACGGTGCCATGCAAGCATGGCACCCACCAGAGACACAGCGGTGCCATGCAAGCATGGCACCCACCAGAGCCAGAGCAGTGCCATGCAAGCATGGCACCCACCCCATCAGGCTATCAGCCGATGGTTTCCAGGCCGCCCATGTACGGGCGCAGGGCCTCCGGCACGGTGATGCTCCCGTCGGCGTTCTGGTAGTTCTCCATCACCGCGATCATCGCGCGGCCAACGGCCACGCCCGAGCCGTTCAGCGTGTGCGCCAGTTCCGGCTTGCCGGTGGCCGGGTTGCGCCAACGGGCCTGCATGCGGCGGGCCTGGAAGTCACCACAGTTCGAGCACGAGGAGATCTCGCGGTAAGTCTCCTGCGACGGCAGCCAGACTTCCAGGTCGTAGGTCTTCACCGCCGAGAAGCCCATGTCGCCGGTGCACAGCAGCACCTTGCGGTACGGCAGGCCCAGCTTTTCCAGCACCACTTCGGCGCAACGGGTCATGCGCTGGTGTTCGGCGTCGCTGTCTTCCGGGCGGCTGATCGAGACCAGCTCGACCTTCTCGAACTGGTGCTGGCGGATCATGCCGCGCACGTCGCGGCCGCCGCTGCCGGCTTCGGCGCGGAAGCACATCGAGTGGGCGGTCATGCGCAGCGGCAGGCGCTCGGCGTCGACGATCTCGTCGCGCACGATGTTGGTCAGCGGTACTTCCGAGGTCGGGATCAGGTAGCGCGTGGAGTCGCCCACGGCGGTCTTGAACAGGTCGTCCTCGAACTTCGGCAGCTGGCTGGTGCCACGCAGCGAATCGGCGTTGACCAGCAGCGGCACGTTGGTTTCCTCATAGCCGTGCTCGCCGGTGTGCAGGTCGACCATGAACTGGGCCAGCGCACGGTGCAGGCGCGCGATCGGGCCGCGCAGCACGGTGAAGCGCGAACCGGACAGCTTGGCGGCGGTTTCGCCGTCCAGCCAGCCATTGCGGGCGCCCAGTTCGACGTGATCGAGCACCTTGAAGTCGAACTGACGCGGGGTTCCCCAGCGCGCCTGTTCGACGTTGTCGTTCTCGTCGGCACCGGCCGGCACGTCATCGGCCGGCAGGTTCGGAATGCCCATCGAGATGGCGTCGATCCTCTCGCGCAGCTCGTCCAGCGCCACTTCCGAGGCCTTCAGCTCGTCGGCGAAGGCAGCGACCTCGGCCATGATGGCCGAGACGTCCTCGCCCTTGGCCTTGGCCTGGCCGATGGCCTTGGAACGGCTGTTACGCAGGCTCTGCAGCTCCTGGGTCCGCACCTGGATGCGCTTGCGATCGGCCTCCAGGGACTCCAGGGCAGACACGTCGAGCTCGAAGCCGCGGCTGGTGCGCAGGCGTTCGGCGAGGTCGGCGGGCTGGTGGCGGAGCAGGGCTGGATCAAGCATGGCAGGTGTCGTGGTGGGTATCAGGAACGGGATTATCGCTTGTTATACGGATTTCTGCCGCCCGGTTCATTCCCGGCGTGGCAGAATCGGGCTATTCCGTACTGGTCCGGTCCATGTCTGCACCCCGCTCGTCGTCCGCCAAGTCGTTCACTGTGCATATCCCGCGCAACGCCCTGAAGATCGCCGGCATCGCCTTCGGCGTGGGCGTGCTGCTGTTCGTGCTGGTCTGGCTGACCGGCCGTGACAAGGAGTTCTTCCGCGCCGACCCGGCCGCACAGACCCCGCAGGAAACCGCCCAGGTCGAGCCCCTGCCGGAACCCTTGGCCGCTGCGGCCGGTTCCAGCGACATGCCTGACGCCAAGCCGGCACCGGTGGAGGAAGAAGCGCCGAAGCTGGTCGAAACCGCTCCGCCGCCACCCGCCCCGATCGCCGAGCCGGCCCCGGCCGCCCCGGGCGCTGCGCCGGCTGCGACCAGCAACAGCCAGCCGATGCCGATTGCCGGCCAGTCGCCGCCGCCGTCGTACCCCGCCGCCGCCCTGCGCGCCGGCGAAACCGGCACCGTGGTGGTACGCGTAGACGTGGACGCCACCGGCTATCCCAACAACGCCACAGTGATCCAGCGCAGTGGTTCACGCGACCTCGACCGTGCCGCCACCGACGCGGTGCGCCGCTGGCGTTTCACCCCGGCGCAGAGCAATGGCCAGGCCGTGCCCGGCAGCATTGAAGTGCCGTTCGACTTCAAGACGCAGTAACTGAACGCTTCCCGGCAAGCAAACTGAACCCTGCCGGTGGCGTTGACGCAGCGCTGACACTTCCCGTCCATGGCTCGGGCAACACTTCCCACGTCGTCAGTTGACGGAAGGAGTTTGCGATGACTGCCACCACCCACGAAGACCTTCATTCGCCGCAGCTGCAGCAGGATTCGAGCGTGCAGCACAAGCCCACGTCGCCCTGGATGTGGATCGCGCTGATTGTGGCGATGTTTGCGGCCGCCCTGCTGTGGCTGCGCCATTCCAACCAGGAGGATGTGGCGCCGGCACCGGTCGGTGAGCGCATGTTGCCCGCCCCTGAGCAGGCTGCGGTGACCGATGCAGCAGCACCTGCAACGCGCCAGGCCGCCCCGGCCTCCAGCCAGCACAAGACTGCGCCGGTCGCGCGTAATCGCGAAGCACGCCCTCTGGCCAGCAACCGCATGCCCACCTACCCCGCTGCCGCACTGCGCAGTGGCGTGCAGGGCAGCGTGATCGCCAGCCTGAATGTTGATACCCGTGGCAATGTCGCCAACGCTGCGATCGTTTCGCGCAGCGGCGAGCGCAGCCGCGACCTGGACCGTGCGGTGCTGAACACCGTGCAGAATTGGAAGTTCCAGCCTGCGGTGCATGACGGCCGCGCAGTAGCAAGCGTGGTGCGGGTCCCGGTGGATTTCCGTACCGAGCAGCGTTGATCGCGGACGAGGGGTTCGTGATGTTTCGACGGAGGCTTCGGCCTCCGTCTTTTTATGCGGAAAGGCGTGCCAACCAAGGTTGGCACCTACCGGGTGATATGAGCGTGCCGACCAAGGTCGGCACCTACCGGGTGATGTGAGCGTGCCAACCAAGGTTGGCACCCACCGGGTTACGTCATCCGCCGGGCGTGGCCTTTCAGGCCAGATTGAACCCGGCGCTGCGCGCCAGGCCATCGAAGTCCGGGAAGGAGGTGGCGACGTTGGCGATATCGTTGATGCGCACTTCGCCGTCACTGATCTGGCCGGCGATGGCGAAGGCCATGGCGATGCGATGGTCACCGTGGCTTTCGATGGTGCCACTGCCCAGGCGCACGCCGCCGTGCAGGGTGGCGCCGTCTTCGGTTTCGTCCACCTGCATGCCCAGCGCGCGCAGGCCGGTCGCCATCGCGGCGAGACGATCAGATTCCTTTACCCGCAGTTCGGCGGCCCCGCTGACCACGGTCTGGCCTTCGGCGGCCGCAGCGGCCACGAACAGCGCCGGGAACTCGTCGATCATGTCCGGCACCAGTGCTTCCGGAATGCGTGCGCCCTTCAGCGGGGCATAGCGCACCACCAGGTCCGCCACCGGTTCACCGCCCTGCTCGGCCGGATTCTCTTCGGTGATGTCGGCACCCATCAGGCGCAGCGCATGCAACAGACCGGTGCGGCGCGGGTTCAGGCCGACCTGTTTCAGGCGCAGCTCGGAGCCCGGAATGATGCTGGCAGCCACCAGATAGAACGCCGCAGACGAGAAGTCGGCCGGCACCACGATATCCGTGGCACGAAGGCGTTGGCCGCCGCGCAGGCGCGCCTTGCCCGGCGAGAATTCGATGTCCACGCCGAACGCGGACAGCATGCGCTCGGTGTAGTCACGGGTCGGGTGCGGTTCGGTCACCTGGGTTTCGCCCTGCGCGTACAGGCCTGCCAGCAACACCGCCGACTTGATCTGCGCGCTGGCCACCGGCGAGGCGAAGTCGATGCCGTGCAGCGATTGCCCGCCATGCACGTGCAGCGGCGGCGTCCCGTCTTCCTGGGTGTCGATCTTCGCGCCCATCTGCGACAGCGGGCCGGTGACACGGCGCATCGGGCGGCCGGACAGCGACTCATCGCCGATCAGCGTGCAGTCGAATGCCTGGCCGGCCAGCAGACCGGCCAACAGGCGCATGCCGGTACCGGCGTTGCCGCAGTCCAGCGGCGCATCCGGCGCCTTCAGGCCGTCGATACCGACGCCGTGCACGATGCGCTGCGACGGGCTGGGGGTTTCGATGCGCACGCCCAGCTGGCTGAAGATGCGCGCAGTGGCGCGGGTGTCCTCGCCTTCCAGGAAACCTTCGATATGCGAGGTGCCATCGGCCAGCGCGGCGAACATCACCGAGCGGTGCGAGACCGACTTGTCGCCGGGAATGGTCAGGCTGCCCTGCAGCGGCTGGCCCTTGCGGGCGATCCAGTGTTGCGCGTTGCTCATCGTTCGATCGTTCCGTAAACGCCGGCAGCGCCGGCGATGCATCAGGGAGCGGCGGCCGTGGCCGCCGCCGCAGCACTCAGGGCACGGCCACCGGATAGGAGCCGAGTACCTTGATCTGTGCCGAGTGCGCTTCCAGTTCGGCCAGCGCGGCCTGCATCGGCGCATCGTCGATGTGGCCGGCCAGGTCGATGAAGAAGCCGTATTCCCACTTGCCGTGGTGCGACGGCCGCGACTCGATGCGGTTCATGCTGATGCCGTGGCGGGCGAACGGACTGAGCACGTCGAACAGCGCACCGGGCTTGTCATGGATGAACACCAGCACCGAGGTGCGGTCGTGGCCGGAGGTCGGGAAGATATTCCGGCCCACCACCAGGAAGCGGGTGGTGTTGTCGGCATCGTTCTGGATCGGCTTGGTGACCACCTTCTTCAGGCCGTAAACATGGCCGGCACTCTCGCCACCGATGGCGGCGGCATCGTCGGCATTGCGGGCGCGGCGCGCACCTTCGGCGTTGCTGGATACCGGAATCTTCTCGGCCTTCGGCAGGTTGGCGCGCAGCCACGCCGAGGTCTGCATGAACGACTGCGGATGCGCGTAGATTCGCTCGATGTCCTCGATGCGGCCGCTGCGCGACATCAGGTACTGCTGCACGCGCAGTTCCACCTCGCCACAGATCTTCAGGTTGGAGGTCAGGAACATGTCTAGGGTGATCTGGATGGTGCCCTGCCCCGAATTTTCCACCGGCACCACGCCGAAATCGGCGTTGCCCGCTTCCACTTCCTGGAACACTTCTTCGATGCTGGCCATCGGCAGGCCCAGCGCCGAGCGGCCGAAGTGCTTGAGCACGGCCTGCTGGCTGAAGGTGCCTTCCGGGCCGAGGTAGCCGATTTTCAGCGGCTCCTGCTGGGCCAGGCAGGCCGACATGATCTCGCGGTAGACGTGCACCAGCAGCTCATCGCTGAGCGGGCCTTCATTACGGTCCACCACCATGCGCAGCACCTGCGCTTCGCGCTCGGGACGGTAGTAGTCGACGGCGGCGGCGAGCTTGCCCTTTGCCTTGCCGACCTGGTGGGCGAAGCGGGCGCGCTCGGCAATCAGGCTCTGGATGTCGCGGTCGATCTGGTCGATCTTCGAGCGCACATCGGCCAGCGCCAGCGGCGCCAGGGTGGGTGCCGGGTTCGACGCGGCCTTGGCCTTGCCCTTCGCCTTGGTGGGCGCGCTGTCCTTGGCCGGTTCGGCCTTCTTTGGCGCCTTCTTGCTGGATTTGCTGCTTGCCATCGGAGTTCCTTGTTACGGGGCCCGCACCCGACGGTGCGCGCCGTTCATTGCTCAACCGTGACGCTGCTGGAAATCGGCCATGAAGGCGACCAGCGCCTCGGCCCCGGCCAGCGGCATGGCGTTGTACAGCGAGGCGCGGATGCCACCCACTACCTTGTGGCCCTTCAGCGCCAGCAGGCCGGCGGCCTTGGCTTCGGCGACGAAGCGGGCATCAAGCTCGGCATCAGGCAGGAAGAACGGGATGTTCATCCGCGAACGGGCCGCGTGTGCGACCTCGTTGCGGTAGAAGCCGCCGGAGCCGTCGATGGCGCCGTACACCAGCGCTGCCTTGGCGGCATTGCGCTTGGCGAACTCGGCCACGCCGCCCTCGGCCAGCATCCACTTGAACACCAGGCCGGCCAGATACCAGTTCCAGGTCGGCGGCGTGTTGAGCATCGAATCGCGGGCGACGTGCGAGCGGTAATCGAAAATGTCCGCACGCGGTTGTCCGCTGCGTTCAAGCAGGTCGCGGCGGATGATCATCACCGCGATGCCGACCGGGCCCAGGTTCTTCTGCGCGCCGGCGTAGATCACGCCATAACGGCGCACATCCAGCGGTTCGCTGGCGATGGACGAGCTGAAGTCGGCGATCAGCGGGACGCCGCCGGTGTCGGGCACATCACGGAACTCGACGCCGTGGATGGTTTCGTTGGCGGTGATGTGCACGTAGGCGGCATCGGGCGACAGCTGCCAGTCGGCGCGCGGCGGCAGCGTGCGGTAACCATCGGCCTCGCTGCTGGCGGCGATGTTGACGTCGACGTAGACACCGGCCTGCTTGACCGCCGTCTTGCCCCAGTGACCACTGACCACGTAATCGGCACGCTGGCCGGGGGTGGCGAAGTTGAGCGGGATCAGCGCCTGCTGGGTGGTGGCACCACCGGACAGGAACAGCACCGCATAGTCTTCGGGGATATCGAGCAGTCGACGCAGGTCGGCCTCGGCCTCGGCGGCCACGGACATGAACTCCGCGCCGCGATGGCTCATTTCCACGATCGAGGCACCGGTACCGTGCCAGTCCAGCATTTCCGCCTGCGCCTGGCGCAGGACCGATTCCGGCAAGGTTGCAGGGCCGGCACTGAAGTTGAACGCGCGCGTCATGTCACACCTGTGGGGCAAGACCCCTAGTATGCCGCAGTGCACCAGCCTTGCGGCCTTGTGGCGCAAGGGAAATTTGGTTTCATTGGAATCCATTGACCGCCAGCAAGGCGCCGGTAGTCGCCGACCTTGCTCGGCGCACGCCGTCAGGCGTCAAGCCCACCGGAGAAGCGTGCCGACCAAGGTCGGCACCTACCAGAGCGGATCCAGCGGACTCAGGCCAGGAGCAATGCCCCGGTAGTCGCCGACCTTGGTCGGCGTACGCCGTCAGGCGTCATCCCCGCCGAAGGAGCGTGCCGACCAAGGTCGGCACCTACCAGAGCGGATACGGCCGGTTCAGATCAGCGCGCGCCGAACCAGAGCAGCAGGCTGAGCAGTGCGGCCAGCAGCAGCGCACTCACCAGCAGCCACGGCCAGCGCCGGACCTTGCGCGGCGCGGCCGGCAGCACCGGCGCCTGCTCGGCGTCCTGGCTGGACTCGTCTTCATCCGGCAGCGGGCGCCGGCGCGGGTCATGCGGCACTTCCAGCACGAACCGGTGCTGGCCATCGAACACCACCTGGTCGCCTGCCTGCAGCCAGCAGTGGCGCACGGCCACGCCATTGACCCGTGTGCCATCGGCACTGCCCAGGTCACGCAACAGCACGCGCTCGCCATGCACTTCCACGCGGGCGTGCTGTTCGGCGAAGGCCGGCTCATTGATCTCGATGTCAGCGTCGCCACCGCGGCCGATCAGGCGGGACCGCGACAGCGTGAAGCTGCGGCCATGGTGCAGGCCACCGACACCGCGCAGCAGGCGCTGCTGCTCATTGGTGCCGTCACCGCTGTTCGGTGCGGGGGCCTGCAGCAGGCTCTCCACCTCGCCCTGCAGGACCATTTCCACGCCGTCCACATACACCGCATCGCCCGCACGCAGCAGCGCCATGCGCCGCACCGGGCGACCGTTCACATGAATGCCGCGGATACCGTTGCCGACCTGCAGCCAGAGGCCGCGATCATCCACGCAGAACTGTGCCAGCAGCAGGGCTCCGTGGCCGGCGTCGCCGAGCCTCACACTGCCATTGGCCTGGCGCACGATGCGTTGCACCCCGGGCCGCAGCGGCTGGTCGGGCTGTTGTTGTTGGCTGAAGTGAACAAGCAGGTTCTGCACGCGGCGCAGCCTAGCAGGTTGGTCGCCAACGAAGAAGAACCCACGATGAGTGCTTGGCGCGAAGGCCCTCGATGCGCACAATGCTCGCCCTCATTGATCATCCCCGCTTTGCGCCAGGAGCCTGCATGTCCACCATCGATGTCCGCCACGCCCACGCCCTGCCCGATGCACAGGCGCGCGCCGCGATCGAACAGGTCGCCGCCAAGCTGTCCGAGCGCTTCGGCCTGAAGTCGTCCTGGACCGCCGACGTGCTGAACTTCTCTGGCAGCGGCGTGGACGGTGCGATCGAGCTGCAGCCGGGCGCCGTGCGCGTGACCGCCAAGCTGGGCTTCCTGCTGTCGGCGATGAAGGGCATGGTCGAGGGCGAGATCCAGCGCGTGCTGAAGGAAAAGCTGGGCTGAACCCCGGCGGCGGCCGTCACGGCCGTGCAACGCCATCGCGCGCTACTCTCGGGGCAGGCCCAACTCCCACGGGAAGTGCGATGAACCAGTACGAAAACGATGACCGCCGCAACGACGACGCCTCGTTCGGTGACCAGGCCGAGCGCTTCTCGCGCAAGCTGAGTGACTCGGCGCAGCAGGTCTGGCTGGCCGGCCTGGGCGCCCTGGGCCGTGCACAGGCCGAAGGCAGCCGCTTCTTCGACGGCCTGGTGAAGGAAGGCGAAGCCTGGGAGGCCCGCCGCCGTGAACGCCACGGCGAACAGGGCCCGGGCTGGCGCGACAACGTGGAATCCTCGCTGGATGAGGCCCGCGAGAAGGCCTCTGGCACCTGGAACAAGGTCGAAAAGGCCTTCGATGACCAGGTGCAGGGCGTGCTCAAGCGCCTGCATGTCCCCACTGCGGACGAGGTGACCGCGCTGGAAGCCCGTATCGACGCCCTGCACGCGCGGCTGGCCAAGCTGGAAAACCGTGCGGCCTCGGGCGCTGATGCACCTGCACCGGGCAGCCATCAGTCGCCAGGCAGCGTGCCCTGACCGACCATTGTTGCAATGCAATAAATTTTGATTGACAATCGCGAGCAACCCGCCAATCGCTTCGGCTGCCGTTTGTTCCCTCCCCTCACGGCTTCAGGATTGGCGGGTTTTTCGTGCCCGCCGTATACCGATCTGCGCGCGCCATCACGTTTCCTGTCAGGAACCTCCTGACCCAGCGATGCGGCACGACCTTTACACTGTCGTCCTCCGCATTCGCCCCTTCCGCGCACCTCCTGCATGCTCCCTTGGATCCTGGCCCTGCTGTCGGCCCTGCTTACCTGTTCCCTGGCCGTTGTCTATCTGTGGTGGATCAAGCGGCGGCAGAAGGAGATGCAACTCGGCCTGCAGGCCTTGGCTGGCATGCACTGGCGCGAATTCTCAGTGCTGGTCAAACGCATGCTGCGCGAACAGCGCGGCCTGCGTGAACTGAACGACCCGGCCGAGGAGTCCCGCGAGCCGAGCAGCGACTTCCTGCTCAGCGATGGTCCCAACCAGTGGCTGGTGTCCTGCAAGCACGGCCTGGCCTACCGCATCGGTACCGCCGCAGTGAACGAACTGGGGGCGGCCGCGCGCCTGGCCGGCGCCAAGGGCGGCGTGCTGCTGACCGAGGGCCGGATCGAACGCGACGGCCGCAGCGCCGCCGAGAAGCAGGCCGTCGAGGTGCTGGACGGCCCGCGCCTGTGGCCGTTGCTGCAGCCCTATCTGCCGGCAGAAATCGAAACCCGTGTGCGCGCCAGTGCCCGCCATGAAGCCCTGCGCCGCATTGCCATAGCCGCGCTCGCCGCGGTGACGCTGGGCCTGCTGGTGGGACTGAGCCTGCAAGGGCTGCATGTGCAGGACGCTCCGCCCGTTGCCGAGGAGACGGGCGCCCCCGCGCCGGTTGCGCCTGCGGTTGAAGCGGCGCCCGAACCGGCGCCGGCCCCCGCCACCACACCGCCGACCACGGCGCCTGCGCCGACGCCCTCAACCGATGCGCGCAGCAATCCCAACCCGGATGCCGCCACGCTCGAGCGTTTCCAGGCCGATCTGTCCCGTGCCTTGGCTGGCAAGCCCGGCATCGCCAGCGGTGTCTGGCTGACCCGGCAGACGCTGGCGATCAACCGCACCGGCGAGCTGGACGCGGTGTGGCCGCAGGTCTGCGAGGAAGTGCTGCACTACCCCGCCCTACGTAACGTGCGCATCCAGCTCAACGCCCGCCCTGGCGTGGATGAGCCCGTACGCTGGCGGCAGTGCGCTACGTATTGATTGGGGTGTCTGTAGATCCACGCCATGCGTGGATGCCTCTGTAGCGTCGAGCCACGCTCGACTCATCGCGCATCGCGCGAACAGCAGCCGAGCATGGCTCGGCTCTACATGGCGCCTGCTCAGCCCAATGCCGCGAGATGGGCGATGTAACTGGAACGCGATTCACCTGCCGCTCTGGCCTGCGCATCCAGCCTCGCCAGGATCCGGCGTGGCAGGCTGATATTGACCCGCTCGATGGTGTCGTCCAGCAGGGCCGGATCAATGCAGATGTACGCAAGAATCCAACGAATGTCCTTGCATGCCTCGGCGGCGATTTTCTGTGGCGCGGAAGGTGTCGGAATCGAGCGCCCGTCATCCAGGGCCGCATCAATCCAGGCGAGCGCAGCCTCCTCGGCAGCGCTGAGCGCCTCCTCAAGCGTGTCGGCCGCCGAGAAGCACCCCGGCAGATCCGGAACGACCACACCCCACGCGGTGCGCTCGTCGCCTGCCTCGATCAAGACTGGATATCGCATGGGCCCTCCTACGTCAGTCCTGCGAGCTTCCGCAACGCCTGCACCAGCCCTTTCCCCAGATCCTTCCTAGGGTGAGGCACGGTGATGATGTGAGGGTGCTGCGGGTGCACGAATACATGATGGGATCCGCGAATCCGGCGACAGGTCCAACCTGCCGCCTCCAGATCCCGGATGAGGCCCCTGCTCTTCATGCGGGGACGATACACATCGTACACACGCCCCGACAGAGTTCAAGGCGACAGCGTGTCCCGAGCGGGGCCGCCCCTACCTTGCCCCAGGCGCGAAGCGCGCCACCAGGTCCCAGGCATCGCCGAGGAACACCTGCCGCACACGGGTGATCGGCTGTTCGCCGCGCCAGGTCAGGCGCTCGATCACCAGACAAGCGGTGCCGGGCTTCACGTCCAGCAGCTTGGCCGTGGCGGTGTCCGCGCCCCAGGCGCTGATGCGGTGCTGGGCGCGGGTCCACGACACGTTCTGCAGCAGCCAGCTGCCCGGCGCGGTGGTACTGAAGTCGACCTCCAGCACCTCCGGCACGCCCACCGGGCTGATCAGGCGGTGCTCCAGCGCCAGCGGGCGGCCGTCGGCCAGGTGCAGGCAGCGCATCGCCAGCAGCATTTCGCTGCCGGCCAGCTCGACTTCACCGGCATTGCCGGCATCTGCAAGGCGTAGGTCGCGCTGCAGCAGACGATACGCGTACTGATGGCCACGCGAACCCACTTCCATCGCGATATCGGGAATCTCCAGCGCCACCTGCTCCAGGTGCGGGGGCTGCCGCGCCACGAACGAACCAGCGCGACGACGACGCTCGATCATGCCGCTCTCGGCCAGCGCGGTCAGCACCTTGTTCACCGTCATCCGTGAGCAGCCGTACTGCTCCATCAGCTCGTGCTCGTACGGAATACGGAAGCCCGGCGCCCACTCTCCGCTGAGGATGCGGCTTTCCAGATCGCTGCGGATACGCTGGTTGAGCGTGGCGGACTTGCTGGCCTTCACGTAATGGGGTCTCGGTGGCGGGAGGCGATCAGCCCAGCACGCCACGCAGGGCGGCGGTAAAGGCGGTGGTGATCGCCTCGCGCTGCAGGTGGCGGCCCTCGGCCACGCATTGGCGGCCATGGCGCCAGACCGATCGCAGCGCGCCATTACGTGCGGCGAACACCCAGCTGTCAAGCCATGCGTCATCCTGCCGCGCCTGTAGCGCGGGGTGTGCGGCATCCAGCTCGACCAGGTCGGCACTGGCGCCAACCTGCAGGCCGGCGGACACGCCCAGTGCCTGCGCGCCACCGTGCAGTGCGCCTTCGAACAGGAAGCGGCCGGTGCTGCGGGTGGCATCCGGGGCCAGTACGTTGCGACCGCGCAGGGTCAGGCGCTGGCCGTATTCGAGCAGGCGCAGTTCTTCGGCCGCATCGATCAGGACATTGGAATCGGAGCCGACACCGAAGCGCCCGCCCTCGCGCGCGAACGCCTGCATCGGGAACAGGCCGTCACCCAGGTTGGCTTCGGTGATCGGGCACAGGCCGGCCACGGCCTGGCTGGCCACGATGGCGGCGCGCTCATCGTCGGTGATGTGGGTGGCGTGCACCAGGCACCAGCGCGCATCCACCGGTGCATGGTCGTAGAGCCACTGCACCGGACGCTGGCCGCTCCAGGCAAGGCAGGCCTCGACTTCACGCACCTGCTCGGCGATATGGATGTGCACCGGGCCGTCGGTCAGCGGCAGCAACGCACTCAATTCCTCACCGGTGACTGCACGCAGGCTGTGCGGCGCGATGCCGAGCACCGCATCCGGCAGCGCGGCCAGTGCCGGCTTGGTGGCGTCCAGCAGCTGTGCGAAACCGTCCACGTCGTGGATCAGGCGACGCTGTGCCGGATTCGGCGGCGCCCCGCCGAAATCGGCATGTGCATAGAACACCGGCAGCAGGGTCAGGCCGATACCGGTCTGGTCGGCCGCCGCCGCAATCCGCGCGCTCATCTCGGCACGGTTGGCATACGGCCGGCCGTCAGCATCGTGGTGCAGGTAGTGGAATTCACCGACGCGGGTGAAGCCGCTTTCCAGCATTTCCATGTAGGCCTGGGCGGCGATGGCCTGCACCGCGTCCGGGCGCAGATGGGCCAGGAAGCGATACATCAGCTCGCGCCAGCTCCAGAAGCTGTCACCGTCGCCGCCGCCGATCTCGGTCAGCCCGGCCATGCCGCGCTGGAAGGCGTGGCTGTGCAGATTGGGAAGGCCCGGCACCAGGATGCCGGCGCGGGTGTCGCCCGCCTGCGCGCCCTGCCCCGTACTGATCGCCGTGATGCGACCGTCCTGCACCTGCAGGCGGACATCGCGGGCCCAACCCTCGACCAGCAGGGCGTGGGCGGCATGGAAACTGTGCGGGGAACGCGAATCGGACATGGCTGGACAACCCGAAATGGACGCCTATATTGTATAGACATATAAGCACAGCCGCGTTGTGGATGCCATGCACGTCGATACCCTCTGGTCCAACGTTCACCTGATCACCCTCGACGGCGACGGCCTGGGCGTCATCCGCGATGGCGTGCTGGCCTGCGCCGACGGACGCATCGTCCACGTCGGCACCGCCGGCAGCGATGCCCACCTGCAACCGACCACCCGCATCGACGGCGAAGGCCGCTGGATCTCGCCGGGCCTGATCGACTGCCACACCCACCTGGTCTACGCCGGCAACCGCGCCAACGAGTTCGAGCAGCGCCTGCAGGGCGTCAGCTATGCCGACATCGCCCGTGCCGGCGGCGGCATCGTCTCCACCGTGCGCGCCACCCGCGCCGCCACGCCGGAACAGCTGGCCCGCGAAAGCCGCCCACGGTTGCTGGCGATGCGCGCCGAGGGCGTGACCACCCTCGAGATCAAGTCCGGCTACGGCCTGACCCTGCCCGACGAGCGCAAGCAGCTGCAGGTGGCGCGTGCGCTGGGCGAGGAATGCCGGGTCAACGTGGTGACCACCTTCCTCGGCGCACACGCGATTCCGCCGGGCCGCGAAGCACAGGAATACACCGACGAGGTGTGCAATGTGATGATTCCGGCCATCGCCGCCGAAGGCCTGGCCGAAGCAGTGGATGTGTTCTGCGAGAACATCGCCTTCTCGCCGGCGCAGGCACGGCAGGTTTTCGAAGCCGCGCACACACACGGACTGGCGATCAAGATCCACGCCGAGCAGCTGAGCAACCAGCATGGCGCCGAACTGGCCGCCAGCTTCGGTGCCCTCTCGGCCGACCATATCGAACACCTGGACGATGCCGGCATCGCCGCGATGGCCGCGGCCGGTACCGTGGCGGTGCTGCTGCCCGGCGCCTTCTATTTCACTCGCGATACCACGCTGCCGCCGATCGCCGCGCTGCGTGCGGCCGGCGTGCCGCTGGCGCTGGCCACCGACAGCAACCCGGGCACCTCGCCGCTGACCAGCCCGCTGCTGGCGATGAACATGGGCGCCACCCTTTTCCGCCTTACCGTGGACGAATGCATCGCCGGCTTCACCCGTGAAGCGGCGCGCGCGCTGGGCCATGGCAACCGCATCGGCCGCCTGGCCGTGGGCCTGGACTGCGACCTGGCGATCTGGGACATCGACGCCCCCGCCGACCTGGTCTATCGCATTGGATTCAACCCGCTGCACGCGCGCGTGGTGCGCGGACAGCCCGACCTGCCTGCCTCCTGGAGCAACACATGAGCAACACCCTGGTTCTTCGCCCCGGCCATGTCACCCTCGCCCAGTGGCGGCAGGTCTATCGCGGTGCGCCGCTTGCACTGGACCCGGCCGCGCTGCCGGTGGTGCGTGCCAGTGCCGCGACCGTGGCTGCCATCGTCGCCAAGGGCGCGCCGGTCTATGGCATCAACACCGGCTTCGGCAAGCTGGCCAGCGTGCGCATCGAGCGCGAGGACCTGGCCACCCTGCAGCGGAACATCGTGCTCTCGCACGCGGCCGGCGTCGGTGAGCCGATGCCGGCGAATGTGGTGCGACTGATGATGGCGCTGAAGCTGGTCAGCCTGGCGCAGGGCGCTTCGGGCGTGCGCGAGGAAACCCTGCTGCTGCTGGAAGCAATGCTGGTCAAGGGTGTGCTGCCGGTGGTGCCCGCACAGGGCTCGGTGGGTGCCTCGGGTGACCTGGCGCCGCTCTCGCACCTGGCCAGCGTGATGCTGGGCGTCGGCGAAGCCTTCATCGGTGACGAACGCCTACCGGCGGTCGACGCACTGGCACGTGTCGGCCTGCAACCGATCGAGCTGGGCGCGAAGGAAGGCCTGGCCCTGCTCAACGGCACCCAGTTCTCCACCGCCTATGCGCTGGCCGGCCTGTTCGAGATCGAAACCGTGTTCCAGGCCGCGCTGGTCACTGGTGCGCTGTCGGTGGAAGCAGCCAAGGGCTCGGATACCCCGTTCGACCCGCGCATCCATGCCATCCGCGGCCAGCGCGGGCAGATCGCCACTGCGGCCACGCTGCGCACGTTGATGCAGGGCTCGGACATCCGCGAATCGCACCGCGACAACGACGTGCGCGTGCAGGACCCGTACTGCCTGCGCTGCCAGCCGCAGGTGATGGGCGCAGCGCTGGACATCCTGCGCCAGGCTGCGACCACGCTGGAAATCGAAGCCAACGGCGTGTCCGACAATCCGCTGGTGTTCACCGATACCGGCGAGGCACTGTCAGGCGGCAACTTCCACGCCGAACCGGTGGCCTTCGCCGCCGACATGCTGGCGATGGCGGTGTGCGAGATCGGCTCGATCAGCGAGCGCCGCCTGGCGATGCTGGTGGACCCGGCGCTGTCCGGCCTGCCGGCGTTCCTGACCCCTCGCCCGGGCCTGAATTCCGGCTTCATGATTCCGCAGGTGACCGCCGCGGCGCTGGTCTCGGAAAACAAGCAGCGCGCCTACCCGGCCAGTGTTGATTCGATCCCGACCTCGGCCAACCAGGAAGATCATGTGTCGATGGCTGCGCACGGTGCGCGCCGCCTGATGCAGATGGCCGAGAACGCCGCCAACGTGATCGGCATCGAACTGCTGGCCGCTGCGCAGGGCTGCGACTTCCACGCGCCGCTGCGCTCCAGTGCCGCACTGGAAAGCGTGCGCGCCACCCTGCGCTCGCAGGTGCCGACGCTGGAAGAAGACCGCTACTTCCACCCCGACATGGTGACCGCCACGAATCTGGTGCGCAGTGGCGCGCTGGCGCAGGGCCTGGGCGATCTGTTGCCGACTGTGGAACCGCAGGCATGACGACCCTTCCTGAATGGTTGACGGTGCACGAGGGCGATGCCCCCCTCATCGTCAGCTTCCCGCATACCGGCAGCGAGCTGCCGCACGACCTGATCGGCGACTATCACTCGCCCTGGCTGGCACGCCGCGATGCCGACTGGTGGGTGCACGAGCTGTATGACTTCGTGCGCGGCATGGGCGCGACCACGGTGCGCTCAACGATCTCGCGTTCGGTGATCGACCTCAACCGCGATCCCAGCGGCGTGTCGCTGTACCCGGGCCAGAACACCACCGGCCTGTGTCCGCTGACGACCTTCGACAACCAGCCGCTGTACCACGCCGGGCACGAACCGGACGAAGCAGAAATCGCCCGTCGTCGCGACACGTATTTCCTGCCTTACCACGATGCGCTGGCTTCGCAGATCACGCGCCTGCGTGCACGCCACGGCACCGTGGTGGTGTACGACGCGCACTCGATCCGCTCGCATATCCCGCACCTGTTCGAGGGCGAACTGCCGCAGTTCAACCTGGGGACTGCTGGTCCGTCCGGCGCACCGGACACCTCCTGCGACAACACCCTGAGCGACGTGGTGGAGAACCTGATGAAGATCAGTGGCATGAGCCAGGTGCGCAACGGCCGCTTCAAGGGCGGCTGGATCACCCGCCACTACAGCAACGTCGCCGGCGGCGTGCACAGCCTGCAGATGGAACTGGCCTGCCGCGGCTACATGCACGAACCCCTGCCGGACCAGGTGGACGAGCACAGCTGGCCCACCCCGCTCGACCCCGACCACGCCGCACCGCTGCGCCACACCCTGGCGCAGGTGCTCAACGCCTGTCTTGAATTCGCTACGAACCGGAGCGCCGCATGACCCGCAACGACCCGACCCGCACCATTGCCGCGCCGACCGGCACCACGCTGAACGCCAAGAGCTGGCTGACCGAAGCGCCACTGCGCATGCTGATGAACAACCTGCATCCGGACGTGGCCGAACGGCCGCAGGAACTGGTGGTGTATGGCGGCATCGGCCGCGCCGCGCGCGACTGGGAGAGTTTTGATGCCATCGTCGAGACGCTCAAGCGCCTGGACGACGACCAGACCCTGCTGGTGCAGTCGGGCAAGCCGGTGGGCGTGTTCCGCACCCATGCCGATGCGCCGCGCGTGCTGATCGCCAATTCCAACCTGGTACCGCGCTGGGCCAACTGGGACCACTTCAACGAGCTGGATAAGAAGGGCCTGGCCATGTATGGCCAGATGACCGCCGGCAGCTGGATCTACATCGGCGCGCAGGGCATCGTGCAGGGCACCTACGAGACCTTCGTGGAGATGGGCCGCCAGCACTTCGGTGGCGACCTGACCGGCAAGTGGCTGTTCACCGGTGGCCTCGGTGGCATGGGTGGCGCACAGCCGCTGGCTGCCGTGATGGCCGGCGCCTCCTGCCTGGCCGTCGAATGCCGCAAGAGCAGCATCGACATGCGACTGCGCACCGGCTACCTCGACACCTGGACCGACAATCTGGACGAAGCGCTGCGCCTGATCGACGAATCGTGCAAGGCCGGTACGCCGAAGTCGGTGGGCCTGCTCGGCAATGTCGCCGATGTACTGGCTGAACTGCTCAAGCGCGGCGTGAAGCCGGACCTGCTGACCGACCAGACCTCCGCGCACGACCCGGTGAACGGCTACTTGCCGCAGGGCTGGACGGTCGAGCAGTGGGATGAGAAACGTGTCTCCGCGCCCAAGGAAGTGGAGAAAGCCGCGCGCGCGTCGATGGCCAACCACATCCGCGCCATGCTTGGCTTCCACGCGCTGGGCGTGCCGACCGTGGACTACGGCAACAACCTGCGGCAGATGGCACTGGAGGAAGGCGTGGCCAATGCCTTCGACTTCCCCGGTTTCGTGCCGGCCTACATCCGCCCGCTGTTCTGCCGCGGCATCGGCCCGTTCCGCTGGGCCGCACTGAGCGGCGATCCGGAAGACATCGCCAAGACCGATGCCAAGGTGAAGGAACTGATTCCGGACAACCCGCACCTGCACCGCTGGCTGGACATGGCTGCCGAGAAGATCAAGTTCCAGGGCCTGCCGGCGCGCATCTGCTGGGTCGGCCTGGGTGACCGTGATCGCCTCGGCCTGGCCTTCAACGAGATGGTGGCCAACGGCGAACTGAAGGCACCGGTGGTGATCGGCCGTGACCATCTGGACAGCGGCAGCGTGGCATCGCCGAACCGCGAAACCGAAGCGATGGCTGATGGCTCCGATGCGGTTTCCGACTGGCCGCTGCTGAACGCCCTGCTCAACACCGCCAGCGGCGCGACCTGGGTGTCCCTGCACCACGGCGGTGGCGTCGGCATGGGCTTCTCGCAGCACGCCGGCATGGTGATCGTCTGCGATGGCACCGAGGCCGCAGCCAAGCGGATTGGTCGGGTGCTGTGGAACGACCCGGCCACCGGCGTGATGCGCCATGCCGATGCAGGCTATGAAATCGCGATCGACTGCGCGAAGGAAAAGGGGCTGGATCTGCCGGGCATCCTTGGCTGATCGCAGGGGTGCCGGCCCGCGGCCGGCACTACCGGGAGGCACCTGACCGGGCCGGGCCGCGGCGGGGCGAAGAGTACCGGGGGGGGCCTCGGGGGGGCCTGTGGGGGGGCCCGGGGGGGGGCCGCCCCGCGCCCGCCACTACCGGAAGGCACCTGTAGAGCCGAGCCATGCTCGGCTCAATGCTTCCAGGGAAGGCAGCCAAGCATGGGCTCGGCTCTACATGATTGGGTCCTTCGGATCACTTCCGGGCCAGCGGTTTCACATTGTTCGCATAGCGTGGAAACGCAGGCGCGGCGAACTCCCTCAGCATGTGCAGGTGCGGCTGAAGCTTGAACCTGCGCAGATTGCCAATGGCTACTTCGCCGCCGCAAACCAGCGCTGGCTCAAAGCCATACATCTCATCCGCCATCAAGTGCCCGCAAGTGCTCACAACCCTGTCGAAAGGCAGCTCTTCGGCCCCATCCATCAGATCAAAGTCGTCAAGCTCCGCGCAAGCGAAGAATGCCTTGATGCCACCCTCCTGCCGTGCGAGAGGCTTGGGTCTCAAACAGTTCTGAAGAGCAAATACTTCACTGCGGATCGGATCGATGCTCACGCCAGCGCCTGATGCTTCGCCGCACAGGTAGAGCCGTCCAAACCCGCTTCTGGCAAACACATGGTAGGTATCGATCAGGGGAAATGGCGTACCAGACAACCACATGTGCATCAGGCCTTCGTAGTCCTCGGGATTCACCGTCCACAGCCGTCCATTGCCATAGTTCGCCCATCCATCCCGACGCCAATAGCTCAAGAGCGATTCAGGCAAGATGCCCGCCCACTTGGAGAACGCGGTCTCTGGCACCGGATCGTGTTCAGTTGCCTCACCGAAGCTCTCGATGAAGAGCGCGAAATCTTCATCATCTTCCATTGTCCCTCCCATCTTGGACTGTTTCGTCGGCGTGGACTGAGGCGCTCTTATATCTGGTGCTTCATCAGATTCTAAGAGCTGTTTACGACAGACCATTGGAAATTCATTCATTCACATTGCCGCCAGCCCCGCTTGACCCGCTCTCCCGCCGTGACCAACATGCGCCATCACCGCTGACGGATCACCGCGATGTACCGCACCCTTGCTGCCGCATTGCTCTGTGCCCTGTTCACCGTTCCGATCGCTTCTGCACGTAGCGCTCCCGGCACTCTCTCTGCTCAGCTCGACACCCAACTGCAGGCCAACCGCGAGCGCTACGGCATCGCCGGCCAGGCGGTACTGGTCGCGCACAATGGCCAGGTGCTGTACCAGGGCGCCAGCGGTGAACGTGATCCCGCTACCCATGCACCGGCCACCGTCGATACCATCTTCGCCGCGCAATCGATGGCCAAGCTGCTGACCAGCACGCTGGTGATGCAACTGGTGGATCAGGGCAAGGTGGATCTGGATGCGCCGGCCAGTCGCTATGTGCCGGACCTGCCATCAGCATGGCAGACCATTCACGTACGCGATTTCCTCAACCACAGCTCGGGTATCGGCGAGTATTACGACCGGGTGGACAACCGCTGGGTGAGCAAGGGCTACACCGGAGTGGCGCCGGACCTTGCAGCAGCGCTGAAGGTGGCCGGCGCGACACCGATGCAGTTCGCCGCCGGCAGCCGCGTGCAGTACACCCAGGCCAACTACCTGGTACTGACGGCGTTGCTGGAAGCGCACTACCGCAAGCCCTACCCGGCCATCGCGCGCGAACGCATCCTGCAACCGCTGAAGATGACCAGCACCTCGTGGGGCGTTGCCAGCGTGCCAGCCAAGCGCGCGGCGGTGCCTTACATCGGCAAGGACGGCCAGCTGCAGCCGGCCAATGAAGATGCCTGGCCGGACTACGGCTGGGGCCATGCCGATCTGCAGACCACCGTGGGCGACATGAACCGTTTCCTGCAGGCGCTGGCGAGCGGAAAGCTGGTGCGCACGGCGACCCTGGAAAGACTCTGGCAACCGCAGAAACTGAGCGGTGGCGGCAGCAATTTCTTCTCCACCGGTTGGGACACCACCCGAAGCGACGGCTACACCCAGGTCGGCCACGATGGTGGCACCCGTGTACGTGCGCGATTGGCCTACAAGGGCACGCTGGCCAGCGGCTACTGGGTGTTCGTGTACCTGACCAACGGCAGCGCCCGCAATGTCTGGTCCAGCACGCTGGTGGAGAGCATGATGGGGGTGGCCGCGCCCGGGGAGTTTCCGCATGCGGTGTTGTCCGAGCGGTTGATCGGCTATGCGCTGGATGACAGCACCGATGCGAAACCGCAGATGCGTAGCTGGCTGCGCGTCAGCAACGGCGTTCCCACCGGCGAACTGGAACGTGCGATCAATGCCGATGGCTATGCCATCCGCGAGAGTCTGGGTGCCAGCAAGGCACTGAAAGTGTTCGCGCTCAACGCCGAGTTGTATCCGGATTCGGCCAACGCGTGGGACAGCCTGGCCGAGTGCCATGCGGCATTGGGCGATAGGGAAGCGGCTGATCGGCTGTACGCGAAGGCCAAGGCGCTGGCGAAACCGGCTCTGTAGAGTCGAGCCGTGCTCGACTCCGGCACACAGAGGCAGTCGAGCAAGGCTCGACTCTACAGAAAGCGAAAGACAGTCGAGCAAGCTCGACTCTACAAGGAGCGCGGGCGGCCATACGCCGCCGATGGGTGACGTGGCGCGCGCGACCTGTTAACTTGCGCGCCACTTTCGTGGTTTACAGCATTCCCGCATGTCGCTCTCGTCGTACCGCCCCACCCGATCACTGCTGTTCCTGGCCGTTTCCCTCGGCCTTTCCTCCACCGCCGCTGCGGCCCCTCAGGCCACCACGCTGGATGCGGTGCAGGTCACCGCCGCCGATGCCAGCGCCCAGGCGCGCGAGGCGCTGAAGCGCGTACCCGGCGCCAGCAACGTCATCGACGTAGCCAAGGCCGACAGCCGCTTGTCCAGCAGTGCCGATGTGCTGGCCTACCAACCGGGCATCAGCGCGCAGTCACCGGGTAATGAGGGCACCAAGGTCTCGATCCGGGGCTCGGGCATCAACCGTGGCCCCGGCGCGCATGCCTCGGGTATTGCGGTGTCGATCGACGGCCTGCCGCTGACCGGCCCGGGCGGCACACCCTACGAACTGCTGGAACCGCTTTGGTTATCGCGCGTAGAAGTCCTGCGCGGCGCCAACGGTTTCGAGCGTGGCGCGCTGGCGCTGGGCGGGGCCATCGACTACGTCAGCCGCAGCGGCCGTGATTCGACGGGCGTGCAGCTGCACTACGAAGCCGGCAGCCGTGGCTACCAGAAGCGTGGGATCAGCTGGGGCGGCGTCAGTGGTGATGTCGACTACTTCCTGGCCTACACCGATACCGAATTCGACGGTTACCAGCGCCATGCGCGCGGCGATGGCAAGGGCGCGATGGCCAACATCGGCTGGCAGGTCACCCCCGATCTGCAGACGCGCTTCTTCGTGCGTTACCGCGAAACCAATCACGAAACACCCGGTCGCCTGACCCGCGACCAGATTCGCAACGACCCGCATGCAGCCAACCCGGCCAATCTGGCCATCGATGCGCGTCGCCCGCAGCCGGGCAGCACCTGGCTGGGCAACGTCACCACGCTGCAGATCGATGAGGATTCCTCGCTGCAGGCCGGGCTGGTCTACCACACGTACCCGATGGACTTGAACGAGAGCCTGTACCGCCAGCAGTTGGACTACGCCAACCTCAACGCCACGCTGGACTACCGCCACCGGCACCGGCTGTTCGGCCTGGACAGCGAAACCACGGTCGGCCTGCGCGTCACCCACGATCTGGACGCCGATGTGCGCGAGTCGCTGCGCTTTGCCAGCAACGGCTATGCCGCCGGTACGCGCACGCGTGACTTCCGCCACCACGGCACCGACAGCACGCTGCACGTCAGCAATACCCTCACCTTCAATGACCGCCTGCGCATGCAGACCGGGCTGGCACTGATCAACACCCGCCGCGATGTGCAGGTGACCTGGCCAAGCAGCGGTGGCCGCCTGCGCGACCACGACTGGGACTATGCGCCGCGACTGGGCTTCACCTGGCAGCACAGCGCCCAGACCCAGTGGTTCGGAAACCTAAGCCGCTCGGTGGAAGCACCGCACCCGTGGTCGATGATCTGGGGCTCGAACCAGTACTTCGGGCCGGGCAATGGCCCGTCCACCGGACGCCAGCGCACGCCGGTGCCGATGCAGAACCAGACCGCCACCACGCTGGAACTGGGCGCGCGCGGTGACGCGGCGCTGGGTCGCTGGGAACTGACCGGCTACTACGCGCACGTAAACCACGAACTGCTGAGCGTCGAGCTGCAGCCGGTGCCGAACCTGTTCATCGCCGAGAACAACGCCAGCCCCACCGTGCACCGCGGCATCGAAGCCGGATTGGACAGCACCCTGTGGCAGGCTGCACCGGGCCGCCTGTCGCTGCGTCAGGCGTACACCTTCAGCGACCTCCGCTATCGCCACGATGCGCGTTTCGGCAGCAACCGCCTGCCCGGCCTGCCGCGCCACGCCTACCAGGCCGAGCTGCGCTTCGATCACGCGTCCGGCCTGTACGCTGCGCTCAATACCGAATACGCCTCGCGCATCGCCGTGGACTACGCCAACAGCTATTGGGCCGACAGCCATGTGATCTTCGGCAGCCGCATCGGCTACGACGCACCCGGTGGCCGCTGGCAGGCCTGGGCGGAGATGCGCAACATCGGCAACCGCCACTACGCCGCCACGGTCACGCCGGGCTACAACGATGCCGGCAAGGATATTGCCCGCTCGACGCCGGGCGAAGGCCGTGGCATCTACGCTGGTGTGCGTTTGCGCTTTGACTGATGACCGCAGGCGGCGCCGGGTGTGATCCAGCGCCGCCGTTTCAATGTCAGCTGATGCGCCACGCCGGCAGGCGCTCGCTGCGTTTCCAGATGGAAGGCGCGAAGCCGATCAGCACCATCGCCGCCAGCCACTTCGGTGAGGTAGTGAGCAGTGTCGAGGTGAGCGAGCCATCGACGGGGGCGGCCATTTCCTGCCACGGGTTGTAGCCCAGGTAGACGATGCTGCCAGCCCACCACAGCAACGCCACACCGAAACCCACCAGCAACAGGGCCAGCGTGCGGCAGGTCCATCGTTGCGAGGTGGTGCCCCATTCGCGGGATACCGCCACCAGCAGGCCCACCACCAGCAGCGAAATCAGGGCCACCAGGCCGATATCGACCTTGGGCCCAATGCGCTCATAAGTGCAGGCGCGGCATTGCGCCTCTTCCGTAGCGGTGGTGGCGGCTTCGGCGCCATCGGCCTGCCCGGCTGCAGGCTGTGCCAGTGCTGCAAACGGCAACAACACCGCCAGCAGCACCAACATGGTCCAACGAAACAACGTCCTGTTGCGGTGTGCAGCGACATCCATGCGCTCTTCCTCGTCAGTGGTGGTTGACAGCCGGCCACATACCTTGGCCTTGGCGCGGATCATAGCGCAGGGTAGGCCAGGAACGAAAAACTGGGCTCGGCCATCCACATGCGCCGCTACAGTGCCCGAAATGCCTGGGCCAGACTGACCGCACCTAGTGCCAGCTCCTGTGCGAGCCATCCAACAACGGTGAAAAACACCAACAACCCGAGCAGCGGCCAGATCGTGTGCGTCACGCATACGCGCCACCATCCCTGCTCCCGCATGCCCTGCATGCGCCGGTACAGGCCTCCGGCGATGGCCGCGTCCACCAGCAGCTCAGCCATCAGCACTGGCGCCGACCACACAATCCACACGCTGGCCAGCAGAACGGTCGCCACCAGCGCGACGAGGCCGAGGATCGCGAGCAACGGCAGGCCCGCTTCGTCTTCGGCCAGGCCGGTCAACGGCAGCTCACTGGCATCGCCGCCGCTGACCCGCGCCGACTCATTCCACGAAGCTGACGCGCCGCCACCTCCAGAACGGCCACCGACGCCGCTCCACGGTGATTCCACGGCACTTCCGCGAGGCGATGGGCTGCAACTGCCCACATCCGGCGACAGGCCATCCAGCACGTTGTCCCAGCGCCAGCGGATCCAGATCCACATCAGCAGCAGGAATACGCCATAGGCCAGCAGCACGGCCATCGGGTAGCGCAGCAGCATCGCGTCGATACCGGCCAGACGCAGCAGGTGCGAGGCGAGGAAACCGGCCGCACCGGTCAGGGCCACGATCAGCGCCATCTGCAGGCGCGGCCAGCCGAGCTGCTGCAGATGCTGCCGCGCGCGCACGACTTCACTGCCGCGATTAGCCGGCAGCTTCAATGGGCTGCGTGTAAAGAAACGGGTGCGTTTCATCGGCGCCGCTGGATGCCGCAGATCGTGCAGCGTGGAAGCTCGAAAACCTGATACTGCATGCGGACGTCCTTGCCGGGCACGCGTAAGCGGTGGTGGGCGGATTCTACCGCGGGCAGGTCCGCTGTCCAGACGGCGGACCTGTGCCATCGATCCTCAGCTGCGGTCGATGATCCGCACGATGCGACCGTCCTCAAAAGCGAACTCGCTGCGTCCCTGCAGGGCCAGTTCCGTGCCCGCACTGGGACCATCGGGAATGTCCTGCGCGAACACGCCACGCCAGCCGATCCTGGCCAGCGCCATGCCATCCTCGAAGGTCAACTCGAGCAACCGCTGCTCGCGCTCGCGGAACAACGGCGCCGATTGCCGTGCCAGTTCGCCGAAGGCATCGATGCCTTCGGTGACCATCGTCAGCTGGCTGCCGCTGTGGTTCTCGAAACGCACGTTATGCGCCAGCACCGCCAGCATGGCGTCGATGTCGAAGCGGTTGTAGGCCTGCAGGTAGTGCTCGATCAGGTGACGGCAGTGCGATTCGTCCATGGCGGCGTCCAGTCAGGGCCTGCGCCGAGTCTCCCGCGACCGTGCCGCCGGATCAAGGCCGCGCGGCGGCCTTCAGCAACTGCGCGGCCACCTGGTCGAACGGGGCGATGTCCTGCAGTGCGCGGCACATCGCCACCGCACCTTCCACGCTGGCGATCACCAGACTGGCCAGCCCACCCGCGGCGGCCGGATCGTGTCCGTCGTCGACGAACGCTGCGGCCAGATGGCCCTGCCAGCGCGCGAATACCTCTGCAGCTGCCGCGCGCGGCTGGCTGTGCACCGCGTCAACCGGCTCCTCCACCGCAGCGGCCAGCACCGGGCAGCCGGCGCGGAACCCGGAGCGCAGCAGGCGCTCGCGCCACATCGTCAGGAACTGCTGCAGGCCCTGCACCGCCCCGCCCTTCAGCAGCTCCACCAACAACGCTTCGACCTTGTCGCCGGCCATATGGGTGGCACGCGCCAACAGCTCCTGCTTGCCGCCGGGAAAGTGGTGATAGGTGGAGCCCAGCGGCGCCTCGGCAAGCTTGGTGACCTCACGGATGCTGGTGGCATTGAGGCCCACACGCGCCAGCATCTGTGCCGCAGCATCAATCACGCGTTGTGGCGCATCAGAGGGACGCGGGCTCACGGCAGGCTCCTTGCCAGGACAGTCGTCATAGATTAGCGTACCGGCGATTCTATAACAGTCGTCATAACCATGAATCTCTGGTTCCGCCTGCTCCACCTGCTCCTGTGCAGCCTGTTCCGGCCCAAGCTGGAGGCCCCGTTCGGGGTCTCGCGGCTGCAGTTCCGGGTACTGCCCAATGACCTGGACAGCAACCTGCACATGACCAACGGCCGCTACTGGAACATCTTCGACCTGGGCCGGCTGGACCTGATCCTGCGCATGGGCCTGGGCCGGGTGGCGCTGCGCGAGAAGTGGGCACCGATCGTCGGCGCCGGCACCATCCAGTTCCGCCGCGAGCTGAAGCCATTCCAGCGCTTCACCCTGGAAACGCGGCTGGTCGGCTGGGTCGGCTCGCGCGGGATCATGGAGCAACGCGTACTGATCGGGCCCGAGCAGAAGATCGCCACCCGTGCACTGCTGGTCACCGGCATCTACGACCGCCGCGCACGGCAGTTCCTGGGTATGCCGAAGATGATGGAAGCGATCGGCGTGGTCGCCCCGCCGTCGCCGCCGCTCAGTGCGGCCGCCGAGGCGCTGCTGGCTGCCGATGCGGCGTTGAAACAGGACGACGCCTGAGAGGCGTCAGCCCACCTTCGGCATGTTCTTGGTCACGCAATGGATGCCGCCACCGCCGCCCGCGATGGCATCGATATCCACCTGCTCGATCACGCGGCCGGGATACATGTCTTCCAGTAGTTCACGGCAGAATCCATCGGCTTCGTCGTCTCCGAACTGCGGCGCGACCACTGCGCCGTTGATCGGCAGGTAGTTGATGTAGCCCATCGCCAGATCGTCGTTGTCGCGCGTATGCACGTTGTCGCGCCCGTCCAGCGGCGGCGGCAGCGTATGCACCTGCAGGCGACGGCCATCGGCATCGGTGGCCCCGCGCAGGATCCGCAGATGCTCGCGGGTCAGGTCGTAATCGTAGGACTCCGGATCGTTGTCCAGATTGGCGATCACCACGCCCGGCCGCACGAAACGCGCATAGAAGTCCACGTGCGCATCGGTGATGTCCTTGCCGGCGATGCCGGGCAGCCAGATCACCTTGCGCAGGCCCAGGTGATGCTTCAGCTCGGCCTCGATATCCGCGCGCGACCAGTCCGGATTGCGGTTGCGGTTGACCCAGCAGCTTTCGGTGAGGATGGCCGTGCCATGGCCATCGACTTCGATGCCACCGCCCTCGCCCACCAGATCGCTTTCCAGCAGCGTCGCGCCAGTCACCTGCGCCAGCCACGGCGCCACCGCGCCATCGTTGCGCGCGCTCTGCTTGCCGCCCCAGCCATTGAAGTTGAAGTCGACCAGGCCCAGCCCGCCCTGGCCATCGGTGACGAAGCACCCACCATAGTCGCGCACCCAGATGTCATCCAGCGGCACCTCGAGGAACTCGATGTTGTCGCGGCCACAGCGATCCTGCGCCTGCTTCAACTGCGCCGGGCGGCACAGCACGCTGACCGGCTGGTGGCGGGCGATGGTACGGGCCAACCGCGCCACGGCGGTGTTCACCGCATCGGCTTGCGCGCCCCACACCCGCGGCTGCGCGGCGAAGGCAAGGAACACGCGTTCCTGTGGGCCATGTTCATCGGGCATGCGCCAGATGCCTGCACCCGGCGCCGCCGCCGCCACGCGACCCGGCAGCCCGGCCAGACCCAGAGCGGCCAGGCCGCCAAGGCCGGCGGCGCCCGCCAGCTGGGTGAGGAAGTGACGACGGTTGCTCATGACAGGCTCCATGGCCGGTGTGGGATGGGCGCTATGCTGCGCTTGCCGACACATAAGAAAAAACGATAGATTCAGCCATCCAATGAATAGTTTTACTTATCTGAAATGCTCAAGCACTGGCCACCGCTGAACGCCCTGCGGGGTTTCGAGGCTGCCGCCCGGCTGGGCAGTTTCCACCGTGCGGCGGGGGAACTGCACCTGACCCAGTCGGCCATCAGCCAGCAGATCCGGGGTCTGGAAGCGTCGCTGCAGCAGCCGTTGTTCTTCCGGCAGGGCCGCAGCGTCACCCTCACCGATGCCGGCATCGACCTGCTGGAAACAACGCAGGCGCTGCTGCGGCAGCTGGCCAGCGGCATCCGCCGGCTCGATCAGTACCGCAAGCCCAATCAACTGATCGTCAACGCCAGCCCGGCCTTTGCTCGGCATTGGCTGGTGCCACGCCTGGCCAGCTTTCACCGGCTGCATCCCGACGCCGATCTGTGGCTGCTGACCAGCGAGGAAGCGCCGGACATGACCACGCAGACGCTGGACGTAGCGGTACGTGATGACCTCGACTCACAGGCGCAGTGCCAGCATCGCGTGCTGCTGCAGGATCGTCTCTATCCAGCCTGCCATCCGGCCCTGCTCGCCACACCGGCGCACGAACGCCTCACCCTGCATGGCGAGCGCGAGATGGACTGGAGCCAATGGCAGGTACAGGGTGGCGCCGATGTCGGCCAGCGTCGCGAGGGAATGAATTTCTCCGAGCCCGGGCAGTTGCTGGATGCCGCGTGCCAAGGGCTGGGCATCGCACTGGTCAGCGAACTGCTGAGCGCGCGTGCGTGCGAACAAGGCCTGCTGCAACCATTGGATGATGCACGCGTGCGCGGCCCGCGCTGGAGCTGGCTGGTGCATGAGGACAGCGCGGCCGATCCGCTGGTGATCAGTTTCTGTGAGTGGTTGCTGGCGAGTCTGCCCGCAGAAGCTACTTCTGCTGCAGCGCGCGCTTGACCGCCGCCTCGGCCAACGGCGCCATCACCGCATAGCCCTTCGCCGTAGGATGCACGCCGTCCTCCGCCAACTGCGGGTCCAGTCCGCCGATCGCATTGGCCATCGGCGTGTAGTAGTCCAGATAGACCAGCTGCTGTGCATCGGCATAGCGCTTCAATGCCGTGTTCAATGCACGCACCTTGGGCGCAGGTGCTGTGCCCGGCAGCCACGGGTAATCGCTGACCGGCAGCACTGATGCCAGTACTACGGCGATGCCATGTGCACGGGCAAGGTCCACCATCGCGTGCAGGTTATCTTCGATCATCGCCTGCGTGGATGGGCCAGTGTTGCCTGCAATGTCGTTGGTGCCGGCCAGGATCACCACCACCTGTGGCTTCAGTGCCAGCACGTCCTGCGGGAAACGCACCAGCATCTGCGCCGTGGTCTGGCCGCTGATGCCGCGGTTGAGCCAGCCCTTGCCGGGGAAGAAACCGGCACTGCCTTCCCTGCCCCAACCTTCGGTGATGGAGTCACCGAAGAACACCACGCGCGGCTGGCCGGGCACCGCATCAGGTAGGCGCGCATTGGCATCACGATAGCGTTGCAGCTCCGGAAAATCGGCCAGGCGCTGCTGCATGAAACGAACCTCGTCGGGGCGCAACTGGTCGATGGGCGTCTGCAGCAGCGGATTGACTGCGACGACTTCGGCGGCACCCAGCGGAGAAGCCAACGCGAGGCCCAACGTCACGACAGTGGCAGTGGCAAGCTCAACAGGTCCACGCATGCGGGTACTCCTGAAATCATCTTCAGCAGTCTAACGCCCCACCCCGTGCTCAGCGTGCAGCCGTACGCGCCGCCACACCCGTGACTTTCGCCGGCATCCACATACCCGGCGTCCAGCCGCTGGCGGCCAGGATCGCCTTCGGGTTGTCCTGCTGGATCAGCGCACGCACCGCGTCACGCTTGTTCTTGGCCTGCAGGTAATAGGCCTTGGCGATGCGGTATCCCACCCAGTACCCGAGGTCATAGGGTTCCTGCGAACCGGGCTTGTAGTTGTACAGCCACGGCGACAGATCGGTGCTGTCCAGATCCAGCGCGAATGCGCTCTCGATATGCACTTCCCTGCCGCGCGTCCACGCCGCATGTCGCCCGTTGCCGACGTTGCCGGAAATCAGTTCGGCGATGAACTCAGCAATGCCCTCGCCCAACGAAACACGCAGCACCGTCGCATGCGGGTCGCCCGGCTCGAAGTCGGTCAGGCCGGTCTGCTGGATGTGCACGTACTCGTGCGCGATCACATGCACGAAGCGGTCCTGCACATTGGGATTCATGAAATCGGCTGCGCACAGCGCTTCCAGGCCGATGATCACGCCGCTTTTCGAGGTCAACCCTACCGGACGACCACGGCCGACGGCGATGGTCACCGGCGGAAACGCAGCCTGCGGATAGATGGCCTGCAGGTTGGAAAACACCTGCGTCAGACGTTGTTTCACCGCCGGCAGTTCGGCCAGGCAGCTTCGCCCCTGCACATACAGCTCCGGCTGGCTGGCGATGGACTCGGCAATGCGCTCGGGGGTGACCCGGCGCGCCTTGGCCAGCTCGGCCAGGCCCGCCGAACCCTCGGCCATGTAGCCACGCAACTGCGCAACGCTGGGTTTGCCACCTGCGTTGTCGTACAGCGCGTAGAAACGGCTGACATCGTCAGTGACAATCTGCGGCCCGGCCGGTGCCGCCGCCGTGGCCATGCCAACCACCCCGGCACAGGCCAGGGCCAACAGGCCGCGCAGGGTCATGGACATCGCTCCGTCCTTGGTGGAGTGCATGCGAAGCGCGCAATCTATCACTCCGACCCGGCCGCCGCAGCAAGCAGATGCGGGCACCCCGGCGCTGTGCCAGACTCGCGTTGGCACCTGCCACGGAAGATAGAGCACCCCGCGATGATGATCGTTCCCGCCTACTGGGCCGAAGCCCGCCTGCAGGCCCGTTTCCGTGGCCGGCCGGTGGTGGTGCGCCGCTTCGGCTGGTCCGACGAAGGCCCTGCCGAGGCGCAGGTGCACGCCGACCGCCGCGCCAATGAAGCCCTCAATGCCATCCTCGCCGGACAGGTGCTGCCGCGTCGCGAAGTGCGCAGCAACTACGGCGTGGAAGGCGTGCCGATCCGCGAGCAGATCGTGCAGCGCGACGGCGACGTCGTCATAACCCGCAACAGCTATGGCGCACTGTGCCTCAACAGCCCGGACGTACTGTTCGCCGACATCGACCATGCGCAGCCGCCAGCCGGCTGCGTGATGCCGACCATCGTTGCGGCGGTCGTGCTGCTTGCCGGCGCCGTCACCGGCACGCTGCTGTGGCATTGGCTGGTGGGACTGGTGCTGGGCGTGGCGGCGGTGGTTCTGGTCAATGCGGCATTGCTGATGCGCCGCAGGCAGCGGCTGGCCGCCGCCGGGGGCGCCGAGGGGTTGGCGCTGCGACGCGTGGAAGCCTTCAGCGAACAACACCCCCACTGGCATCTGCGCGCCTACCGGACGCCTGCGGGACTGCGCGTACTGGCGATGCATGCCACGTTCTCCCCGGAGGACGAGCAGCTGCAGGCATTCTTCAAGGCACTGGGCACCGATACCCTGTACGCGCGCATGTGCCGGCTGCAGCATTGCTTCCGTGCGCGACTGACACCGAAGCCGTGGCGCGTCGGCCTGAAGTACCGCATCCGCCCGCCAGTGGCCGCGTGGTCATCCGAACAGGCCAACAATCCGGATCGATTGGCCTGGATTGCCGAGTACGAAAAGAAGAGCGCCGGCTTCGCAGCCTGCGCTTATCTACGCAGTTTCGGCGATACCACCCGGGTGCATGCCAAGGCCGAGCACGTGCGCGATCTGCATGACCGGATGTCGCACGCGCAGGACCGCCTACCGCTGGCGTGAGGGCGGGTGCTCAATCAGCGCTCTGCACGAACGGCTGCCCTGCCAGGGTAGTGCCCAGCCGCACCGCAATCTGCTGTTCACCCTTCTCGAAGGTCGTCGCGCACTGCTTCCCGCCCTTCTGGCACCCCACTTCCGGAAAGCCCTCCAGCGATTCCGGCGCGCCCTGCGCCGGCTTCACCTGCCATCCCGCAGCATCCAGCAGGCGCTTGGCCTTGGCGTAGGGCATGCCGGCGATGATCCCCAGCTGCGCCAGCTCGGTGGGCAGCGACTGGGCATGGGCGTTTGAAACCAGGACCAACGACAACGTTGCAGCAAGAACGATGGCTTTCATTGCACCGACCCGGGACGAACTCACAGGGCCAGCCTAGCCCATCTGCGTGGCACGCGAATGTGCCGGTAACACGTCGTTACCGAGTCTCCACAGTTGATTGCAGAGCACGTGCGGCTGGTTACAGCCGAGCGTGGGCTCGGCGCTACAGCAGGATGCAGGAAGGCCACCCAGAGGTGGCCTTCCTGTTCCTTCACTTGGCGTTCTTCACGTAGGTGTCGAACCAGTTCAGCATCTCCGACACCAGCTGCTCGTTGGACTCCAGCGCGGTGTACCAGTGCGGTTCGTTCGGCAGCATCACCAGGCGGGTGGTACCGCCGTTGCCACGAATGGCCTGGTAGAGCTTGCGCGACTGGAACGGTTCGGTGCCCGGGTTGGCATCGTCCTCACCGTGCACCAGCAGCAGCGGCAGCTTGATCTTGTCGGCATAGAAGAACGGCGAGGCCTTCAGGTACACGTCCTGCGCCTGCCATACCGAGCGACGCTCGTTCTGGAAGCCGAACGGGGTAAAGGTCTTGTTGTACGAACCGCTGGTCGCCACACCGGCCTTGAACAGGTTGGTGTGCGCGATCAGGTTGGCGGTCATCAGGCCGCCGTGGCTGTGACCGGTCACGCCGATGCGGTTGCGGTCGACCACGCCCATGTCCACGGCCTTGTCCACCGCTGCCTTGGCGTCGGCTTCCAGCTGCTCCAGGTAGGTGTCGTAGGCGTTCTTCGGGTCACCTACGATCGGGAACGAGGCATTGTCGATGATCGCGTAGCCGGCCAGCAGCATCAGGCGGTACGGCTGCAGGCGGGTGAAGGTCTGCTGCGAACCGGACACCTGGCCGGCCTGCGCGGCATTGGCGAAGTCGGCCGGGTAGGCGTACAGGATCGCCGGCACGCGCTGGCCCTCCTTGTAGCCCGGCGGCGTGTACAGGGTGAACGACAGGTCCACGCCATCGGCACGCTTGTAGGTCACCAACTGCTTCTTGATCTGGCGCACTTCCGGGGTCGGGTCGACCAGTTTGGTCAGCGCGGTCGCGGTGGACGCGAACTGCGCCTCGCCGGTCTTCGCATCGGCCACTGCCTCCCCCTGCTGGCGGATGAAGGCGTTCGGCGGATCGATCACCGACTGGTGCCAGGTCAGGTAGCGCCCCGGCGTGTTGCTGAAGCCGAGGAACTGTTCGTAGGCGTCGGCACTGCTACGGAACAGGCGCTCGCTCTTCAGCGTGCCCTGGTCCAGGCGGTCGAGGAACGGACGATCGCCCTGCGGCGAGGCGCCACGGCCGCTGAGGAACACGTGGTTGCCCTCACGGCGCACGACCTGCGCGCCATTCGGCAGGCGGGTGAACACGAGGTTGCCGGGGTTGCCGTACAGCTCATCGCTGGACATGTCCCACAGCAGGCGACCTTCCTTCTTCGGCTGGTCCACGTCGACGATGCGGGTCTGCATCCAGTGACGGTTCTCGTCGTGCTCGTACTGGAAGGCTACGGCCGGATCGGCGGTCCACGCGAAGCCCTCGAATCGCTGCGCGGTACGGGTGATCTCGGTCGGCCTGCCGTTGAACGGGGCCTTCAGCATCAGTACGCGGTCACGGTGCGGCACGCTGACTTTCCAGTCGCCCTTGTCCAGCGCTTCGGCATAGACCAGGGTCGCCGGATCGGTGGCTCGCCAGTCGAAACCGCGCGGGCCTTCCGGTACGCCGTGCACCGGCACGCGATCCGCCAGCGGCAGGCTGGCGATCGGCGTGCTGCGGCCATTGCTCACGTCCAGTACGGCCACATCATTGGCGAAGCGCTGGTAGGTCACCGCATGTGAGTACGGCGCCTTGATCGATTCGGTCAGCACGTGCACGCCATCGGGCGCGGCGCTGACCTCGTTGAACAGCGCAGGCTGCCCCACCGGGCGCACGCTGCCCGCGGCGGTATCGACCACGGCCAGCTGCGAGGCACCGTAGTAGGCGAACAGCTTTTCATCATGCACGCTGGTCAGCGTGTCGCGGGCTTCGTAGGTGCTGCTCTCGCCACTGCTGCCCAGCGATTCCTGCGCATCCGGACCGGTCGGCACGCCACCGTTGGACGGCGCCGGACCCTGATTGGCCGGCACCAGTTTCACCAGCAGGTTCTGGCTGCCACCCAGCCACTGCACGGTGTAGCCGAAGATCGGATTCAGCTGTACGTTCGGCACCTGCTTCACCTGGCCGGTGGCCGCATCGCCCACCCACAGCTGCACGCTGGTATCGACCGCATTCTGGAAGGCGAAATGGCTGCCGTCGGCCGACCACAGCGCGCCAGTGGCGCAGCCCTGCGGCAGGTTGACCTTGGTCTCCTTGCCGCTGCCGATATCGACCAGGGTGAAGTCGGCCACGCAGGCCGGAATACCGTAGCCGCCGGGGGTGTCATGCCGACTGCGGTTCTTCGGCTCCAGCCGAACGCCGGCCAGCTTCAGGTACGGCTGGGCGACGCGGCTGATCGACGGATAGGTCTGCGCGGTGGTCAGCAGCAGGCGCTGGCCGCCCGGGGCCACGTTCGGTGCTGGCGGCGGCGGTGCCTTCAGCACCTTGAGCAGGTGCTCCGGCGGCTTCGCGTAATCGGCAAGCGCCGGGCCAGCGGCCAGCAGGCCGACGGTGGCAACGGCAACGGCCGCTGCCAGAGAGGTTCGACGGATCAGCATCCTTATCCCCTGGGGTGTGAATGGGTACCCGGAATCGGGCATGGCCCCGAATCTAGCACCGCAGGGGTTGTCGTGAATGGGCCGGAAGGGCTAGTGGCCGGATGGGGCAAAGTGCATCGGAGAACACGCCGCGGGGCACTCAAGAAAGAACCGAAGCTGGCTCCAGGCAACGATCTACTGCCGCTTCCCGGGAGAGATGGCTCCTTTAGCCACGATTCCCGGCCCCGATTTTCCTGTCCGGCTGCCCTTGCGGCGCCTAGCATCAACAACATCCCTACCCCGTCAGCAGCACAATGATCCTCCGGAAAATCTACCTTTATCTCGATCCCGACGAGTTCCCCAAGGAAGTCGCCATACCTTTCGGCTTCAGGTCGCGATACGCGTGCAATTTCCTGGAAAGGAGGCTTAAACCCCTTCGATTTCATTCAACTGGATTCAACAGGATTATTATTCAAGGATCAGCACTTCAAACCAGTATAAAGATCGTCAAGGGCTCGAATGCAATCAGCTCACCAGTACCATTCCAGATCGATCACTACGAAAAATTAAACAACAACGATCGCCACGAATTCTACCTTTCAATGATCGAGCGTGGACTCAATACAGTCTCCCTTCGCCCCCCCATTCCAACACCGGAACTAACGGAAGCAATCGACCTTTTCAGAAATTCCGGATATAAAAACGAATGGACGCACCAAACAAAATATTATAGAGAAGACGGACTCCGGGCATCGCTTCTATGCAGGCTCACGCCGGATTTATTCTCGCTCACCCTCAATGCGACCCAGGGCCGCGAGATCATATTTGAAAACACAATACTTGAAACAAAACCCGATGAACTCATATTCGCGGATCAATTCAAGAGCCTCGAACGGCACAAAGACAGCATCATAGTGAGAGACAAATTCGGAAATATTTTTTACCAGACACCCAATATATAGGCGTGCGAATGCATGCATAAAAACTCAAAATCACCACCAAATGAAAGAACATCCACTACCTTGTTCTTAAACCCAAAGAAGACCTTTCACCATTGCCCATATGCGCAACCGACCGGTGATGTGCTTCTTCAACATCTGCTCAAGCGAAGACACCTGGGATTCCCCTGATCTGAGCCAAAATTGCCCGTTGTTCCAAGCGTTCGCCGGCATGGTGGTGACGTCACACTGGCTCCCGTAATCAAGCACAGCCTCTCCGTCGAAGAAGACCGGGAAGCAATCGAACGGTTCGAGCTGACCCACATGCGGGGAAGTCACGACCTGCAGGACAGGCCTATTCGACATTTCATCACCCGGATAGATCGGGACGACCTCAAATTCGAGGTGTTTCCCGATCTTTGGCCGGATCGACAGGCATTAAGCCCCCTGACACGCAGATTGCCCGAGTGGCTGCGCTAGCCGTCGGCGGTTCCAACGGGCAATCCGCTCCCAGTGCCAGGCTTGGCATGGTCTGGCACTACTGCTGCGCGTGCAGGTCCCAGGCGGTGAGATAGTCCGGGTCGACCACGATCATGCCGCTGTTGCTCATCCGGTACTCTCCCGGCTGGGCCGGCAGGTACTGGTCGAGCATCGGCGGCAGATAACGCTCGTGGCCATCGTTCTCGTCGGCCAGCACCACGCCTTCATCGGCACTGATGCGCAGCACCGTTCCCGCGTACTGCTCCAGTCCCTGCACCTGGCCGTCGCCGCCGTAGCGGGTCACCCCGACCAGCACCAGTTTTCCGATCATTTCCTCGACCTTGGCATCGTCCAGGGCCGGCAGCATTCGTTCGTATTGGTCGCTCATCGGTGCACCTCCAAAGCCTGCAGGATCATCATGGACAAGCCAGCCTCCGCGCTGCGAAGGCCATCGGGCAACGCAGAGGACAATCTGGCGGGCGTATGTCTGTATTGCAGGGCCGGCAAGAGCATGCCGGGACCGCATCGGGTGAACAGTGGCAGATGCTGTGGGTGGCGGCCATCCGTGCCGGCAAAGTGGCCGTATCAGACCAGGGTCAACACCACGCGTTGCATTGCATGCAGGGTAAAGCGTGACAGCTGCGCAGTTGTTGCATGACGGCCTCCTGTTGAAGGTCACACGCGAAGTTGATGCTCCATGGACCCGATGCTGACATCGCGCGCGGAATGGTCAAGTGAAGAATGCGCACCCGTTCACCTTTTGTAACGCATTCGGGTGCCTCGATTACGCTTAACCTCTGCTTCATCCGGCTGGCCCTAGGGTCAGCCTTCAATCTGCAAGGAACGCACATGCCCCGGTACGCATTCATACGACCGTGGACGCTCGCACTTTCAGCGGCCACGCTCTGCGCCTGCGCACATGCCGCCGACCGCACGCCGACTTCTCAAGGAACCGACACCATGGCCCCCGCCGTATCCGAGACCACTTCGCCCTCACCGCTCAATGCCGAGCAGTTGCTGTTGCGCCTGCTGGACCTGATCAAGGCCACGACCTCCACCCGCGAGCTCACCGCCGAGCGCCTGTCCGCGGTAATGCAGGCGCCGGCGCAGGTCTTCGGCCCCGGCCACTTCGGCTATGGCGGCACGCTGACACCGGAATGGGGCTATGGACTGGAAGTGCAGCGGGCCGGCACTGCCGACGCGCGGCTGGACCTGAACTTCATGGACACCAGCAGCGATCGCAAGGCCTCGGCTGCGGCGATCTGCCAGGTCGACTTCAACCACTTCGCTTCGGCACTGGATGCCGCCGGCTTCAAGCGCGAGACGGTGCGCGGCGAACACGGCCGGGTGATCTACGACCGCTTCGATCGACCGCAGCTGAGCATCAAGGTCGACACCATGCCCGAGAACCCTCACTCCCTCGGCGACGCCACGCATGCCTGCGTGCGTCTTGTCACCGTGCAGTAAGGGGAGCCATCAATGACGATCCTTTCCGCAGAAACGGAACGCCTGCTGGGCGAGTTCGCCGGCAAGACCGACGTCACCAGCGACCAGGTCGACAACCTGCGCAACGTCATCGCGGGCTCGCCCGTGCTGGCAAAGCAGGTGGACGCCGCCATCGCGGCAGGCTATCTGGAACGCTTCGAACTGTTGCCCGCCACAAGCAACGCGGGCGGCACCTACGAGACCGGCACGAAATCCATCAACCTGCCCGCCAACAGCTTGTCGACCCCGGCGGCCCCGGACAGGTTCGACGCGGCCGAGGTTGCCTTTGTGCTCGGTCACGAGATCCAGCACGGCTTCAACGATGCTGATGTCGAGCGCGCCTACGTGCAGTTCGAAGCCGACGTGGAGCAGGTCGCGGGCCGTACAACGAGCCATGATTACACCGAGGCCATCGGCACCCTGCTCGCGGCCAACCGCCGCGATGAGGCTTCTTCGAACATCGCAGGCTGGAATGCGCTGGTCAGCCAGGTACGTGCCAACAACCCGGACGCCACCCTGCGCGACCTGTATGAAGCCAGCACCCGCTCGACAGATGTCATCCAGTCGCGACCCGGCCCGCCGATCACCTATGCCCCGCACCCGGAGCTGACCCTCAATGCGGACCTGACCATCTCCCCCACCGCAGCCAACATCGAGGGAATGGCCAGGCACTATTACGATCAGGGCGTCAGCACCGGCCTGGGCCATCATGGGAATTCGGACTACCAGAATTTCTACGGCGCCCTGGCGATCGGACTGGCCAGCGAATTCGAGGCCGCGAATCCAGCGCCCGATGGCGTCAGCCGGATGGAAGTGAACATGAAGAAGCTGGGCCTGGACGAGCGCCTGCTGGAGCAGAACGGGCTCAACCTCGGCGAGGGCTCGCCCCCGCGCCAGCCCTACTTCGATACCAGTACCTCGCCGTCGACGCTGCGTTACTTCGACCACACTGAGGGCACGCATACGCATGTGCCGATCACCACACAGCATGCGGTGGAGGGCGATGGCTTACCGACGCTGCTTGCGGAAGGCCGTGACCGTTCGCTGCATGAGCAGATCCGCGGCAAGGTAGCGGAGCTGGATGCTGCCAACGGACGCAGTTTCGATGCGTCCAGCGAGCGCCTGAGTGCCAGCCTGCTGGTGCTTGCCCGCGAAAACGGGCTGGACCGGGTCGACCATGTGGTGCTCAGCCGCCAGACCGAGGGTGCGGGCGCGGCGCAGAACATCTTTGTGGTGAAGGGGCCGCTGGATGATCCGGCCTCGCTGCGCGCCTCCTCACCCACTGCCGAGGCCGCCCAGCGTCCGGTGCAGGACAGCCTGGACACGCTTGCCGTGGTCAACCAGCGGCAGGCCGATCAGGCCACGCAGGAACAGGTCCGCGTGCAGGAGCAGCAGCGCGGCGCGCTGACGCACTGACGGGGAACGACATGGAGCCGCCGGGACGCGCCCGGCGCTCCCTTGGCGGCTCCCACGCTAGAATGCGCGCATGCGCACCGTACATGCCCTCCGCTACATCACCCCCTTGCGGGAAGGTGGCTCCCTGCCGGCCGTAGTCGAGACTGACGACGACGACATGGCCGTGCTGAAGTTCCGTGGCGCCGGCCAGGGCCCGAAGGCCTTGATCGCGGAGCTGATCGCCGGCGAAATGGCGCGCACGCTTGGCCTGCCGATTCCGGAGATCCTGTTCGTGGAGCTGGACCGCGAGTTCGCCCGCACCGAGCCCGACCCGGAGATCCAGGAACTGATACGCGCCAGTGAAGGTTTGAACCTGGGCCTGGACTACCTGCCCGGTGCGATCAACTACGACCCGGCGGCGATGCCGGTGAATGCCGACCTCGCCTCACGCATCGTCTGGTTCGATGCGTTCACCAGCAATGTCGATCGCACCACGCGCAACCCCAACCTGATGGTGTGGCACCGCAAGCTATACCTGATCGATCACGGTGCGGCCATGTACTTCCATCACGACTGGGCCAACGCCGGCGATGCCTGCGAAAAGCCGTTCGTGCTGATCCGCGACCATGTGCTGCTGTCGTTCGCCAGCCGCATCGCCGAAGTGGATGCCGAGCTGGCCGCGCGCCTGACCGATGCCGAGATCGAGCGCATCGTCGGCCTGGTGCCGGACAGCTGGCTGGTGGACGAACCGGCGTTCGACAGCCCGCAGGCCTATCGCCAAGGCTATATCAACTATCTCAAGCACCGCCTGAAAGTGCGTGCAGTGTTCGTGCAGGAGGCCATCTGTGCCCACGCTGCACACGTATGACTACGCGGTCATCCGCGTGGTACCGCGGGTGGAACGCGAGGAATTCATCAACGTCGGGGTGATCGTATCCTGTCCCGGCGCGCGTCAACTGGAAGCGGCCATCGAGATCGATCCGGCACGCCTGCACGCCTTCGCGCCAGCGCTGGACCAGGAGGCGTTGCAGCCATGGCTGAATGCGATCGTGGCGATCTGCCGTGGCGACGCCAGCGCCGGGCCGATCGCGCAGCTGCCGGCGCGTGCGCGCTTCCATTTCCTCACCGCCAAGCGCAGTTCGGTCGTGCAGATGTCGAGCACGCATGTCGGCCGTACGGCCGACCCGGCGGGTGTGGTGGAACACTTGATGACGAAGATGGTGCGTGTGCCGGAATAACCGGCACGCATCGCGATCAAAGCGGCACTCTTCGCGCGATGTAGTTGACCACATTGCCGATCGCATCCGGATCGACATTGGCCAGCCCAACGATCACATAGCCCTGCGCGGGTAGCACCACGATGGCACTGTTCGATCCGGGCGCACCGCCTTCGTGGCCGTACTGATGCTCCCTGCCCTCGCCCTGCACCACGAAGCCGAACCCGTACCAGCCCTTGTGGTTCTGCGCCGTGGTGGCCTGCTGCAGCAATGCAGGTGAGACCAGCTTTCCGCTGCGCAGCGCCTCGGCGAACTTCACCATGTCGCTCACCGTGCTGTAGCCACCACCGGCTGACATGCCGCGCCAGGGCAGCGACTTCGTTTCACGGACCCATTGCCCATCCTTCTTCGTGTAGGCGACGGCACGCTGCGGGACGTTCACTGTTTCCGGCTCGAAGCCGGTGCCGGTCATGCCCGCCGGGCCCAGGATGTGCTCTTCCACATAGGCGTAGTACGACTGCCCCGAAACCGCTTCGATGATGCGCCCCAACACGATGAAGCCATAGTTGGAGTAGCCGTCCTGGCTACCAGGCGTGAATTGCGGTGCATCCTTGGCGAAGCGCTGCACATAGTCATCCAGCGTCTTCAGCGACGCGGAATACTGCTCGAAATCATCGCCGAAGAAATCACCCAGACCGCTGGTATGTGACAGCAGATGACGTACGGTCACGCCGTTGGCGACCGTCCTGTTCGGATAGTCCGGCAGATGCTTGCTTATCGTGTCATCAAGGCTGAGCTTGCCCTCCTGCACCAGCTGCAGGATGGCCACTGCAGTGAACATCTTGTTGGAGGACGCAAGGCGAAACTGCGTATTCACGCCCACTGGAATGCCAGCGGTGCGATCGGCCTCGCCACCGCGCCAGTCCAGCAGCACCTTGCCGTTCCGTGCCACCTGCAACGCACCCGACAGCGCGTCCTGGGCCCGCAGCGCCTCCAGCCTTGCTGTGGCATCGGCCATCAGGGCAGGCAAAGCAACCCTCTCCGGCTTGAGCTTGTCCGGCGTTTCAGTGCCTTCGATCTGGAACTGCTTCAGGTGCGCCGGATTGTCCGGGTCCATGCTGGCCGTCACCCACATCGCGCGCTCGTTCAGCTGGCCCATCACCAGCACCTTCGCGTGACCGGGCGCGCTCTGGCGTGTTTCCAGCACACGCAGCGGGCCGGTGCTCTCGCGGAACTCGAGATAGTCCTTGGGGCTGCTGCCTTCCTTCTTCGCGTAGGTATCGGCGAACGCCTGCAGTTGCTCGAGGCTGCCAGCGTTGAAGGCCGCCAGCCAGTCATCGATGGCGTCCTGCGCACGTGGATGTGCACGCTTGGAAGATGTAGCGCCGATTGCTGGAAAAACCGGGGTAACCAGTAGAACCGAGCAGGCCAGTGCATTGCAGAGAAACAGGCGTCCAACAACCCTCATGGCAGTTCCTTTGCGGGGATTCCTGGACGCATCCTAGACCAAGGATGCGGCCGCCGCATCGACGCCAGGGACTCTGCCGCAACACCTCAACGGTGACGCTGAATGCATCGATGCGCTGCCATCCACTCCGCGCGCGTGGTGGAATGCGCACAGCCCCGGATGCAATGTGAGTGCGAGATCCTTCGCAGTTGATGGAAACCCTGCTACCCGATGGCCCCGCTATCGCCTTGCCATCGTCTGTTCGCTGAATCTCGCCACGCAGAAGTCCAGGAAGCTGCGCAACTTGGGCGTCAGCTGGCGATCGCGCGGATACACCAGGTTGATCCAGGTCGACACCGGTACGTAGTCCGGCAGCACTTCCACCAGCTCACCACGCGCCAATGCTCCGGCCAGCATTTCGTGCGGTTGCAGGATCAGCCCCAGCCCTCCGATGGCGGCGGTCAGCAGCGGCTCGGCCTGGTTGACCATGAAGCGGCTGGACACTGGCACGGTCAGCACGCCGCCATCGGTATCGCGAAAGCTCCAGCGGGTGCGGATGATCGAATGCGCGAAGCCCAGGCACTCGTGGCGGCTCAGGTCATTGGGATGGGCAATGGCCGGGCGCGAAGCCAGATAGTCCGGCGAGGCACACAGGACCAGCGGATACGGCCCCAACCGCCGCGCCACCAGCCCACTGTCGGCCAGATCGCCAGTGCGGAACACCAGGTCGTAGCCGTCTTCAACGATGTCCACCAGACTGTTGGACAGGTTCAGATCGACCTGCACGTCCGGGTACTGCTGCATGTAGGCCACCACCGCAGGGCCCAGCGCGTGCACGCCGAAGGTGACCGGCGCACTGATGCGCAGGCGCCCCATCGGCCGCCCGCGCGCCACTTCAGCCAGCTGCTCGGCCCCCTCCACTTCCTCCAGGATCACCCGCGCCCGCGCCAGATAGGCCTGGCCGAAGTCGGTCAGGCTCTGCTTGCGCGTGGTGCGGTTGAGCAGGCGCACCCCCAGATGCTGCTCCAGCGCCTGGATGTGCTTGCCGACCAGCTGCGGCGACAGGTCCAGTGCCTCGGCAGCGGCGGCGAAGGAGCCGACCTCGGCCACCTTGGCGAAGGTCCGCAGGGGAACGATCAGGTCCATTGCAAACAATTGTTTTTCAATGAAACGCCAGATTACCCCTTATTCTGGATGCAGACTACGCGCACAGTAGCGCTCACCCTTTCGCCGGCGCCCTCGCCGGCCCTTCCTCGGAGCCCCCCATGAGCCAGGTTGTCCGCATCCACGAATATGGCACTGCCGATGTACTGCGCATCGACGATATCGACGTTCCCGCCCCCGCCCCTGACGAAGTCCAGATCCGGGTGAAGGCGATCGGCCTGAACCGCGCCGAGGTGATGTTCCGTAACGGCGCCTACCTGCAGGAAGCGCAGTTCCCCAGCCGCCTGGGCTACGAAGCGGCCGGCGTGGTTGAAGCCGTCGGCAGTGCAGTGAGCGGATTCACCGCGGGCGATGCGGTCAGCGTGGTGCCGCCGCTGGATATCGCGCGCTGGGGCACCTACGGCGAACTGGCCAACGTGCCGGCACGACTGGTAGTCAAGCATCCGCAGGCACTGGACTTTGAAACGGCCGCCGCGGTGTGGATGCAGTACGTCACCGCCTGGGGCGCGCTGTTGGAACAGGCACGCCTGGCCGCCGGCGATTTCGTCATCATCACCGCCGCCAGCAGCAGCGTCGGCTTGGCCGCCATCCAGATCGCCAATGCAGTCGGCGCCACGCCGATCGCTGTGACCCGTGGCCCGGGCAAGCGCCAGGCCCTGCTCGACGCCGGTGCCGCCCATGTCATCGCCACCCAGGAACAGGATCTGGTGGCCGAAGTCACGCGCATCACCGGCGGTGCCGGCGCCCGAGTGGTGTTCGATCCGATCGGTGGTCCGCAGTTCGTACCGCTGACCGAAGCCATGGCGCGTGGCGGCATCCTGCTGGAATACGGCGCGCTGAGCAGTGAACCCACTCCGTTCCCGTTGTTCAACGTGCTGGGCAAGTCACTGACGCTGAAGGGTTACCTGTACTCGGAAATCGTCTCCGACGATGCCGCGCTGGCACGTGCCAAGGCCTTCATCGTGGATGGCCTGGACAAGGGCACGCTGGCGCCGAAGATCGCCAGGGTGTTCCCGTTTGCGCAGATCCAGGAGGCACACCGTTACCTGGAATCGAACGAGCAGATCGGCAAGGTGGTGGTGACGGTGTAATCCAGCGTCATGTAATGGGGGTGGATCACCGCCCCCGTTGCGGTTACCTCGGCAACGCAAAAGCCATCACGTAATCGCCGTTCGGGGTTTCCATGAAATGGTGGCCGCCGGCCATGATCACCACGTACTGGCGCCCGCCCTGCTCGTACACCATCGGGTTGGCTTGGCCTCCCGCGGGCAGGTTGGCATGCCACAACTCCTTGCCGGTCCTCAGGTCGATGGCGCGCAGCAGGTCATCGGTGGCGGCGGCGATGAAGATCAGGCCGCTGGCGGTCACTACCGAACCGCCATTGTTCGGTGTGCCGATCTCGATCGGCAGGCCAGAGCGGATGCCGAACGGTCCATTGCCACGCGCACTGCCGAACGGACGGTCCCACAGCAGCTTGCCGGTGCGCAGGTCGATGGCACGGATGCCGCCATAGGGCGGCTGCTTGCACAGCAAACCGGTGAACGGCAGGCGCCAACCGGCATTGACCTGGATGGCATAAGGCGTGCCCACCTGCGGGTCACCCGCGCCTTCTGCTCCGCCCTTGTCGAACCGGATCTTTTCGCGCGGCAGCCAGCCCAGCCGGTCGGCCTCCGCGCGTGGCACCAGCCGGTTGTAGTTCGGCATGTCGTTGTAGTTGGCCACGATCACGCCGCGGCGCGTATCGATGGACACACTGCCCCAGTCCGAGCCGCCGTTGTAGCCGGGGTACTCGATGGAATGGCGCTCGCTGCTCGGCGGCGTGTAGAACCCTTCGTAGTACGCCTTGCGGAACTGGATGCGGCAGACCAGCTGGTCAATCGGGGTGATGCCCCACATGTCACGCTCGGTCAGGTCATGTTCGCGGCGCAGCGTGTGGTACAGCGAAAACAGCTGGGTGGGGGAACGCTGCTCGGGTTCGACGCCGCCGACCGGCACCTTGCGCTCTTCGGCGGCGGTCAGGAGCTGGCCGTTGCGGCGATCGAGGATGTACATGTCACCCTGCTTGGTCGGCAGCAGGATCGCCGGCACCTTGCCCGCCGCCGTCGGGTAGTCGATCAGGCTGGCCTGCGACCCTAGGTCGTAGTCCCACACATCCTTGCGCACCGCCTGGAAATGCCAGGCCGGCTTGCCGGTGGCCACGTCGATCGCCACCAGCGAGGTGGAATAGCGGTTCTGGTTTTCCGTGCGCGAGCCGCTCCAATAGTCGCCCGCGGCATTGCCCAGCGGCAGGTAGACCAGGCCCAGCGCTTCATCTCCGGTGGCGGTGGTCCACATGTTGGGCGTGCCGCGCGTGTAGGTCTGCTCGCGCGGTGGCAGGCCGCTGCGCTCGGGCTGGTCCATGTCCCACGCCCAGCGCAGCTTGCCGGTGATGGCGTCGTACGCCTGGATCACGCCCGACGGCGCATCGCGGCGCTGCCCGTCCAGCACCTGGTGGCCGGTCACGATCACGCCGCGCACGATGGCCGGCGGCGAGTTGATCGACACGTAACCCGTTGGCACCTCGCCCATGCCCAGGGTGATGTCGACCTGCCCGTTGTTGCCGAAATTCGCGCAGGGGCGGCCGCTGTCCGCGTCCACCGCGATGATGCGACCGTCCAGCGTGCCTTCGATGATGCGCGCCCAGCACGCCGGTCGACTGCCCGGTGCAGCGCTGCGGGTGACGCTGGGAGGCGGTTCCGGCAACGCCAGATCAGCGGCAACATCGGCCAATGCCGCGTCGGCAAGGGTCGGCGTGCTGGGCTGTTCGTAATAACTCACACCACGACAGGCAGCGGTATAGGGAATCGAGGCATCCTTCACCTTTGGATCGAACCGCCACAGTTCCTTGCCGCTGCCAGCATCAAGCGCGATCAGGCGGTTGCGCGCGGTGCACAGGTACAGCCGATCGCCGATCTTCAGCGGCGTGGTTTCCGCGCCCCAGCGCTTCTTCGGCATATCGCCGGTACGGAACTGCCAGGCCGGCTGCAGCGTGGCCACATTGGCCGGGGTGATCTGCTGCAGTGGCGAATAGCGGGTACCCGCATTGCTGCGGCCCCTCGCCGGCCAGTCGCCCTCGGCGGGCTGGTCAGCCGGCTGCAGGCCCGTGGTATCGCGCGTAGGTTCCAGTCCGGCGCTGACCGCGCCTTCCGGGAACGGCTGATGCCCATCCACTTCACCATGCGGCGCGAAAGCCAGGCCGAAGGCGGCCACGAACACCAGCATCAGCACGCCCGCCACGCTGCGCGACAGGCGTTTTGAAACCGGCTCGCGCAGTGTCGGCGCCAGCAGCGCCAGCACGACGCCGAGCGCAGTCACCAGCCCGAGCCGCGGTACCCAGCGCCAGTAGTCGCTGCCCGATTCCCACCAGGTCCACAGCAGCGTGCCGATGAACACCAGCGCATACAGCAGCGCGCCGCTGCGGCGGTTGCCGAACAACAGGATTCCGCTGGCCAGCAGGCCGAGCCCGGCGATGGCGTAGTACGCCGAGCCACCCAGGCTGAGCAGCCACCCACCGAGGCCACCGATGACCAGGCCGAGCACGACCAGCAGCAGTGACAGCACGGTGACGAGGGGATGCCGGGAGGCGCGGACGGGAGCAGGAGCGGACTGCGGCGTGGCGGACATCGTCGATCTCCGGGGGCAGCATGCGCCGTTATCCCACCGCCTGCGTGAAGCGCGCGCGTATGTGTGGCATCCGGATACGACGACGCCGGCACAGAGCCGGCGTCGTCGGGTACCTCAGGCTCGCGGCAGGATCACTCCTGCGCGGCGTCCTCGCTGCTGGCAGCAGCCGGTGCGCCGTCGGTCGTGGCCGGGGCGGCGGCAGCCACCTCGTCCTCGTCCTCGTCGATCGAGGCATCCATGCGCTCCACCGCCTGCAGCTTCTCGTCCTTGGAGAGGCGGATCAGGGTCACGCCCTGGGTGTTGCGGCCGACGCGGCTGATTTCCGAGCCACGCGTACGCACCAGGGTGCCACCATCGGAGATCAGCAGGACTTCGTCGCTGGAGCCCATCAGCACCGCGGCGACCAGCTTGCCATTGCGCTCGGTGGTCTGGATGCCGATCACGCCCTGGGTGCCACGGCCCTTGCGCGGATAGTCCGGCAGCGGGGTGCGCTTGCCATAGCCGTTCTCGGTCGCGGTCAGGATGTACTGAACGCTGGCGTCGTCGGCGCCTTCGATCACCGCATCGCCATTGCCGGCGGCTTCCTCGACACCGCTGTCGTCCTCGTTCTCGTCCTCGATGCCACCGGCACTTTCGGCCACGATCAGGCTGACCACTTCCTCGCCGGCCGGCATCTTGATGCCCCGCACGCCGGTGGCGGTACGGCCCATCGAGCGGACCTTGTCCTCGCCGAAACGCACGGTCTTGCCATTGGAGGCGAACAGCAGGATGTCGCGCTGGCCGTCGGTCAGGCCGACGCCGACCAGCGCGTCGCCCTCATCGAGGTTGATCGCGATCTTGCCCCGCGCCAGACGGAAGGCGAACTCACCCAGCGGGGTCTTCTTGACCGTACCGTTCTTGGTGGCGAAGAACACGAACTGGCCATCGGCGTAATCGCGCACCGGCAGTACGGCCTGCACGCGTTCACCCGGTTCCAGCGGGATCCAGTTGATGATCGGACGGCCGCGGGCGTTGGAGCCCGCTTCCGGCAGCTGGTAGACCGGCAGCCAGAACACCTTGCCCGAACTGGTGAAGGTCAGCAGCGTGTCATGCGTGTTGACCAGCCACAGCTGTTCGATGAAATCCTCTTCCTTGGTCGCCGCCGCACTGCGGCCACGGCCGCCACGGCGCTGTGCGCGGTACACGCTCACCGGCTGCCGCTTCACGTAACCGGCATGCGACACGGTGACCACCACGTCTTCCGGCGCGATCAGGTCGAGGATGTCGAGATCTTCTTCGCTGTGGCGGATTTCGGTACGACGCTCGTCGCCGAACTCGGCCTTGACGTTGACCAGCTCCTCGCGGATCACCTGCAGCAGGCGGTCGGGATCTTCCAGGATGTGGATCAGCCCGGCGATCACTTCCAGCAGCTGCTTGTACTCATCGGTCAGGCGGTCCTGCTCCAGCCCGGTCAGGCGGTGCAGGCGCATTTCCAGGATCTGGGTGGCCTGGATCTCGGTCAGCTGGTAGCCGCCCTCGATCAGGCCCACGCCCTTGGGCAGGTCTTCCGGGCGCGAGGCTTCGGCGCCGGCGGCACCCAGCATCGCACCGACCAGGCCCGGCTCCCACACGCGGGCCAGCATGCGCTCGCGTGCTTCGTTCGGGTTCGGCGAGGTCTTGATCAGTTCGATCATCTCGTCGATGTTGGCCAGCGCGACGGTCAGGCCTTCCAGCACGTGGGCACGGGCGCGCGCCTTGCGCAGCTCGAACACGGTACGGCGGGTGACCACTTCGCGACGGTGGCGGACGAACGCCTCCAGCATCTGCTTGAGGTTCATCAACTGCGGGCGGCCATCGACCAGCGCCACCATGTTGATGCCGAACACCGATTCCATCTGCGTCTGCTGGTACAGGTTGTTCAGCACAACCTCGGCAGATTCACCGCGCTTGATCTCGATGTAGATGCGCATGCCGTCCTTGTCGGACTCATCGCGCAGCTCGCTGATGCCTTCGATCTTCTTTTCCTTGACCAGCTCGGCGATCTTCTCGATCAGACGCGCCTTGTTCACCTGGTAAGGAATTTCAGTGACGATGATCGATTCGCGGCCGTTGTCGGCCACTTCGATATCGGCCTTGGCACGGATGCGCACGCGGCCACGGCCGGTGCGGTAGCCGGCGACGATGCCGGCGGTGCCGTTGATGATGCCGGCGGTCGGGAAATCCGGGCCCGGGATGTACTCCATCAGGCCGTCGACGTCGATTTCCGGGTTGTCGATCAGCGCGATGCAGGCGTTGATCGATTCGCTCAGGTTGTGCGGCGGGATGTTGGTCGCCATGCCCACCGCGATACCGGCCGAACCGTTGACCAGCAGGTTCGGGAACCGGGTCGGCATGACCGTCGGCTCCAGTTCCTTTTCGTCGTAGTTGGGCTGGAAATCGACGGTTTCCTTGTCGATGTCCGCCATCAGCTCATGCGCCAGACGCGACATGCGCGCTTCGGTGTATCGCATTGCCGCGGCGGAGTCGCCATCGATGGAGCCGAAGTTACCCTGGCCATCGACCAGCATGTAACGCAGCGAGAACGGCTGTGCCAGGCGCACCAGCGTGTCGTACACCGACTGATCGCCATGCGGGTGGTACTTACCGATGACGTCACCGACGATACGCGCCGACTTGAAGTAGGGCTTGTTGCTGTGCGCGTTGAGTTCATTCATCGCGAACAGCACGCGGCGATGCACCGGCTTGAGGCCGTCGCGCGCATCCGGGAGCGCGCGGCCCACGATCACGCTCATGGCGTAATCGAGGTAGCTCTTGCGCATCTCGTCTTCCAGGTTGACCTGGATGATTTCCTTGGCGGTTTCTGCCATTCGGGTTCCGTTGTCTGGTAGCGGTCCAGTCCGGCGCAGCCCCCTGCGGGAGGGGGTCGTGCCGGAACCTCGATTCAACCTGCGGATATTACCACAACAGGCCGTTTTCCGCCTCCCTTTACGGGTATTTTACCTGCACAAATCAGGAACTTAGAGGGTTGCCGACCCGCGGCCGGCACCACCGGGGGCGGAGGTCACGCGGCCCCTCCCCCGCGCGTCAGCCGCCGAAGGCGGCGCGCATGTTCTCCGGGGTCGGGTTCAGGATCACGCCGCGCTCGGTCACGATGGCATCGATCAGCTCGCCCGGGGTGACGTCGAACACCGGGTTCCAGGCAGCGATGCCCTCTGCCACCGTGCGGGTGCCGCCCACGCCGTACAGCTCGCCCGGATCGCGCTGCTCGATCTCGATCTGGCTGCCGTCCACAGTCTCCATGTCCACCGTCGAGGACGGCGCCACGACCATGAACTTCACGCCGTGATGGCGGGCGGCGATGGCCAGCTGATAGGTCCCGATCTTGTTGGCGGTATCGCCGTTGGCGCAGATGCGGTCGGCACCGACGATCACCCACTGCACAGCGCCGGTCTTCATCAGGTGCGAGGCGGCCGAATCGGCGATCAGCGTGGCGTCAATGCCATCCTGCTGCAGCTCCCACACGGTCAGGCGCGCGCCCTGCAGCCACGGACGGGTCTCGCCAGCGAACACGCGGGCAATGCGGTGCTGGGCCATGCCGGCGCGGATCACGCCCAGCGCGGTACCGAAGCCCGCAGTAGCCAGCGAGCCGGTATTGCAGTGGGTCAGCACGCCGCTGCCGGCCTCGATCAGGCCCGCGCCCAGCGCGCCCATGTGGCGGTTGGCGGCCAGGTCTTCCTCGGCGATGGCCTGAGCTTCCGATTCCAGCAACACCTTCCAGTCGGCGCCGGCGACGTTCAGGCAGCGACGCATGCGCGCCAGCGCCCAGGCCAGATTGACGGCGGTCGGGCGCGATGCGTTCAGGCGCTGCAGCGCCGGCTCCAGCTGCTGCAATGCATGCGCCCCATCGGCGGCCTGCACGTCACGTGCGGCCAGCACCACGCCCCAGGCCGCGGCAATGCCAATCGCCGGCGCACCGCGCACGGTCAGTGCGTGGATGGCGGCGGCAACCTCGTCACTGTCATGGCAGACCACATGCTCGACCACGAACGGCAGCTTGCGCTGGTCCAGCAGTTGCAGGGCATCGCCGGTCCAGAGGATCGGGCGGATGTGGTCATAACGGGCGTAGTCGATGTCGGAGGCAGTGTTCATGGGCCCATTGTAGGGCCACGCCCCCCGTGGTTGGAGCCTGCCCGGGCTCAATTCACCGAGAATTCGGCGCGGCAGCCGCCGTCCACCCAGATCCCGTTGCGGTTCCAGCCCCAGGTGTTGCCTTCCTCGCACGGGGTGCTGGACAACTGCTCGGTAACGACCGCGCCGACCGAAATGCTCGCCCCACAGAAGCGGCGCTTCTTCGACTTCGACTCGCAGGTCAGGCGGCGTGGCACGTCGACAAAACGACCGTCCTCGTCAGCCACTTCGAAATCGCCCTGGCAACCACGGCTGGTCCAGACTTCATTGCGCTTGTAGCCCCAGCCCTGCCCTTCGCGGCACGGCAGCACCGACAGCTGGCGCAGCAGGCGCACCGGCGCCCCGTCCAGGCGCACCGGGCAACTCTGCGGGCGGCCATTGGATTCGCAGCGCACCACACGGCGGACCAGGCGCTTGCCTTCCGTTGCCGCAGGCGCTGCACCTTCCGCACGACGCGCACGGAACTCGGCGCGGCAGCCAAGGGTGACCCACACGCCACTGCGGTCGGTGCCCCATTCGCTGCCACGGATGCAACTGTTGCTGGACAACTGGCGCACAAGGTCGATGCCATTGCTGACGTCGATATCGCAATGCACCCAGCCCATGTCGCGCGATTCGCAGGTCACCACTTCGCCGTCATAGCCCGCCTGCTGGGCCGACGCCGATGACGGCAGCCAGGCACCCCAGAGCGCGATGGAGTACACCGGTGCAGCGACAACCGCAAACCACTTGACCAAAGCCTTCCCCAGCAGGAATGGATGAACTGCGTGCCAGTGTCCGGCATCTGCCGTGATAAGAGCATCATCCTGCTTGCCGAAGCAAGCGCGGAAACGCGGAATTCCGTTCAGTCTTCGATGTTCAGGAACGTGCGCACCGCGCTCACGCGTGGGCGAAGTCGTAGGCCAGCACATCGGCGATACGCGGCGTGCGGCTCATCGCCATCAACAACCGATCGACACCCACCGCCACGCCAGCGCAGGCAGGCATCGATGGCAACGCCGACAGCAGCGCCTCATCCACGGACGGTTGCACCTGGCCGCGCTCGTGGCGGCGCTGCAGATCACGCTGGAATCGCATGCGCTGTTCGTGCGCGTCGTTCAGTTCGTGATAGCCGTTGGCCAGTTCCACCGCGCCCAGATACAACTCGAAACGCTCCGCCAGCGGCGGCGTGCCGGCACGGATGCGTGCCAACGCGGCTTGGCTGGCGGGCCAATCGTGGACCACGGTCATGACCGCGTCATCGAAACGCGGCTGGATATGATGGGTCATCAGCAGATCCAGCCAATCGTCGCGGGTCAGCCCGACGGGATCGACATGCACGTCACCGAGCGCGGCACGCAGCGCGGCCTGGTCGGCCTCGAACGGATCCACGCCCACGTACTGCTGGAACAGCTCGCGGTAACCGAGCACACGCAGCGTCGCACTGCGCCCGACCAGGGCCAGTGCCTGGCCGACCAGTTCGGCGGTTTCCCCTACCAACCGATGATGGTCCCAGCCGACCCGGTACCACTCCAGCATGGTGAATTCCGGGTTGTGGCGACCACCAGCCTCGCCGTTGCGGAACACGCGACCCAGTTCGTAGCAATCGCCAACACCGGCAGCAAGCAGTCGCTTGAGCGGATACTCCGGCGAGGTGCGCAACCAGCGGCGGCGCCCGCCCGCGTCGACGTGGCCGGTGAAATCGGTATGGAAGCTGTCGATGTTCGGCTCGGTGTTGCCCGCCACCGACAGGATCGGCGTTTCCACCTCCAGCACATTGCGCTCGGCGAAGAAGCGGCGCACCAACGCATTGAGCGCGGCACGCTGCTGCAGCGCGCGCAGCAGGGCCTCGCTCACAGGATGCCCTCCGGGCGCGGATGGTCCAGCGGCAGGGTCAGCAGATCGCGGGTATCGTCGATGTAGCCGCTGGCCAGGTACAGGCGCCGGGCCAGTTCGTTGTGGTGGTTCACTTCCAGGCGCAGGCGGCTGACGCCACGCCCACGAGCGCGCTGTTCGCAGATGGCCAGCGCCTGCTTGCCGCGGCCGCGGCCGCGCGCGCGATGGCTCAGGTACAGCTCGTCCAGCAGCATGAAGTGGCCGCCCTGCTCCAGGCTGAAACCCATCGCGATCACTGCGTAGCCCACCACCTCGGCGGCCTCGTCCAGCCACAGCAGCACCTCGCCATTGCGCGGATCGGCCAGCAGCGCGTCCACGCCGCGAAGCACGCGCGCGTCGTCGAAGTCGATCTTGTCTTCGGCATAGAACTCGCGCATCAACGCGATCAACAGTTCTTCGTCGGCACGGGTGGCCAGGCGGAAATCCAGCGGAGCGGTCTGCATCGGTGTTCCTTTGTGTTTCATGCCGGGCGCCAGGCACCCGGCGGGGTCATCATTCGTGTTCGGCGAGGTAGGCCAGCAGGCGGTCTTCGTCCCATACCGGCACGCCCAGCGACTGCGCCTTGTCCAGCTTGGAGCCGGCCTCGGTACCGGCCACCACGAAGCTGGTCTTCTTCGACACGCTGCCGGAGACCTTGGCACCCAGCGCTTCCAGGCGTTCCTTGGCGGCATCGCGGGTGAGCTGGGCCAGGGTGCCGGTCAGCACCACGGTCTGCCCATCCAGCGGGCCGGCCACGATCTCGGCCAGCGCCGGCGCCTTGGCCAGGATTTGCTGCATCGCCTTCTCGGCCGCCAGCAGCATCGCGCCATGGCCATCTGCATCGAGCCACGCAGCCAGGCCGCGTGCAGTGTCATCGGGCAGGCCGGCGTTGACGAACTGGCCATGCTCGGCGTCGAGCACTGCTTGCGCGCCGGAAAGCGCAGCGACCAGTTTTTCGGCGCGCAGGCGGGTGATGCCAGGGATCTCCGATTCGACCAGCAGCTGCGCCAGATCCAGCCCTTCGCGCAGCTTGGCACTGGGCGCATGCACATCGCTGATGCGCACCTGACCGACCTGCAGCAGGTCATCGATGGCCTGCTGGTTGCCCTGCTGCTCGAAGAAGTGGCCCAGCGAACGCGCCACTTCGCCGCCGATGTCCGGCACACGCTTGAACAACGGCCACGGCAGGTGGCGGATCAGCTCCAGGTCACCAAACCACTGCGCCAGCGCCTTGGCCGTGCTCTCACCCACGTGCTCGATGCCAAGCGCGAACAGCAGGCGCTCCAGCGTGGCCGCGCGGCTGGCGTCGATTGCCGCAATCAGGTTGTCGGCCCACTTGGTGGCGATCTTCTTCGTGTTCCATTCGAAGCTGGCCGGCTGTGCCAGCGCCTGTGCGCGCCAGCCCGGATCGTTGCCATCCAGCTTGAGCACCGCATTGAGCACCGCGCCGCTGCCTTCGGCCGGCAGATGCAGCTTCAGCGCGGCCGCCAGTGCCGACGGATCCTCGGCATCCAGCACCAGCTTCAGATGCAGCAGCTGGTCACGGTTGAGCCGGTACAGATCGGCCACGCTTCTGACGATGCCGGCGTCGACCAGGGTTTCGATGTACTTGTCGCCGAGGCCGTCGATATCCATTGCACGACGCGAAGCAAAATGGGCAATGGCCTCCTTGCGCTGCGCCGGGCAGGACAGTTCGCCCGAGCAGCGCCATGCGGCAGCACCTTCCTCGCGCACGATTTCCGAGCCGCACACCGGGCAGCGCGTCGGCATCTGCCACGGCGTGGTGCCCGGCGGGCGGCGATCAAGGATGACGCTGACCACTTCCGGAATCACATCACCGGCGCGGCGCACGATCACGCTGTCACCCACGCGCACATCCAGGCGTGCGATCTGGTCGGCGTTGTGCAACGTGGCGTTGGACACGATCACGCCTGCCACCGCCACCGGCGCCAGCCGCGCGACCGGTGTGGCTGCACCGGTGCGGCCGATCTGGATCTCGATCGCCTCTACCGTAGTGCTCTGTTCCTGTGCCGGGAACTTGTGCGCGATGGCCCAGCGCGGCGCACGCGAAACGAAGCCCATGGCCTGCTGGCCGGCGCGGTCATCCAGCTTGTAGACCACGCCATCGATATCGAACGGCAGGCCATCGCGGCGCTCACCGATATCGCGGTAGTAGCCGAGCAGGCCGTCGGTGCCTTCCACCACCTTGCACAACTCGCTGACCGGGAAGCCCCAGGCACCGAGCTGGGCCAGCGTGCCCGAATGGGTGTCCGGCAGCTCGCCGCCCTGCACTTCGCCGGTGCCGTAGGCGAAGAAACTCAGCCGGCGCTGCGCACTGATCTTCGGATCGAGCTGGCGCAGCGAACCGGCCGCCGCGTTGCGCGGATTGGCCAGCACCTTGCCGCCCTGCTGGCGCGCACGCTCGTTGTAGGCCTCGAAGTCGGCGCGGGCCATGTAGACCTCGCCGCGTACTTCCAGCACATCCGGCCAGTCCTTGCCGTGCAGGCGCTTGGGAATGTCACCGATCTCGCGCAGGTTGGCGGTCACGTCCTCGCCGGTACTGCCATCGCCACGGGTCGCGCCGAGCACGAAATGACCGTCCTCATAGCGCAGGCTGATCGCCAGGCCGTCCATCTTCGGCTCGGCCGAGAACCGCAGGCTGCGACGGCCCAGGCGCTCGTCGATGCGGCGTACGAAATCCGCCACTTCCTCGTCGCTGAAGGCATTGGACAGCGACAGCATCGGCACCGCGTGGCGCACTTCCGGGAAGCGGCCGGACGGGCGCGCACCGACCTGCTGGGTCGGGCTGTCGGCACGGGCCAGCTCCGGATGCTCGCGCTCCAGCGCTTCCAGCTCGCGCACCATCCGGTCGTAGTCGACGTCGGGGATCTCCGGCGCGTCCAGCTCATGGTAGGCGCGGTTGGCCTGGGCGATCTGCCGGCGAAGGTCTTCGGCGCGTTCGGCGGGGCTGGGGCTCATCGGGATCCGGTGGTTCTGGGATGGCCGGGGATTCTACCGCGCCCGACCGTCAGGCCCTGTAACGCCGCCGCCTTTTAGAGTCGAGCCAAGCTCGACTGCGCCTTTCCGTAGAGTCGAGCTTGCTCGACTGGCCTTCATGCACGGCCAAAGCAGTCGAGCAAGCTCGACTCTACAAAAGACGGCTTGCCGCCCATCCCCACCGGCGCTAGCGTGCGACGGTCTTCCCTTCGGAATCCCACCCGTGACCCTGCCTGCCTCCCGTCGACGCTTCCTGCAACTGGCCGGTGCTGGCCTCGCCGTCGCCGGCACCGGGCTGCCGCAGCTCGGCCATGCCCAACCCGCGACAGCCGCCGCCCCAGCCCCTGCCGAAGGCGCCGTACTACTGAACTTCAACGAATGCCCGTACGGCCCCTCGCCCGCCGCCCAGCAGGCGGCGCGCGACAGCATCGCCAGCTGCGGCCGCTACCGCTTCGAACTGGCGGGCCAGGTACGCGACGCCTTCATCGAACAGGCCCGCATTCCGGCTGATCACGTGCGGCTGTATCCGGGTTCCAGCGAGCCGCTGAACCGCGCCGCCGTGCTATGGACCGGCCCGCAGGCGGGGCTGGTAGTGGCCGACCCGACCTTCGAGACGCTGGGCGAGGTCGCCGCCGCACACGGTGCACACGTGCAGAAAGTGCCGCTGCGCGAGGACGGTGCACACGACCTGCGTGCGATGGTCGCCGCCGCACACGCACGCCCGACCGGGCTGCTGTATGTGTGCAACCCGAACAACCCGACCGGCTCGATCAGCCCACCGGATGAGCTCGCCTGGCTGCTGGCCCACAAGCCCGCTTCCACCCGCGTGCTGTTGGACGAGGCGTATCTGCAGTACAGCGAACAGCCGAGCCTGATCGCGCAGGTGGCGCAGCGCGATGACCTGATCGTGTTGCGCACGTTCTCCAAGCTATATGGCATGGCCGGCCTGCGCCTGGGCGTGGCGACCGCACATCCCGACCGCCTGCGCGAGCTGGCCAGCCTCGGCGACAACCCGCTGCCGGTTCCGGCGCTGGCGGCGGCACTGGCCAGCCTGCGCGATCCGCAGTTGATGCCACAGCGCCGCCTGCAGAATGCCAAGGTGCGCCAGGCTACCATCGCATGGCTGGGCAAGCGTGGTTTCAGCTGCGTGCCGTCGGAAGCGAACTGCTTCGTGGTCGACGTGCAACGCGATGGCAGCGCGTTCGCCAAGGCGATGGCGGACAACGGCGTGGTGATCGGACGCAGCTGGCCGATCTGGCCACAGCGCGTGCGCGTGACCGTCGGCACCGAAGAAGAAATGGCCGCGTTCCGCCATGCGTTCGCGAAGGTGGCCGGCGTACCGGCCTGATCCTGTTGGATGGGGTGAACCTTGGTTCGCCCCATCCACGCATGGCGTGGATCTACTGTTGTGGGTGCCGACCGTTGGTCGGGGTGGGTGCCGACCGTTGGTCGGCACGCCATGGCGCTTACCAGCGCGGGGTCTTGGTCAGCGGCGGGGCCTGGTGCTGGCGGTCGTAGGCGCGCAGCTCGTCACGGATGTGCGCGATGCGCTGGCGGCCCAGGGCATTGCGGCTGTCATCCAGCACCACGCCATCCAGCAGTTCAGCCATGCGCTGCACGGTCGGCAGCATCTTCTCCCAGGCGTCCAGCGCGGTCAGCGGCGCCGGCAATGTCAGGAAGAAGGCGATCGCCGGCGTTTCCATGGCACGGATGTTGGCCATGTCGAAGCTGCCCGGCTTCATGATGCTGGCCATCGAGAAGATCGGGCCGCGCTCGGGATGGCCTTCCACCAGGCGGTGGAACACGTTCATGTGGCCGAACACCAGGCCGGTCTTCTCGGCCGCCACCACGATGTCTTCGCCACGCAGCTGCTCGCCGGCCCGGGCAGCCACGAACAAGGAGACAATCTTGTCGAAATCCTGGGTGGCGCGCTTGCCGAGATCACTGGCGCCCGGGTCGGTTTCGCCCAGACCAAGTTCGGCCTGCTCGCCTTCCGTGCCCATGCCCGGTTCGACGCGGCCATCGGCCACGGCGACGCCGTCTTCGCCCAGTACCGGTTCGCGGCGCTCGCCGCTGGTCGGTTCCGCTCCTTCCACGCGGCGCCCCTGGGGCTTCTTTTTCGGACGGCCAAACAGGAAGATCGCGGCGATCAACAGCAGGCCGGCGGCCAGGATGCCGATGCGCAACAGTGCCGTGTCGGACATTCGATAGGTTCTCCGGCTAGTTCATTCAGGTAACTAGGATGGCACGTCAGGCCGCGCCCGCCAATCGCGCGGCTTCTTCCAGGTCCACGCTGACCAGGCGGCTGACGCCCGGCTCGCGCATGGTCACGCCCGACAGCTGGTGCGCGGCCTCCATCGTCGCTTTGTTGTGGCTGACGAACAGGAACTGCACCTTTTCGCTCATCTCCTTGACCATGTTGGCCAGGCGGCCGACGTTGGCTTCGTCCAGCGGCGCGTCCACCTCATCCAGCAGGCAGAACGGCGCGGGGTTGAGCTGGAAGATGGCGAACACCAGCGCCACCGCGGTCATCGCCTTCTCGCCGCCGGACAGCAGCGAGATGCTGGACACGCGCTTGCCCGGCGGACGCGCCATGATGGTCACACCGGTGTCGAGCAGGTCTTCACCGGTCAGTTCCAGGTAGGCGTGGCCACCACCAAACAGGCGCGGGTACAGCGCCTGCACGCCAGCGTTGACACGATCGAAGGTGTCCTTGAAACGACCGCGGGTCTCGCGGTCGATCTTGCGGATCGCATCTTCCAGGGTTTCCAGCGCCGTGGTCAGGTCGGTGTGCTGCGAATCCAGGTAGTCCGAGCGCTGCGAAGCCTCGCCGTATTCGTGGATGGCGGCCAGGTTGACCGGCTCCAGCCGGCGCATGCGGCCATCGATCTGGTGCACGGCCTGCTCCCAGTCGCCCAGGCGGGCGTCCTCGGGCAGTGCGTTGAGCACGTCCTGCAGCACGAATCCGGCCTTCTCCACCGCGCCCTGCAGGGTGTCCGCGCTGAGCACCAGCGCCTGCTGGTCCAGCTTGCGCTGCGAAATACGCTCGCGCTGGGCCAGCGCCTGTTCGTCGCGCTGGTGGCGGGTCTGCTCGTAATTGCGCAGCTCGGCGTCGATGCCGTCCAGCAGCGTGCGCGCCTCGGTCAGCACGCGATCGGCCCGCACGCGCTCTTCCAGTGCGTTCTGGTGCTCGGCCTGCAGCAATTCGACCGGCGAATCACCTTCATCCAGCTGCGAGTGCAGTTCGCCCAGTCGCGAATCCAGCTGTCCGCGCTGGGTACCCATGCGTTCCAACGCCTGGCTCAGTGAAGCCAGCTGCGCCCGCTGCGATTCCAGGGTCAGGGCCAACGAGTGCGAGCGCTCGCGCACCGCTCGCGCGGCGTCTCTGGCCAGGTCGCGGGCCTCGGTCAGCTGGCGGCGCTCGCCCTCCAGCCGTTGCCGGGTCGATTCCAGGTCGCCCATGCTGCTGACCGCGTTCTCCAACCGCGAACGCGCTTCACGCGCCTGCTCGTTGTTGGCTTCCAACGTTTCCTGCAGCTGCTTCAGTTCACCTTCGATGCGGTCGATGCGCGTGCGCGCCGCCTCCACCTTGCCCTGCTGTCCCTGCAATTGGCCAGCCAGTTCAGAGACCGCACGATGGGCCTGGTACAGCCCACGCTGCGCGTCTTCGCGCTGCTGCTCAGCGGCCTGCAACTGCTCACGGAAACCACTCAGCTGTTCTTCCAGCTCGGCCTCGCGGTCCTGCAGCTGCTCGATCTGCTCGCGCAGCTCGTTGATCTCGCGCTCGCGCAGCAGCGCGCCCTGCTGGGCCGCACCGGAGCGCGATACGCGCAGCCAGCCCTGGCCCAGGCGCTCGCCGCTCTGGGTGATGATCGAATCGCCTTGCGGAAGACTGCCCTGCAACACCTTCGCCTCGGACAGGTCCTTGGCTGCGTGCAGGTGTGCCAGCAGTCGACGGATCGCTGCCGGGCCACGCACGCGGGCCGCCAGCGAGGTCGGCGCGACCTTCAGGTCCGCGCCATCGTTGGCAACCAGCGCGATGTGGCCCTCGCCCAACTCGCCAAGGGCATCGACCAGGCTGGCCGGATCATCAACCAGCACGCCTTCGATCAATTGGCCCAGCGCGCTTTCCACCGCATTTTCCCAGCCGGCGTCGACATCCAGCCGCTCACCGACACGCGCGGCCGAATCCAGCCCGCGTGCCTTCAGCCAGGCCACGGCGGCGCCCTGCTCCTGGCCAAGCGCGGCCTGCTGCAGGGTCTCCAGCGAGGCCAGCCGGCCACGTAGGCCGTTGACCTGCTTGTGCAGCTCGGCCAGCTCGTTCTGTCCGTTGCGCTGCTGTTCCTGCACGGCCGCCACGCCCTGCTTGCGCAGCTCGACGTCTTCGCTCAATTCATCCAGCGCAGTCTTCTGCGTGTCGTGCTGCAGGTGCAGCTGCTCGAAGGCTTCTTCCAGCGCGTCCACGTCCAGGCCGGCGCGTTCGGCGGCCAGCGCTTCACGACGCCGATCAGCGTCGAGGATCTGCTTGTCCAGGTAGTCCACGCGCGTGCGCTCGACATCGCCGGCGCGCGACGCCTCCGAACTCTGCGAGGTGTGCTGCTCCCAGCGCTGCTGCCAGCTGGCCAGCCGGTCCTCGGCCTCGCGCAGGCTTTCCTGCTTGATCTCGTTCTCTTCCTGCAGTTCTTCCAGCTGCGGGGTGGCGGCCTCCACCGCCTCGCGCAGCACCATCAGCTTGGCCTCGTCGCCGCTGATGTGCTGGCCCAGTTCGGCCAACGCCTGGCGGGTCTCGTCGCGCGCCTTGTGCAGGCGCTGCGACAGCTCGCGCTGGTGCTGGATCTGCTGCTCCAGGCGCGCCAGCGTGCTGCCGACCTGATAGACCGCAGCCTGCGCGGTGTTGAGCGCGTCGGCGGCCTCTTCGCGTCGAACGCGCGAGGTCTCGATGCGGGCCTCGGCATCACGCTGATCGGCGATCAGCTGCTGCAGCTTGGTCTCTTCCTGCGACAGCCCTTCGCGCAGCTTGGACAGGCGACCGTCCAACCCGCGGAATTCCAGGGCCTTCCACTCGGCATCCTTGACCCTGCGCTCTTCCTGCAGGGCCTGGTACTGCTCGGCCTGCCTGGCCTGGCGCTTGAGGTGTTCGAGCTGCTTGCTGATCTCGTCGCGCAGGTCGCCCAGCCGGTCCAGGTTCTCGCGGGTGTGGCGGATGCGGGTCTCGGTCTCCTTGCGGCGCTCCTTGTACTTGGAGATGCCGGCCGCCTCTTCCAGGTACACGCGCAGGTCTTCCGGGCGCGCCTCGATGATCTGGCTGATCATGCCCTGCTCGATGATCGAGTAACTGCGCGGGCCCAGGCCGGTGCCGAGGAACAGGTCGGTGATGTCGCGGCGACGGCACTTGGTGCCGTTGAGGTAATAGTTGCTGGTGCCGTCGCGGCTGACCGTGCGCTTGACCGAGATCTCGTTGAACGAGGCGTACTCGCCGGAAATCGTGTGGTCGGAGTTGTCGAAGATCAGCTCGACCGTGGCCTGCGACACCGGCTTGCGGGCATTGGATCCGGAGAAGATCACGTCGGTCAGCGAGTCGCCACGCAGGCGGCTGGCCGAACTCTCGCCCATGACCCAGCGCACGGCGTCGATGATGTTCGACTTGCCGCAGCCATTGGGGCCCACCACGCCGGTCATGTTGGTCGGCAGGTGCAGGGTGGTCGGATCGACGAACGACTTGAAGCCGGACAGCTTGATCGTGGAAAGACGCATAGGGGTTCCGGACTGGGGCCGGCAAGCGGCCTGCGTTTACCCTCCAAGTCATTGATCCTGCTGGGATCGATGCCCGTGGAACGGGTGTGACGCCCTGAGTATACCGATGTGGCCGTGTTCTACGAATGGGCGTGGAACATTGTCCAGCCCCACCCCGTTGGCCGGACGTGGCCCGACGCCACGAAACGGAGCCATAAAACAAAACGGGCACCCTTGCGGGCGCCCGTTCTGCGGTGATGCCAGGCCTTGCGGCGTGGGATCAGGCTTCGGCGACGACGACGACCTTGACGGTGGTCTCGACGTCGGCGTGCAGGTGGACCAGCACGTCGTATTCGCCGATGTTGCGGAAGGCGCCTTCGCCCAGGATGACTTCGCTCTTTTCCAGCGGCAGGCCGGCGGCGGTGAAGGCCTCGGCGATGTCGCGCGGGCCAACCGAGCCGTACAGCTTGCCTTCGGTCGAAGCGTTGGCGGCGATGGTCACGCTCGCGCCTTCCAGCTTGGCCTTGCGGCCTTCAGCGTCGGCGTGGATGGCCTGGGCCTTGGCTTCGTATTCGGCGCGCTTGGCTTCGAACTCGGCCTTGTTGCTCTCGGTGGCCGGCACGGCCTTGCCCTGCGGCACGAGGAAGTTACGGCCGTAGCCCGGCTTCACGTCGACCAGGTCGCCCAGGTTGCCGAGGTTGGTGACTTTCTGCAGGAGGATCAGCTGCATGGTATTGCTCCAGATAAGTTATTCGTTAGCGAGGCGATGCCCCGCAACAAAGGCTGTCCGAATAGCTGGCACAGCGGGGGCGGCGCCGGGCCGCCCCGCTGGCATCAGACGTCGTGGTTGTCGGTGTACGGGATCAGGGCCAGGAAGCGAGCGCGCTTGACGGCGGTCGCCAGCTGGCGCTGGTACTTCGACTTGGTACCGGTGACGCGGCTCGGCACGATCTTGCCGTTCTCGGTCAGGTACTGGCGCAGGGTGTTGAGATCCTTGTAGTCGATCTCCTTCACACCTTCAGCAGTGAACTTGCAGAACTTGCGGCGACGGAAGAACTTGGACATGGGAAGGCTCCTTAGGCGGCGGAAGCGGCGTCGTCGCCGGCTTCGTTGTCAGCGGTGTTGTTGGACTCGCCTTCTTCGTCGTCACGACGACGGCGCTCACCGCGCTCCGGCTTGTCACCCTTCTCGTCCTTGCTCTTCATGATCAGCGACTGCTCGGTGTCAGCCTCGTCACGCTTGATGACCAGGTTGCGCAGCACGGCGTCGTTGAAGCGGAAGCTCTCGGTCAGTTCGTTCAGAACGGCCTGGTCGGCTTCGATGTTCATCAGCACGTAGTGGGCCTTCACCAGGTTCTGGATCGGGTACGCCAGCTGGCGGCGGCCCCAGTCTTCCAGACGGTGGATGGTGCCGTTGCCGTTCTCGACCAGCGACTTGTAGCGCTCGATCATGGCCGGGACCTGCTCGCTCTGGTCCGGGTGGACCATGAACACGATTTCGTAATGACGACTCATGTTTTTTTCTACCTTTCGGATGTGGCCTTGCGGCCGGACAGCCCCCCGCCGTTGATACCGCGGTGGGGCAAGGATTCCCGCCAGGAAGGCAGGAAGCCGCGCATTATGGCGCAGATGGGGTGGCCGGGCAACCGGCGGGCCACAGGGCAACCTGAACCTGGCTACCCCAGATCCACATGAAGGCGGTGCTGGCCGCATTCCAGGCACTGGAACAGGCAGCCAATCATCTCCCCGTCCCGGCTCAGGTGTTCAAGCACCCAGTCGGCGTCGCGCGGATTGACCTCGACCACGTCGGGCCGGACCTCGTCTAGGATGGGCTGGAGGTCCTCGCTACCGGCGTAACCGAGGAAGGCGCAGGGCCGCTCACAATGGCTGAGCCAGACCGACTGCTGCCAGGACGAGTAGCCCGGGGTGCGCTCGCAGATCTCCAGCAGCAGCTCACGGGCGATGGTCGGCGGCGGATCGGCCGGATCCGGGGATACCCCTTCGATATCGCTCCAGCCGGTGAATTCACCCTCGTAACTGGCCGCTGCCCTGCCATTGGCGATACACCAGGGGCACAGGTAATCGGGGCCCAGAACGGAGTAGAACGGCCCCCGGTAGCGCAGTGTGCGCGGCTGACCGCAGCAGTCGCAGACCCCGTCGACCTCTTCGAAGGAGAGGGCGTAGGCGTTGGGGTGATAAATGAAAAGCGGTCGTTCCATCCGTGGATCCCTTCCCTGCCGACCAAGGTCGGCATCTACCAGCGCCCGGCCATGCCCGGCGGACGCCAGAACCAGCCCTCAGGCCTTGTCGGCGTCGGTGGTGAAGCTCTCGCCGCAGCCACACTCGGCGGTGGCGTTCGGGTTGCTGAACGTGAACGTTTCGCTCAGGCCGTGCTTGCCGAAGTCGATCACGGTGCCGTCCACCAGCGCCAGGCTCTTGGCGTCGACGTAGATCTTCACGCCGTCCTGGACGAACACGGTGTCGCCCTCGCGCTCGTCGCGGGCCAGGTCGGTGATGTGACCCCAGCCCGAGCAACCGGTCTTGGTCACGCCGAAACGCAGGCCCAGCGCGCCGGGGGTCTGGGCGACAAAGCGCTGCACGCGCTCGAAGGCAATGGGGGTCAGGCTGACGGCCATGGGGCTACTCCATATGTACGGGGACATTATAAGGAGCCGTTGCCACGAAAAATGCCTCGCAAGCAGAACGCTGCAACCGGTAAACTCCCGTGTTCACAGATCGAGTCGATCAGCAGAGGATTCAAGTCATGACGGTGGTCAGCGTTGAACATGCGCTTGCCGGGAAGATCCCGGAAGGCGGCGAAGTCACGGTACGCGGATGGGTGCGCACGGTGCGCGGTTCAGCGAATCTGGCCTTCGTGAATGTGAGCGACGGCTCCTGCTTCGCGCCGATCCAGGTCGTGGCCGGCGACAGCCTGGCCAACTTCGACGAGATCAAGCGCCTGACCAGCGGCTGCTCGGTCATCGCCACCGGCACCCTGGTGAAGTCGCAGGGCAAGGGCCAGTCGTTCGAGATCCAGGCCAGCACGCTGGAAGTGGTCGGCTGGGTCGAAGACCCGCTCACCTACCCGATCCAGCCCAAGCCGATGTCGCCGGAGTTCCTGCGCGAAGTGGCGCACCTGCGCCCGCGCACCAACCTGTTCGGCGCGGTCACCCGCATCCGCAACTGCCTGGCCCAGGCCGTGCACCGTTTCTTCCACGAGAACGGCTTCAACTGGATCAGCACGCCGATCATCACCACCTCCGATGCCGAGGGCGCCGGCCAGATGTTCCGCGTGTCCACCCTGGACATGGTGAACCTGCCGCGTGACGAGAAGGGCGCGATCGATTTCAGCCGCGACTTCTTCGGCAAGGAAACCTTCCTGACCGTGTCCGGCCAGCTGAACGTCGAGGCATACTGCCTGGCGCTGAGCAAGGTCTACACCTTCGGCCCGACCTTCCGCGCCGAAAACAGCCACACCACCCGCCATCTGGCGGAGTTCTGGATGATCGAACCGGAAATCGCCTTCGCCGACCTGGCCGAAGACGCGCGCCTGGCCGAAGAGTTCCTGAAGTACCTGTTCCGCGCGGTGCTGAACGAGCGTGGCGACGACCTGGCCTTCATCGCCGAGCGCGTGGACAAGAACGCGATCACCAAGCTGGAAGACTTCATCAATGCGCCGTTCGAGCGCATCGACTACACCGATGCGGTCAGCCTGCTGCAGAAGTCCGGCAGGAAGTTCGACTTCCCGGTTGAATGGGGCCTGGACCTGCAGACCGAGCACGAGCGCTGGCTGACCGAAGAACACGTCGGCCGCCCGGTGGTGGTGACCAACTATCCGGAGCACATCAAGGCCTTCTACATGCGCCTGAACGACGACGGCAAGACCGTTGCCGCAATGGACGTGCTGGCCCCGGGCATCGGCGAGATCATCGGCGGCAGCCAGCGCGAAGAGCGCTTGGACGTGCTGGACGCGCGCATGGCCCAGTTCGGCCTGGATCGTGAGCACTACAGCTGGTATCGCGACTTCCGCCGCTATGGTTCGGTGCCGCACGCCGGCTTCGGCCTGGGCTTCGAACGCCTGGTGGTGTACGTCTGCGGGCTGTCCAACATCCGCGATGCGATCCCCTACCCGCGCGCCCCGGGCAGCGCGGACTTCTAAGCCCCACACGACCACGGAGGTACCGCTCCCATGACCCTGTTCTTCGCCCTCTGTTTCGTCGGCGTCGCAGTGGCCGGGTTCAGTGCCTTCGTGATCTTCTGGCCGCTGACCCTGGTGCACGTACGCGATCGCCATCCGGCGCTCGCCGAGCGCTTCGGCAGCGGTGCCTTCCTCAAGCCCGATGCCCTGGCCTGGCTGCTGCGCCGTGACTATCGCCAGCAGCCGGACCGCTCGCTGTCCGGGCTGGCGACGCCGGCCTGGGTATCGCTGCTGACCCTGCTGGCCGGACTGGGCATGGCCGCCCTGCTCTGGCTGGCCTCGCTCTGGTAATACCTCCATGAATGACATTTCCGCCTCGCGCGACAGCTGGTGGCTGGCCAGCCTCGGCAACACCCTGATCTGGGCGCGCCTGCGCGTTCGCCCGGCCGGCACCGCCGAGGTGCTCGACAGCGATGGCAACACGCTGAGCTATGACAGCGAAGACACCGCCCGTTCGCAGCTGTTCGACGCCGAATTCGTCGAGTACGACGGCCTGGACGAGGAAGACGCGCTGGTGCGCGGCTTCAGCCTGCACGAAGTGCAGCCGCCGCAGGCCGACAGCGATGAGGGCCTGCGCGGCCGCATGATCCAGTCGCTGGGCGGGCGCGCCTGACCCTGCATGTTCACCCCGCGCGCCTTCGCCGAGACCGACCTGCTCTGGCTGGACCGCCTGCTGGCGCGCGACCCGTTCGTTACCGTGCTTACGCCCGGCAGCGATGGCCTGCCGGAGCTGACCCGGATGCCGGTGCTGTACCGGCGTGACGGCGACCAGATCGAACTGCGCGGCCACTGGGCGCGCGCCAACCCGCAGTCGCGCCACCGCGGCGCGGCCAAGGTACTGATCGATGGTCCGCATGGCTACGTCTCGGCCAGCTGGTATCCGGACAAGGAGCCCGCTGCGCGGGTACCCACCTGGAACTACGCCGCCGCCGAGCTGCGTGGCCAGCTGCAGACCTTCGACGATACCGAGGCGCTGGCCGAACTGGTCGGCGCGATCAGCGACCGCTTCGAAGCCAGTGTCGGACAGGCCTGGCATTTCGATCCCACGCGTGCCGAGCATGGCCCGGAGCTGCGCGCCATCGTCGGCTTCCGTTTCCAGGTCGAACAGGTGCAGCTGAAGCTCAAGCTGAGCCAGAACCATCCCGATGCGAACCAGCGCGCGGTGATCGCCGAACTGGAACAACTGGGCACCCCCGCTTCCACCGAGTTGGCGCAGTGGATGCGCTGGCACCGCGAACAGGCCGCCCGCAGCGACTGAACGCCCCAGATTCCCGCGACGACGCAGCCGGACGGCTGCGGCGAGCCCCCACCCGACGCCAGGGACCCGAACATGAAAGACATCCACAAGCTGCTGCAGAACAACCGCGACTGGGCCGACCGGATCGAGAAGGAAGACCCCGAGTTCTTCCACCAGCTCGCCAAGCAGCAGCACCCCGAGTACCTGTGGATCGGCTGTTCCGATTCGCGCGTGCCGGCCAACCAGATCATCGGCATGGCCCCGGGCGAAGTGTTCGTGCACCGCAACGTTGCCAACGTGGTCGCCCACACCGACCTGAACTGCCTGAGCGTGGTGCAGTACGCGGTGGACCAGCTGAAGGTCAAGCACATCCTGATCGTTGGCCACTATGGCTGCGGCGGCGTGCATGCCTGCCTGCACAACACCCGCGTTGGCCTGGCCGACAACTGGTTGCGCCACGTCGGTGACGTGATGCAGAAGCACACCGGCATCCTCGATGCGATCGAGACCGACGAGCTCAAGCACGCGCGCCTGTGCGAACTGAACGTGATCGAGCAGGTGGCCAACCTGTGCCGCTCGACCATCGTGCAGGACGCCTGGGCCCGCGGCCAGAAGCTGATGGTGCACGGCTGGGTCTACAGCCTGAAGGACGGACGCGTGCGCGAGATGGGCATCGACGTCGGTTCGCAGGAAGAGCTGCAGCCGGCCTATGAAAAGGCCCTGTCCTACGTCCCGCGCAAGGGCAAGCGCGACTGATCCCCCACGGATGACCACCATGCTCGCTTCGCCGATCAACCTGCACGCCTGGATCGAAGAGAACCGCCACCTGCTGAAGCCGCCGGTGGGCAACAAGATGATCGACAACGGCGATTTCATCGTGATGGTGGTGGGCGGGCCGAACTCGCGTACCGACTTCCACTACGACGAAGGCCCGGAGTGGTTCTACCAGCTCGAAGGCGAGATGGTGCTGAAGGTGCAGGAAGACGGCGCGGTGCGCGACATTCCGATCCGCGCCGGCGAGATCTTCCTGCTGCCGGCAAAGGTTCCGCACTCGCCGCGGCGCCCGCCCGGTGGTATCGGTCTGGTGGTCGAGCGCAAGCGCCTGCCGCACGAGATGGACGGCGTGATCTGGCACTGCGAGCGCTGCAACCACAAGCTGCACGAAGAGTATTTCCCGCTGCAGAACATCGAAACCGACCTGCCCAAGGTGTTTGCGCGCTATCACGCCAGCCTGGAACTGCGTACCTGCAGCGAGTGCGGGCACGTGGACCCGCTGCCGGCGCCAGCGGCAGGCTGAGCCATCGAACGGTAGTTGCCCACCTTGGTGGGCGCTTGCTTGTACGTGCGCCAACCAAGGTTGGCGACAACCGGGTCATGCGGCGCTGGTGCAGGGTCGGCTGCTACCGGGCCCTGGCCCAGGCGCTACACTGGCGGTCCCGTTGCAGCCTGTTGCCCGACCATGTCCGACCTGCTCAGCCGCACCCACGCCATTGCCCTGGACGCCGCCGATCCGCTGCGCCCGCTGCGCAATGAATTCCTGATTCCGCGCCATGGCGGCGGCGAGCAGACCTACTTCGTCGGCAACTCGCTGGGCCTGCAGCCGCGTGGCGCGCAGGCGGCCGTGCAGGAAGTGATGAAGCAGTGGGGCGAGCTGGCGGTGGAAGGCCACTTCACCGGCCCGACGCAGTGGCTGTCCTACCACCGCCTGGTGAGCGCGCAGCTGGCCCGCGTGGTCGGTGCGCTGCCCAGCGAGGTAGTTGCAATGAACACGCTGAGCGTGAACCTGCACCTGATGATGGTCAGCTTCTACCGGCCCACGGCCGAGCGCCCGGTGATCCTGATGGAAGCCGGCGCATTCCCGACCGATCGCCACGCGGTGGAAGCACAGATCCGCTTCCATGGTTTCGACCCGGCCGAGTGCCTGGTGGAAGTGCAGCCGGACGAGGCCAACGGCACGATTTCACTGACCGCGATCGAGCATGCCATCGCCGAGCACGGTTCACGCCTGGCGCTGGTGCTGTGGCCCGGCGTGCAGTACCGCACCGGCCAGGCCTTCGACCTCGATGCGATCACCCGCGCCGCACGCCTGCAGGGCGCGCGTATCGGCTTCGACCTGGCACACTCGGTCGGCAACCTGCCGCTGCGCCTGCATGACGTGGCCCCTGATTTCGCCGTGTGGTGCCACTACAAGTACCTCAACAGCGGCCCGGGCGCGGTTGCCGGCGCCTTCGTCCACGAGCGCCATCACCGCGACACCAGCCTGCCGCGCTTTGCCGGCTGGTGGGGCCATGAGGAATCCACCCGCTTCCAGATGGCACCGCAGTTCACGCCGGCCATCGGTGCCGAAGGCTGGCAGCTGAGCAATCCGCCAATCCTCGGCCTGGCGCCGCTGCGCGCCTCGCTGGACCTGTTCGAGCGCGCCGGCATGGAGGCGCTGCGCAGCAAGTCGCTGGCACTGACCGGCATGCTCGAAGCACTGGTCCGTGCGCGCCTGTCCGGCGTGCTGGACATCATCACCCCGGCCGAGCCGCAGCGCCGTGGCTGCCAGTTGTCGCTGCGCGTGATCGGTGGCCGCGAGCGCGGCCGTGCGCTGTTCGAGCATCTGCGCGGCATCGGCGTGCTCGGCGACTGGCGCGAACCCGACGTGATCCGCATCTCGCCCACGCCGCTCTACAACCGCTACCTGGACGTGCACCACTTCGTCGAGGAAGTGGAAGCCTGGGCCGGCCTCTAAGCCGGCCCCTCCCCTACTGCTGGACAGTTCGTTGATCGCACACGCTTCCCGCTCGTTGAGCATTATCGGTGCCGGCCTTGCCGGGTCCCTGCTGGCCATCCTGCTGTCACGCCAGGGCTGGCGCATCACCTTGTACGAACGCCGCGGCGATCCACGCGTGGCCGACTACGAGAGCGGCCGCTCGATCAACCTGGCGTTGGCCGAGCGTGGGCGCAACGCACTGCGTCAGGCGGGCGTGGAAGACGAGGTGATGGCGCGCGCGGTGATGATGCGCGGGCGCATGGTGCACCCGCGCGAGGGCGAACCGCAGCTGCAGCGCTATGGCCGCGACGACAGCGAAGTGATCTGGTCGATCCACCGCAGCGACCTGAACACCACGCTGCTGGAGCTGGCCGAACAGGCCGGCGCCACCGTGCACTTCCATCGCCGCCTGCACACCGTCGATTTCGATGCGGGTTACGCACGCTTCATCGATGACCGTGACGACAGCCCGCACGACATCCGTTTCGACACCCTGATCGGTGCCGACGGTGCCGGTTCGGCACTGCGTGCGGCGATGAACCGGCGCGCGCCGCTGGGTGAGGACATCGCCTTCCTCGACCACTCCTACAAGGAGCTGGAGATCCCGCCGGCTGCCGATGGCAGCTTCCGCATCGAGCGCAATGCACTGCACATCTGGCCGCGTGGCCACTACATGTGCATCGCCCTGCCCAACCATGAAGGCACCTTCACCGTCACGCTGTTCCTCCCCAACCAGGGCGATCCCAGCTTCGCCACCGTCAACACCGGCACACAGGCCGAGGCGCTGTTCGCGCGCGAGTTCGCCGACACCCTGCCGTTGATCCCGAACCTGCGCGCGGACTGGGAGCAGCATCCGCCGGGCCTGCTTGGCACGCTCACTCTGGAACGCTGGCACCAGCAGGGCCGCGCCGTGCTGATCGGCGATGCCGCGCATGCGATGGTGCCGTTCCATGGCCAGGGTATGAACTGCGCGTTCGAGGACTGCGTTGCGCTGGCCCGTCACCTGATGGAGGCCGATGATCTGGAAGGCGCGTTCGCCGCGTTCGAAGCCGAGCGCAAGCCAAATGCGCGCGCAATCCAGCAGATGGCGCTGGAGAACTACCTGGAGATGCGCGACCGCGTGGCCGATCCCGCGTTCCTGCTGCAGCGCGAACTGGAGCAGGAACTGCAGCGGCGCTGGCCGACCCGTTTCGTACCGCACTACACGATGGTCACCTTCCTGCACACGCCCTATGCCGAGGCGCTGCGCCGCACCGAACTGCAGCGCGACATGCTGGTGGCCGCCACCGCCGGTCACGATTCACTGGACAACATCGACTGGACCGCACTGGAAGCACAGATCCACGCCCAGCTACCGGTCCTGGAGGGGGCGCACTGATGGCTGACAGCTTCCTGTTCTACGACCTGGAAACCTTCGGCCAGGACCCGCGGCGCACGCGCATCTCGCAGTACGCCGCGATCCGTACCGACGCCGATCTCAACGAAATCGACACGCCGGTCAGCTTCTTCGTGCGCCCGGCCGATGACCTGCTGCCCTCGCCGATGGCCACGCTGGTCACCGGCATCACCCCGCAGCAGGCACTGGCCGAGGGCATCAGCGAGGCCGAGGCCTTCGATCGCATCAACGAGCAGCTGTCGCGCCCCGGCACCTGTGCGCTGGGCTACAACACGCTGCGCTTCGACGATGAGTTCGTCCGCTACGGCCTGTTCCGCAACTTCCACGACCCGTACGAACGCGAGTGGCGCAACGGCAATTCGCGCTGGGACCTGCTGGACATGCTGCGGCTGATGCGCGCGATGCGCCCGGACGGCATCCAGTGGCCGCTGCGCGAGGATGGCGCCACCTCGTTCAAGCTCGAGCACCTGGCCGAGGCCAACAACGTGCGCGAAGGCGATGCGCACGAAGCGCTGTCCGACGTACGCGCCACCATCGGCATGGCACGCCTGTTCAAGCAGTCGCAGCCACGGCTGTGGGAGTACGCGCTGAAGCTGCGTGACAAACGCTTCGTCGGCAGCCTGCTGGACGTGGCCGCGATGAAGCCGGTACTGCACATTTCCATGCGCTACCCGGCCAGTCGCCTGTGCGCGGCCCCGGTGCTGCCGCTGGCTGCGCACCCGACCATCAACAACCGGGTGATCGTGTTCGACCTGGAAGGCGAGATCGACGATCTGCTGGAACTGCCGGCCGAGGTGATCGCACAGCGCCTGTACATGCGCGCCAGCGAGCTGCCCGAAGGCGTGGCGCGGGTGCCGCTGAAGGAAGTGCACCTGAACAAGGTGCCCGCGCTGATCGCCTGGAACCACCTGCGCGCCGATGACCACGCGCGCCTCGGCCTGGACGTGGCCGCGATCGAGGCCAAGGTGGAACGCCTGCGCGCGTTCGCCCCGCAGCTGGCCGAGAAGGCCCGGCAGGTCTACAACCAGCCCCGCGCCGCCACCGTGGCCGATGTCGATGCCTCGCTCTACGACGGCTTCCTCGGCAATGGCGACAAGCCGCTGCTTGCGCTGGCACGCACCACCGCGCCGGAGCAGCTGGCCGCCCTGAAAGGCCGCTTCCGCGACCCGCGCCTGCCGGAGCTGCTGTTCCGCTACCGCGCGCGCAATCATCCCGACAGCCTCGCGCCGGCTGAACGCCAGCGCTGGCAGGATTACCGCCGCCAGCGCCTGCTCGGAGACGGCGGGCTGGGCGAACTCAACCTGCCCCAGTACCAGCAGCAGCTCGATGCACTGGCCGCTGAAGCGCCCGACGATGCACGGCGCCAGGCCCTGCTGCAATCGCTGCGCGACTGGGGCCAGCACCTGCAGGAGACCTTGTGAGTACCTATTTCTCGGACGCCAGCTTCAAGTTCCTGCGCAGCCTGGCGCGGCATAACGACAAGGCGTGGTTCAACGACCACCGCCAGCAGTACGAAGACCACGTGCGGCAGCCGTTCCTGCGCCTGCTGGGCGACCTGCAGCCGGCGCTGGCCGAGGTCAGCGACCACTTCCGCGCCGATACCCGCGGCGTCGGCGGCTCGCTGTTCCGCATCCATCGCGACGCGCGCTTCTCCAACGACAAATCCCCGTACAAGACCTGGCAGGGTGCACGCCTGTTCCATGAGCGCCGCCGCGAGGTGGCCGCGCCCTCGTTCTACGTGCACCTGCAGCCGGGCGAGAGCTTCGTCGGTGCCGGCCTGTGGCATCCGGAACCGGAGACCCAGCGCCGCGTGCGCCACTTCATCCTCGACAACCCGGGCAGCTGGAAGGCCGCAGCGCATGCAACGGCCCTGCGCAAGCGCTTCAACTTCGAAGAGAGCGAGAAGCTGGTGCGTCCGCCGCGCGGCTTCCCGGCCGACTTCGAATTCATCGACGACCTCAAGCACCGCAACTGGGTGATGTGGCGCTCGCTGGACGACGCCACCATGACCGGCCCGCGCCTGCTGTCCACACTGGGCAAGGACCTGGCCGCGCTCGGCCCGTTCGTCGACTACCTGTGCGCGGCGCTGGACCTGGAATTCTGATGCCGTTGGCACAGCAACGCCGCACGCTGGGCCGCACCGGCCTGGCGGTTTCGCCGGTGGGCCTGGGCTGCTCCGGCTTCTGGGGGCATCGCCGCTTCCCGGAACAGTCGGCCGCGCACGTGGTCAAGCATGCACTGGCACAGGGCGTGAACCTGTTGGACACCGGCCACAACTATTCCGGTTTCCACGCCGAGCCGCGGCTGGGCCGCATCCTGCGCCCGTTGCTGAAGCGATACCCGCGCGAGTCGCTGGTGATTTCCAGCAAGGGCGGCACACTGACCGGCCAGGCCGGCGTCAGCGGCGCCGAGCAACGCAATTTCTCGCCGGCAGCCATCACTGCCAGCTGCGAGGCCTCGCTGCGCAACCTCGGCCTGGATTACCTGGATATCTACCAGCTGCACGGTGCCAGCCAGCACGACATCAACGATGACCTGCTGGCCGCGCTGCAACGCCTGCGCGAACGCGGGCTGATCCTGCACACCGGCATCAATACGCACACGGCATCGACCCTGCGCTGGATGATCGACCATCCGACGCTGTTCGACGTGGTGCTTCTGGACTACAACGCCCTGCAGCAGGACCGTGAACCCCTCATCGACCAGTTGCACGCAGTGGGCATCGGCGTACTGGCCGGCACCGTGCTGGCGCAGGGCCATCTGCTGCCACCACGCCCGCGCCTGCCACGACCGGCGGATGCCTGGTACCTGGCCAGGGCTTGGCTAAAACCGAGCAGCCGCACACTGATGCACAGCGCACGCAACATGCGGAAGACGCTGGCCGCCATCCGCAGCCAGCGCCCCGCCCAGACCGCGTTTGCCTACGCCCTGGGCCATCCCGGCGTGGCCAGTGGCATCCTGGGTACCACCCGCACCGCCAGCCTGGAAGAAGTACTGGCAACGCGGCTTGAGGCACTGACCGCAGCCGAACGCCAGCAGCTGGTGGACGCCTTCGGTGATGGCCGCGGATCTCCCAGTCATTGAGTCTTCACCCCATGCTGCTGCGGTTGCGGCAGTCTGGGCGGCATGAAGAAACTCACCGCACTCGTTGGGCTGTTGGTCCTGGCCTTGGCCGCCTGGTGGTTCGGCGGCCCGTACATGACCGTCAATGGCCTGTCCAAGGCCGTTGAGCAACGCGACACCGCGCGCCTGGAGCGTTACGTCGATTTCCCGCGCGTGCGCAGCAGCCTGCGCGCGCAGCTCAATGACTATCTGGTGCGCCAAGCCGGCCCGGATGTGGCGGCCAGCCCGTTCGGTGCCCTGCTGTACGGGCTGGGCGACCAGCTTGGTGGTGCCGCGGTGGACACCATGGTGACCCCGACCGGGATCGGCGCGATGCTGCAGGGTCACGTGCTGTGGAAGCGCGGCCGCAATGAACTGCAGGGCGGCGATGCCTTCGGCGCGACCGAACCCGCGCGGCCGCTGAAGCATGCCGAACATCATTTCGAAGCGCTGGACCGCTTCGTGATCGATGTCGATCGCGGCCCCGGCCAGCCGCCAATGAAGGTGGTGCTGGAACCGCAGGGCCTGCGCTGGAAGGTGGTGGACCTGCAGCTGGGGATGTCGGGCAGCCCTTGACCGGACCCATGGCCTGACGGCAATGCCAACCAAGGTTGGCGACTACCAGACCCTATCCTTCGTTGGCAACGCCATGCGGTACGTGGCCGGCGGCCACATGCTCGCGGGCGCTGTCGATGTTGTGCTGCGAATCATCGAAGAAGATGTCGGCGCCGAACGCCTGCAGGAACGGGCCCTTGTGGCGGCCACCGAGGAACAGCGCCTCGTCCAGGCGCACGCCCCACTCGCGCAGGGTGCGGATCACCCGCTCGTGCGCCGGCGCCGAACGCGCAGTCACCAGCGCGGTACGGATCGGTGCGCTGTCACCGGCCGGGAACACTTCCTGCAGCGTGTGCAGCGCCGACAGGAAGCCACGGAACGGACCGCCGCTGAGCGGCTCGCGGGCGCGTTCGCGCTCGTGGCGGCCAAAGGCTTCCACGCCCTGCTCGCGCGAAATGCGCTCACTTTCGTCACCGAAGATCACCGCGTCACCGTCGAAGGCGATGCGCAGCTGACCGGCCGGGCGACCGGTATCGATCTGGTCGGCCGCCGCGGCGGCGGTTTCGCCCGGCGGCTTGGGCAGGATGGTCGCCGCCGCGATGCCATGGCGCAGCGCGCTGCGCACCGATTCGGGGTTGGCCGACAGGAACAGGTCGGTGCCGAATGGCTTCACGTACGGCCAGGTCGGCTCGCCGGCGGTGAACGTTGCGCGGATGATGCCCAGGCCGTAGTGCTGGATCGAATTGAAGATGCGCAGGCCGGTATCGGCCGAATTGCGCGACAGCAGGATCACCTCGACCCGCGGGTTCTCCGGGCTGGCGCCCTGATTCAGCGCCAGCAACTTGCGCACCACCGGGAAGGCCACGCCGGGCCCGAGGATATCGTCCTCGTGCTGGCGCTGGAATTCGGCATAGGCCGCCACGCCATCGCTCTCGAACAGCGCATGGCTTTCCTCGAGGTCGAACAAGGCGCGCGAGGTCACCGCGACGGTCAGCAAACGGGGGGAGTTGTCGCCCATCGGTGGGGGTCCTTCAAGCGGTCGGCGCGGCCGGCCGCCTATTGTCGTCAAAAAACGAACTGTTCGCTCAGGATCCGGTCTTCCAGGTTGTGCTCCGGGTCGAACAGCAGGGTCACGCGGCGGTCCTTCGACTCGCGGATGGTCACCTCGACCACGTCGCGGGTCTCGTGCGAATCCGCTGTGACGCTGACCGGGCGCTTGTACGGATCGAGCACGCGGAAACGCACTTCGGTGTCGGCCTTGAGAATCGCCCCGCGCCAGCGTCGCGGCCGGTACGGGGCCAACGGCGTCAGCGCGATGGTGTGCGAGCCCAGCGGCAGCACCGGTCCGTGCGCGGAATAGTTGTAGGCGGTGCTGCCGGCCGGGGTGGCCACCAGCACGCCGTCTCCGATCAGTTCGGCGACACGTTCCTGGCCGTTGAGGTCGATGCCGATATGCGCCGCCTGCCGGGTCTGGCGCAGCAGCGACACATCGTTGTAGGCCAGCGAACCGGTACTGGTGCCCGACTCGGTCAGCGCCACCATTTCCAGCGGGCGCAGGTTGGCCGGTTCGGCACTGGCAATGCGGGCCTGCACGTCGTCGTCGCCGCGGTACTGGTTCATCAGGAAGCCGACGGTGCCCAGTTTCATGCCGAACACCGGCTTTCCCAGGTGCCCGTGCCGATGCAGGGTCTGCAGCATGAAACCGTCGCCGCCCAGCGGGCACAGCACGTCCGCCTGCTCCGGCGCGTGATCGCCATAGCGCGAGACCATCGCGGCGCGGGCCATCTGCGCGGGCTCGGTGGTGCTGGCCAGGAAAGCGATGCGGGGGGTGTCGCTCATCGGTGGATCCGGGGGGGGACTGGTGAAGAGCATAACCGAGCGCCGGGGGGTGGACCGCGCGGGGCGGATGACCGGCATATCCGCCGGGACACGCCGTAAACCCGTCCCTGGGGGCTCGATCGCGCCATCCATGGCGCTCACGGTCCCGGCGGATATGCCGGTCATCCACCTGACAGGTCGACGGCCGGCGTCGGGTCAGTGATCGCAGAAAAACAGGCAGAAACAGAACGGCCCCGCTTTCGCGGGGCCGTTCCTCCAACTGCTGCAGATCAGGAGCCCCCCTGAGTCAGGGGGGCGCGCCAACGGCGCGGGGGTCTGGGAGCATGGTTGGCATGGGGCCCACGGTTTGCAGAGCAAACCGTGGGGCGTCAGCGCGAATGCGCTTACGCACCATGCGCGGCCAGCTGGCCCAGTCGCTGGACCGCGACCGAGACGGTCGGGTAGTCCAGGGTCTTCTGCTCGGCCAGTTCGGCCAGCATCGCCAGGGTGAAGCGCAGGCTGTTGTCGTCGCGGCCCATCCAGGCCGCCACCTTGGCTTCAGCACTGCTGCCCTTGGTGCCCAGCACCTGGCCCGCCAGGTTGCGGTGGTTGGCCGCCAGTTCGTCACGCAGCACGCCACGTGCCACGGCGTGCCAACGGCCATTGACCTCCAGCGCGTCGACCTGCTCGAACAGCCACGGCAGCTGCAGGGCATCGCCCAGGCGGAAGTGGACCTTGGACACGTCCACCGGCTTCAGCTTGCGGGTACGGGCCAGTTCGATGATGTCGAACGCCGGCTCCAGGAAGTGCAGTTCGGCCAGCTGCTGTGCCAGCGCGGACGGCAGGCCCTTTTCCTTCCACTCGGCCACCAGGGCTTCGTAGGTCGGACGCTGCGAATCCGGCAGCACACCCGAAGCAACGCGGATGTCGTTGAACGGACCCTGGTAGCGGTTGACCGCTTCGGTGATGCCCGGCATCGCGCCCGGGCGCGACAGCAGCCAGCGCACGAACGAGCGCTGCAGCTTCCAGATCACTTCCAGTGCATCGATCTGCACCGACTCCGGCACCTTGCCGTCGAGGGCATCGATCTGTGCCCACAGCGCGCGCGCATCCAGCGTTTCACGGCTGATGGTGTAGGCCTTGGCGACCTCGGCGATGGAACGGCCGGTGTCTTCCTGCATGCGCATCAGGAAGGTGGCGCCCATGCGGTTGATGGTCTGGTTGGTCACGGCCGTGGCGATGATTTCGCGCTTCAGGCGGTGACGCTCCATTGCGTCGGCGTACTTCTTCTGCAGCGGGGTCGGGAAGTAGCGCTGCAGCTCCTTGGACAGATACGGATCTTCCGGAATGTCCGAATCCAGCAGCTGGGCGAACGCCACCAGCTTGGAGTAGGACAGCAGCACCGACAGCTCCGGACGGGTCAGGCCCTGGCCGCGTGCCTTGCGCTGCGACAGCTCGGCATCGGACGGCAGGAACTCGATCTGGCGATCAAGCAGGCCCTGCTGCTCCAGGGTACGGATGAAGTGCTGCTTGGAACCCAGGCGCTTGACCGCCATCCGCTCCATCAGGCTCAGCGCCTGGTTCTGGCGGTAGTTGTCGTTGAGCACCAGCTCGGCGACTTCATCGGTCATCGAAGCCAGCAGCTTGTTGCGCTGCTCGACGGTCAGCTTCTTGGCCCGCACCACATCGTTGAGCAGGATCTTGATGTTGACTTCGTGGTCGGAGGTGTCGACACCGGCCGAGTTGTCGATGAAGTCGGTGTTGAGCAGCACGCCTGCCTGGGCAGCTTCGATGCGGCCCAGCTGGGTCATGCCCAGGTTGCCGCCCTCGCCCACCACCTTGCAGCGCAGCTCGCCACCGTTCACGCGCAGCGCGTTGTTGGCGCGGTCGCCGACATCGCTGTGCTGCTCGCTGGCGGCCTTGACGTAGGTACCGATGCCACCATTCCACAGCAGGTCGACCGGTGCCTTCAGGATCGCGCTCATCAGGTCGTTCGGCGACAGCGCCTTGACGTTCTCGTCCAGGCCCAGCACTTCACGCACCTGCGGGGTGATCTCGATCGACTTCAGGCTGCGCGGGTACACGCCGCCGCCCTTGCTGATCAGCTTGGCATCGTAGTCCGCCCAGCTCGAACGCGGCACGGTGAACAGGCGCTCACGTTCGACGAACGTGGTGGCTGCATCCGGGTTCGGGTCCAGGAAGATGTGGCGGTGATCGAACGCAGCTACCAGGCGGATGTGGCGCGACAGCAGCATGCCGTTGCCGAACACGTCGCCGGACATGTCGCCGACGCCGACCGCGGTGAAGTCCTGGCTCTGGCTGTCACGGCCCAGCGCACGGAAGTGGCGCTTGACCGACTCCCACGCACCGCGTGCGGTGATGCCCATGCCCTTGTGGTCGTAACCCACCGAACCACCGGAGGCGAACGCATCGCCCATCCAGAAGCCGTGCGCGATGGCCAGGCCGTTGGCAATGTCGGAGAAGGTCGCGGTGCCCTTGTCGGCAGCCACCACCAGGTACGGATCGTCCATGTCGTGGCGCACGACATCCACCGGCGGCACGATCTTGTTGTTGACGATGTTGTCGGTGATGTCCAGCAGGCCCTGGATGAACAGCTTGTAGCAGGCCACGCCGTTGGCGAAGATCGCGTCGCGGTCGCCGTTCACCGGCGGGGTCTTGGCGAAGAAGCCGCCCTTCGCGCCGACCGGCACGATGACGGTGTTCTTGACCATCTGCGCCTTGACCAGGCCCAGCACTTCGGTACGGAAGTCTTCGCGACGGTCCGACCAGCGCAGGCCACCACGGGCGACCGCGCCGAAGCGCAGGTGGGTACCTTCCACGCGCGGGCCGTAGACGAAGATTTCGCGGTACGGGCGCGGCTTCGGCAGGTCCGGCACCAGCGCCGAATCGAACTTGAAGCTGATGACATGGCCGTGCTGGCCGTTGGCATCGGTCTGGTAGTAGCTGGTACGCAGGGTCGCGTCGATCACGCCCATGAACGAGCGCAGGATGCGGTCTTCGTCCAGGCTGGACACGCGGTCCATCAGCTTCAGCAGCGCATCGCGCGCGGCCTGCATCTGCGCGTCGCGGTCACCCTTGCGGGCGTCGACCACGGTCTTGAGCACCTTCAGGGTGGCGTCGTCGCCAGCAGCCAGCACATCGAAGTGGGCCTTCAGCTGGGCCTGGCCGGCGGCGATATCGTCCTTGCTCTCATGGCCGGTAGCCGGATCGAAGCGGGCTTCGAACAGCTCGACCAGCAGGCGGGCCAGCAGCGGGTAGCGCGCGAAGGTGCCTTCCACGTAGGCCTGCGAGAACGGCACGCCAGTCTGCAGCAGGTACTTGCAGTAGCCACGCAGCATGGCGACCTGGCGCCAGTGCAGGCCAGCGGCCAGCACCAGGCGGTTGAAGCCGTCGTTCTCGGCATCGCCGTGCCAGACGCGGGCGAAGGTCTCGCCGAAGGCTTCATCGACGCTGGCGGCATCGATCGCGCCGGCGGTCGACTCGACCTCGAAGTCCTGCACGTACACCGGCGCGTTGTCGACCGACAGGCGGTACGGACGCTCGGCGATCACGCGCAGGCCCATGTTTTCCATCATCGGCAGCGCGTCCGACAGCGGGATGTCATCCAGCTGGCGATACAGCTTCAGGCGCAGGCCATCACCAGATTCACGCGGCACCGCCTGCAGGCTCAGGCGCAGGTCGTCCGGGCCGGTCAGGGCGTCGAGCTGGCTGACATCGTTGGCGGCAACGGCGGTGCTGTTGTCTTCGATGTAGCCGGCTGGCAGTGCCTTGCCGATACGGGCAGCAATGCGCAGGCCTTCGGTTTCGCCGTGGCGGGTCACCAGCGCTTCGCGCAGGTCGTCCTGCCAGTTGCGCAGCACCTGGGCCAGCTTCTGCTCCAGTTCGGCGGTATCGACGTCCAGCATTTCGCCCGGCTTCGGGCGCACGATCAGGTGCACCTGGGCCAGCGGCGATTCGCCCAGTACCACCGAGCTGTCGACGTACTCGCCGTGCAGCGCGTCCTTCAGCATCGCTTCGATGCGCAGGCGCACGTCGGTGTTGAAGCGCTCACGCGGCAGGTAGACCAGCGCGGAGATGAAACGGCTGTACTTGTCGCGGCGCAGGAACAGGCGGCTGCGCACGCGCTCCTGCAGGCCCAGCACGCCCATGGCAGTGCGGAACAGTTCGTCCTCGCTGGACTGGAACAGTTCTTCGCGCGGCAGGGTTTCCAGGATGTGGCGCAGGGCCTTGCCGCTGTGGCTGGCCGAGGCCAGGCCCGACTGCTTCATCACGTGCTCGTGGCGCTGGCGCACCAGCGGGATTTCCCACGGGCGACGGTTGTAGGCGCTGGAGGTGAACAGGCCGAGGAAGCGCTGCTCGCCGATGATCTTGCCCCTGGCGTCGAATTCCAGCACGCCGATGTAGTCCATGTAGCCGGCGCGGTGCACGCGCGAACGGGCATTGGTCTTGGTCAGGATCAGCGCGTCCTTCAGCCCGGACGTGGTGTTCAGGCCCTGCGCGGCCAGGGTCTTGACCGGACGGGCGGCGGACTTGTCCTTGCCGCGCATCAGGCCCAGGCCGGTGTCGTTCAGCGGCGCCAGCACCTCTTCCTTGCCCTGCTTCTCGACGCGGTACTCGCGGTAGCCGAAGAAGGTGAAGTGGTTGTCGGCGGCCCAGCGCAGGAATTCCTGTGCTTCCTTGCGCGACGCGTCGTCGACCGGCAGCTGGCGGCTGCCCAGGTCGTCGGCCAGCGCCAGCGCCTTGTCCTTCATCGGCTGCCAGTCGCGCACGATCGCACGCACTTCGTCCAGTGCCTTGCTGATGGCCTGCTCGATGCCCGCCATGGCTTCGGCCGGCTGGCGGTCGATCTCCAGCAGCATCACCGACTCGGCATCACCCTCGCCGACCTTGACCAGCTTGCCGGCCTTGTCGCGGGTGAAGCGCAGCACCGGGTGGCCCAGCACGTGGACGCCCACGCCCTGTTCGGCCAGCGACATGGTGACGGTGTCGACCAGGAACGGCATGTCGTCGTTGACGATCTGCAGCACGGTGTGCGGCGATTCCCAACCGTTGGCCTTCGCGGTCGGATTGAACACGCGGACGTTGGCCTTGCCGGCCTTGCGGGCACGGGCGAATTCCAGCGTCTCAGCCGCGAGAGCGGCCCACTCTTCAGCGCTGTGGTGCGGGAACTCGTCCGACTCCATGCGCTTGTAGAAGTCAGTGGCGAAGGCCACCGCTTCGGCCTGTGCGGCCGCGGGGTAACGCTTGCGCAATGCCGTGTACACCGGCTCCAGGGAGAAACCAGCGGTCACTGCGACCTCCGACTCTGCTGGTTTGGTCTTGTTTTTCACGGTCTTGGCTGCGGTTTTTTGCGGTTTCATGGCAGAGCGATGCGCTTGCTCAGTTGGGAAAATGAAATTGTAGCCCTACCGCACGAAAAGGCCTTGCTGCAGGACGGAATAACCAGATTCGGGTTTGCTGCGGTTTAGACGCCTATTCAGTTCGCACCGGTATGGTGCTGGCGCGCGCTTCAGCACTGCCGACAGGATCGGCAAAGCGTGTTACCGGAAGACACACGCGGCGACGCCGATTCGATTCCACAATCCTGAACTGGACGGTATAGTCCACCGCGTGAACCCGGCCTACCTCCCCGTTGCCCTCGACGCACGCGATGAGCGCGTGTTCGATGCCGTGCGCGAGCTGCTGGCCCAGCAGGGCATGCAGATGAGCATGGACGCGGTGGCCCAGCATGCCGGCTGCTCCAAGCAGACCCTGTACTCGCGCTACGGCAACAAGCAGGAACTGCTGCGCCGGGTGATGCAGCGCCATGTCGGCCACGCTACCGGAGCCATGGTTCGTGCACTCCGCACTGACGACCTGCGTGCCAGCCTGCTCCAGTTCGCCACCGACTTCCTGGAGCATTTCAACCAACCGCACGTAGGACAGGCCTGTCGGCTGATCGCCGCCGACGCGGCCCAGTTTCCCGAAGAGGCGCGTACGCTGTACCGGCATGGCGCCGGCGCGCTGACGCTTCATCTTGCTGAATGGATTGAAACCGTTTGCATGCGTGGCCAGCTCCGGCATGACGACCCGCACTTCATGGCCGAACTGCTGCTGAGCATGATCGCCGGTCAGGATTTCGACAAACAGCGTTTCCATACCCCCCATCGTGATGACGCGCAGCTGCGTCGGCGCTGGGCAGAGTTCTCCGTCGACAGCTTCCTGCGCGCCTTCGCGCCTCAGCCGTCGGCGGCCCCGTCTTCAAACCAACCCCGGAGTTCCTCCTGATGACCGCCCCACTCCGCACCCTTGCCTTGACGTGCGCCGTTGCTGTCGCGCTGGCTGCCTGCAAGAAGCCGGAACAGCAGACGCCCCCGCCGCCGGAGGTGGGCGTGATCGACGCCAAGCCGCAGACCCTGCCGCTGCAGCGTGAGCTGGTCGGCCGCCTGTCGCCGTTCCGCAGCGCCGACGTGCGCGCGCGCGTGCCGGGCGTACTGCTCAAGCGCGTCTACCAGGAAGGCTCGCAGGTCAAGCAGGGCCAGCCCCTGTTCCTGATCGACCCGGCGCCGCTGCGTGCTTCGCTCAATGCCTCCGAGGCCCAGCTGGCCTCGGCCCGCGCCACCTACGCCAATGCCAAGGTGGCCGCGGACCGCGCGCGTTCGCTGGCGCCGCAGCAGTTCGTCTCCAAATCCGACCTGGACAACGCCGAATCGGCCGAGCGCACCGCGCTGGCCGCGGTCAAGCAGGCCGAAGCGGCGGTGACCTCTTCGCGCATCAGCCTGGGTTATACCGAAGTGACCGCGCCGATCAGCGGTGTGGCCAACAAGCAGCAGGTCACCGAAGGCGCGCTGGTCGGCCAGGGCGATGTGACCCTGCTGACCACCGTTGACCAGCTCGACCCGCTGTACGTGAACTTCTCGCTGAGCGTGGACGAGTTGACCCAGCTGCGCGCGCAGCAGGCCAAGGGTGCGCTGGCGCTGTCCGGTGACGGCAAGGCCACGGTCAACGTCAAGCTGGCCGACGGCAGCACCTACAGCGAGCCGGGCACGCTGGACTTCTCCTCGACCACGGTCGACCCGGCCACCGGCGCGGTGTCGCTGCGCGCGCTGCTGCCGAACCCGCAGCAGATCCTGCTGCCCGGCGCCTTCGTCAGCTTCCAGGCCAACCTCGGCGAGCGCAACAACGCCTACCTGGTGCCGCAGCAGGCGCTGCTGCGCGACACCACCGGCGGCTACGTGATGGTGGTCGGTGCCGACGGCAAGGTCGTGCGCAAGAACGTGAAGACCGATGGCGCGCAGAACGGCAACTGGCTGGTCAGCGACGGTCTGGCCGCCGGTGACAAGGTGATCGTGGCCGGCGTGCAGAAGGTCAAGGAAGGTGCACCGGCAGTCGCCAAGCCGTGGACCCCGGGGCAGGACGCCAACGGCAAGCCTGCCGCAGGCGGCGCCGCTCCGGCGGGCGCAGCACCGGCCGCAGCCAAGGCACCGGCCGACGCGGCCAAGCCCGAGCAGGCCGATGCGGCCAAGCCGGCCGCCACCGATTCGAACAAGCAGTAACGGGAACCTTCCGTCATGCCTAAATTTTTCATCGAACATCCAGTCTTCGCCTGGGTGGTTGCGATCCTGATCTCGCTCAGCGGCGTGATCGCGATCCTCAACCTGGGTGTGGAGTCCTATCCCAACATCGCCCCGCCGCAGGTCACCGTCTCGGCGACCTACCCGGGTGCCAGTGCGGACACCACGGAGAAGTCGGTCACCCAGGTGATCGAGCAGCAGCTGACCGGTATCGATCACCTGCTGTACTTCAGCTCATCGTCCGCCTCCAACGGCCGCGCGCAGATCACCCTGACCTTCGAGACCGGTACCGATCCGGACATCGCCCAGGTGCAGGTGCAGAACAAGGTCTCGCTGGCCACGCCACGCCTGCCTTCGGAAGTGACCCAGCAGGGCGTGGTGGTGGCCAAGGCCAACGCCGGCTTCCTGATGGTGATCGCGCTGCAGTCCGATACGCCGGCCATCAACCGTGACGCCCTGAACGACATCGTCGGCTCGCGCGTGCTCGACCAGGTCTCGCGTATTCCCGGCGTCGGCAGCACCCAGCAGTTCGGTTCCGAGTACGCCATGAACATCTGGCTCAACCCGGAGAAGATGCAGGGTTATGGCCTGTCGGCCAGCCAGGTGCTGGCGGCGGTGCGCGCGCAGAACGTGCAGTTCGCCGCCGGTGCGCTGGGTTCGGACCCGTCGCCGGAAGGCCAGCACTTCACCGCCACGGTCTCGGCTGAAGGCCGCTTCAGTTCGCCGCAGGAGTTCGAGAACATCATCCTGCGGGCAAATCCGGACGGTTCGCGGGTGCTGATGAAGGACATCGCCCGCGTTGCCTTCGGTGCCAACAACTACGGTTTCGACACCCAGTACAACGGCAAGCCGACCGGTGCCTTCGCCATCCAGCTGCTGCCGGGCGCCAACGCCCTGAACGTGGCCGATGCGGTGCGCGCCAAGATGGACGAGCTGCAGCCCAGCTTCCCGTCCGGGGTGACCTGGTTCTCGCCGTACGACAGCACCACCTTCGTCAAGATCTCCATCCAGGAAGTGGTCAAGACACTGTTTGAAGCAGTGTTCCTGGTGTTCCTGGTGATGCTGATCTTCCTGCAGAACTTCCGCGCCACCCTGATCCCGACCCTGGTCATCCCGGTGGCCCTGCTCGGCACCTTCCTGGGCATGTGGATGATCGGCTTCACGATCAACCAGCTGACCCTGTTCGCGATGGTGCTGGCGATCGGCATCGTGGTCGATGACGCGATCGTGGTGATCGAGAACGTCGAACGCATCATGACCGAGGAAGGCCTGGCGCCGAAGCCGGCCACGCAGAAGGCGATGACCCAGATCACCGGCGCGGTGGTGGCGATCACCGTCGTACTGGCCGCGGTGTTCATCCCGTCCGCCCTGCAGGGCGGCGCCGCCGGTGAGATCTACAAGCAGTTCGCGCTGACCATCGCCATCTCGATGGCGTTCTCGGCGTTCCTGGCTCTGGGCTTCACCCCGGCGCTGTGCGCGACCTTCCTCAAGCCGACGCACAACGACAACCCGAACATCATCTACCGCACCTTCAACAAGTACTACGACAAGATCAGCCATACCTATGTGGGGCACATCACTTCGGCGGTGCGCCATGCACCGCGCTGGATGATCCTGTTCGTGGTGCTGACCGCACTGTGCGGCTTCCTGTTCACCCGCATGCCGGGCAGCTTCCTGCCGGAAGAAGACCAGGGCTATGCGCTGGCGATCGTGCAGTTGCCGCCGGGCTCGACCAAGGGCCAGACCAACGAAGTGTTCGCGCAGATGCGTGGCATCCTGGAAAAGCAGGATGGCTATGAAGGCATGCTGCAGGTGGCCGGTTTCAGCTTCGTCGGTTCCGGCGAGAACGTGGGCATGGGCTTCATCCGCCTGAAACCGTGGGAGGAACGCAAGTTCACCGCGCCCGAGTTCATCCAGAACATGAACGGCGCGTTCTACGGCATCAAGGAAGCGCAGATCTTCGTGGTCAACCTGCCCACCGTGCAGGGCCTCGGCCAGTTCGGCGGCTTCGACATGTGGCTGCAGGACCGCAGCGGTGCCGGCTACGAGCAGCTGACCCAGGCGCGCAACATCCTGCTTGGCCAGGCTGCGCAGAAGCCCGACCATCTGGTGGGCGTACGCCCGAACGGCCTGGAAAACGCCCCGCAGCTGCAGCTGCATGTCGACCGCGTGCAGGCGCAGTCGATGGGCATGTCGGTGTCGGACGTGTACAGCACCATCCAGCTGATGCTGGCCCCGGTGTACGTGAACGACTTCTTCTACGAAGGCCGCATCAAGCGCGTGACCATGCAGGCCGATGGTCCGTACCGCACCGGCCAGGAGTCGCTGAAGAGCTTCTACAGCCCCTCCAGCCTGACCACGAATGCCGACGGCACCAATGCGATGATCCCGCTCAATACGGTGGTCAAGTCCGAATGGGTGTCGGCACCGCCGTCGCTGAGCCGCTACAACGGCTACTCGGCGATCAACATCGTCGGCTCGCAGGCACCGGGCACCAGCTCGGGTGAGGCGATGCAGACCATGGAAGGCATCGTCAACGACGATCTGCCGGCTGGCTTCGGCTACGACTGGTCGGGCATGTCCTACCAGGAAATCCTGGCCGGCAACGCGGCGACGCTGCTGCTGGTGCTGTCGATCGTGGTGGTGTTCCTGTGCCTGGCCGCGTTGTATGAAAGCTGGTCGATCCCGGTGGCGGTGCTGTTGGTGGTGCCGCTTGGCGTGCTTGGCGCCCTCGGCCTGTCGATGCTGCGTGGCCTGCCGAACGATCTGTTCTTCAAGATCGGCCTGATCACCGTGATCGGCCTGGCCGCCAAGAACGCGATCCTGATCGTGGAGTTCGCGGTGGAGCAGCGCGCAGCAGGCAAAACCCTGCGCGATGCCACCATCGAGGCGGCACGCCTGCGTTTCCGACCGATCCTGATGACCTCGTTCGCGTTCATCATGGGCGTGATCCCGATGGCGATCTCCACCGGCGCCGGCGCCAACTCCCGCCACGCCATCGGCACCGGCGTGATCGGCGGCATGCTGTTCGCCACCCTGCTCGGCCTGCTGATGATCCCGGTGTTCTTCGTGGTCGTGCGCCGCATGCTGGGTGACAAGCTGGATGAGTCCTCCAAGGAATTCATGGAGCGCCAGCGCGACGCGGAAGCCGCGCACCGCCCGGATCGTTGATCCGGCGGTGAGTTGAAACGAAAAGGCCCCGGAGCGATCCGGGGCCTTTTTCATTCGTGCCATGAAGCCGGTAGTCGCCGACCTTGGTTGGCGCTTTGCAGTGCCACGTGTCAGCGCAGCAGTGCAACCACGGTGCCAATGGTGGCGCCGGAGGCAGGTCGCATCCAGCCCACATTGCGAACACCGGACCGCTGCACCGTATGGGATCGAACGCCACACTCGCGCTCAAGGCGTCTCCCGGGTTCGCAGACAACCCCAACGTTGGATTTCTGGCCGCGCAGAGGTCCGATACGTCCTGATCGTTGCTATCCAGATGTTTCTACGGCAATCGATCCGATGCCGTCCCAGGAGACAAATCATGGATGGAAAAGCTCTACGATTCTTCAGCCGCACCGCTCTGCTGCTCAGCACGTTGTTTGCAGCCGGCAGTATCCAGGAAGCCCGCGCCAAGGGCGTCCTCGTCTGCGACAACTGTCGTGACCCGCGCGCATTGGCACTTTCCTCGGGCACGGGGCCCACCATCGTCGCCGACTTCCAGCAGCGCCGGATTCATGGTTTCGATGTGGAATACGATCGCGAGCTACGTCGCTACCGCGCAACAAGGGCGCAGATTCCCAGGCCAATCAACGCATCCTTCAATCGAATCATGGGCATGCTCGACAACAACGTGCCAACCGTACAGTTCGCGCCGCGGCAGTGGGCCGGAAGAGGAATCCAGTACGAGGTGCATCCAGATGATCCGCAATTCGCCAACGGCATAAGCTTTCCGGAAGAGCACAAGAGCCTCAACGCCTACGATGTCGTTCAGATGGCCACTGAGCGATCAAGACTGGAAGGTGATATTGGCAAGGCGTTCACAGGCGCAACGACTTCGTCGGCCGCCTGGAACAGCATGGCGACGTTCCTTTCGTCGATCGGACTGAGCTTCGTCAGCAAGACCATCGGCATTGACAGCGCCATCTATCGGATCACATGGCGCGATGGTTCAAAAACCACGCTGGTCATCACGCCTTCTGCGGTTGATAGAGCCCGCTATGTGCAAGGTGAAAGCCTTGACGCCAAGGGCAACAAGATTCCGGATGGTGCGGCAACCGATCCGGATTTGGCCCGGAACTTCATCGGCAGCTATCGCTTTGACGATCACGACGAGCTCGAACGATGGGTGGACTCGGCCCGGCTCTATGGCGTGACCATGCATCCGGGAATGCCACAGGAATCACTTCAGATCGTCTGTGAATGGAATGGAAAGGATATTGTTTGCCGATTGCCACGTTGATCGTACAAAAGAAACGGGGCGGCAATCGCCCCGTCGCGTCCATCAGCGCAGCCCGGTCTCGTTGCGGGCGATCACCAGGCGCTGGATTTCCGAGGTGCCCTCGTAGATCTCGGTGATCTTGGCATCACGGAAGTAGCGCTCCAGCGGCATTTCCTTCGAATACCCCATGCCGCCATGAATCTGCACGGCCTGGTGGGTGATCCACATCGCCGCTTCCGAGGCGGTCAGCTTGGCCACCGCTGCTTCCGTGCTGAAGCGCTTGCCCTGGCCCTTCACCCACGCCGCGCGCAGGGTCAGCAGCAGCGCCGCGTCCAGCTTGCACTTCATGTCGGCGATCTTGGCCTGGGTCATCTGGAAGGTACCGATGGCCGCGCCGAACGCCTTGCGCTCCTTCACGTACTCCAGGGTCGCTTCATAGGCGGCACGGGCGATGCCGATGGCCTGCGAGGCGATACCGATGCGGCCAGCATCGAGCACGCTCATGGCGATCTTGAAGCCCTCGCCTTCCTGGCCCAGCACGTCTTCAGCCTGCGCCACGTAGTCGTTGAACTCGATCTCGCAGGTGGCCGAAGCGCGGATGCCGAGCTTCGGCTCCGTCTTGCCGCGACCGAAGCCCGCCTTGTCGGTATCGATGATGAAGGCGGTGATGCCGCGCGCGCCCTTGTCCGGCTCGCTCATTGCGAACAGCACGATGTACTTGGCCACCGGGCCGGAGGTGATCCAGCTCTTCTTGCCGTTGATGACGAAGGTGCCATCGGCCTGCTTCACTGCGCGGCAACGCATGGCCGTGGCGTCCGAACCGGACTGCGGCTCGGTCAGCGCGAACGCGCCGATGGCCTCGCCTTCGGCGATGGCACGCACGTAGGTCTGCTTCTGTTCCTCGGTACCGTGGGTGAGGATGCCGTTGCAGAACAGCGAGTTGTTGACCGACATGATGGTCGAATGGGCTGCGTCGGCGGCGGCGACCTCCACCATCGCCAACACGTACGCCACCGGGTCCATGCCCGCGCCACCGTATTCGGTCGGCACTTCGATGCCCATCAGGCCGTTTTCACCCAGCAGGCGGATGTTGTCCAGCGGGAACTCGCCGGTGCGGTCATGGTGCTCCGCGCTGGGGGCGATCTTTTCCTGCGCGATGCGCCGCGCCACGTCCTGCAGCATCAACTGCTCTTCAGTAAAGCTGAAATCCACAACACCCTCCCGGGTACATGAAGTTATGGGCCGCGCACCGCGCGCCCAGGTGCCTCGATTGTACCGGGGCCCGCCGGTTTCCGTACGCCAGCGACTTGACCGCGGCAGGCCTTCTCAGCGAATATATCTCTATATCGCGATAGGTAGATATTTATGGATCTGGAAGATTGGTCGACCCGCCTCAAGGTGTTCGCCGATGCGACCCGCGTACGCCTGCTGGCGCTGCTGGAGCAGGAAGAGCTGACCGTGGCCGAACTGTCGGCGATCACCCGGCTGGCACAGCCGCGGGTGTCCACCCACCTCGCGCGCCTGAAGGAAGCCGGCCTGGTCCGCGACCGCCGTGCGGGCGTGTCGGCCTATTACCGCTTCGACGAGGCCCAGCTGGACCCGGCGCAGCGTGCATTGTGGCATGCCTTGAGCAATGGAAGCGACGACCCGTTGCTGCGGCAGGACGCTGAACGTGTCGCCGCCGTGCTGGCCCACCGTGCCTCCGACCAGAACTGGGCCGACAGCGTGGCCGGCGACATGGAGCGCCACTACTCTCCGGGCCGCACCTGGGAGGCGCTGGCGCGCACGGCGCTGCCGCTGCTGGAGACCGGCGACGTGCTGGACATCGCCTCCGGAGACGGCGTGCTGGCCGAACTCGTCGCCCCGCATGCCAAGCGCTACATCTGCATCGATACCAGCGCGCGCGTGGTTGCCGCCGCTAGCGAGCGCCTGCGCCGCCTGCCCAATGTGGAAGTGCGCGAGGGCGACATGCATGCGCTGCCGTTCAAGGACGGCAGCTTCGACCTGGTGGTGCTGATGCATGCGCTGACCTACGCCAGCAAACCGGCGCAGGCGGTGACCGAAGCCGCGCGCGTGCTGCGCTCCGGCGGCCGCCTGCTGCTGTGCAGCCTGGCCCGCCACGAGCACAAGGCGGCGGTGGAGGCCTACGGCCACGTCAACCTCGGCTTCAGCGACAAGGAGCTGCGCAGGTTCGTCGACAAGGCCGGCCTGCAGGTATCCAGCCTGGAGACGGTCACCCGCGAAAAGCGTCCGCCGCACTTCGAAGTGATTTCACTGATCGCCAACAAGCCCTGAGCCCGAGATCGCCATGCCTGCCCTGCCCTGGTTGCATCCTGATCGTGCCAACGCCCTGCTCGACGCCCTGCGCGAGCGGATCCTGATCATCGACGGCGCGATGGGCACCATGATCCAGCGCCATGGCCTGCAGGAAGACGACTATCGTGGCGAGCGCTTCGCCGGTGGCTACGATCATGTGCATGGCCCCGCTTGCGACCACGCCGTGCAGGAAGGGCATGACCTGAAGGGCAACAACGATCTGCTGCTGCTGACCCGGCCGCAGATCGTCGCCGACATCCATACCGCCTACCTGGAAGCGGGCGCGGATCTGGTCGAGACCAACACGTTCAACGCCACGTCGGTCAGCCAGGCCGACTACCACCTCGAACACCTGGTGTACGAATTGAACAAGGCTGGCGCAGCGGTGGCACGCACCTGCTGCGATACAGTAGCCGCAACCACACCAGGCAAGCCACGCTTCGTGATCGGGGTGATCGGCCCGACCAGCCGCACCGCCTCGATCAGTCCCGATGTCAACGATCCGGGCTTTCGCAACACCAGCTTCGACGAGCTTCGCGACACGTACCGCGAAGCCATTGACGGCCTGATCGACGGCGGCGCCGACACCATCATGGTCGAGACCATCTTCGACACGCTCAATGCCAAGGCCGCGCTGTATGCACTGGAGGAGGCCTTCGATGCACGCGGCGCAAGGTTGCCGGTGATGATCTCCGGCACCATCACCGATGCCTCTGGGCGCACGCTGTCCGGGCAGACCGCCGAGGCCTTCCACGCGTCGCTCGCGCATGCGCGCCCATTGTCGATCGGCCTGAACTGCGCACTGGGTGCCGATGCGATGCGCCCGCACGTGGAAACCCTTTCGCAGGTCGCCGACTGCTACGTCAGCGCACACCCCAATGCAGGCCTGCCCAATGCCTTCGGCGAGTACGACGAGACGCCCGAGGACATGGCCAGCACCCTGCGCGGTTTCGCCGAGGATGGCCTGTTGAACCTGGTCGGTGGCTGCTGTGGCTCCACCCCTGACCACATCCGCGCAATCGCCGAGGCCGTGGCCGGGCTGCCGCCGCGCGCCCTGCCCGGTGTCCAGGAGCAGGCCGCATGAATGTCGCCGCCACCGTTCCGCACTTCCCACCCTATTGCTGTTGAGCTGACGCCTGCCATGACGCCTGTCCGCCCTACCCGCCTGTCCGGCCTGGAACCTCTGGTCATCACTCCGGACCTGCTGTTCATCAACGTCGGCGAGCGCACCAACGTCACCGGCAGCGCGCAGTTCCGCAAGCTCATCAAGGAAGGCCGCTACGAAGAAGCGGTGGACGTGGCCCGCCAGCAGGTGGCCAGCGGCGCGCAGATCCTCGACGTCAACATGGACGAGGGCCTGATTGATTCGGAAGCGGCGATGACCCGCTACCTCAACCTGATCATGTCCGAGCCGGACATCGCCCGTATTCCGGTGATGGTCGACTCCTCCAAGTGGAGCGTGATCGAGGCCGGCCTGAAGTGCCTGCAGGGCAAGAGCGTGGTCAATTCGATCTCGCTGAAGGAAGGCGAGGCGCTGTTCCGCGAGCACGCACGCAAGGTCCTGCGCTATGGCGCGGCCGCGGTGGTGATGGCATTCGACGAAAGCGGCCAGGCTGACACCTGCGCACGCAAGGTCGAGATCTGCACCCGCGCCTACCGCATCCTGGTCGACGAGATCGGATTCCCACCGCAGGACATCATCTTCGACCCGAACATCTTCGCCGTCGCCACCGGCATCGAAGAGCACGACAACTATGCGGTGGACTTCATCGAAGCCACCCGCATCATCAAGCAGACGCTGCCGCACTGCCATGTGTCCGGCGGTGTTTCCAACGTCTCGTTCTCGTTCCGCGGCAACGAAACGGTGCGCCAGGCCATCCACTCGGTGTTCCTGTACCACGCCATTGCCGCCGGCATGGACATGGGCATCGTCAACGCCGGCGCCATGCCGATCTACGACGAACTGGAACCGGAACTGCGCGAGCGCGTGGAGGATGTAATCCTCAACCGCCGCAGCGATGCCACCGAGCGCCTGCTGGAAATCGCCGAGCGCTACAAGGGCAAGAAGGGCGCGGTGAAGACCGAAGACCTCGCCTGGCGCGAGAAGCCGGTGGCGCAGCGCCTGGCGCACGCGCTGGTGCACGGCCTGGATGCCTTCGTGGAAGAAGACACCGAACTGGCCCGGCAGTCCTCCAGCCGTCCTCTGGACGTGATCGAAGGTCCGTTGATGGATGGCATGAACGTGGTCGGCGACCTGTTCGGCGCCGGCAAGATGTTCCTGCCGCAGGTGGTGAAATCCGCGCGCGTGATGAAGAAGGCCGTGGCCTACCTGCTGCCCTACATCGAGGCCGAGAAGGCGCGCAGTGGCGACACCGCCAAGAGCAACGGCAAGATCATCATGGCTACGGTGAAGGGGGATGTGCATGACATCGGCAAGAACATCGTCGGCGTAGTCCTGGCCTGCAACAACTTCGAGGTGGTCGACCTTGGCGTGATGGTGCCGGCGCAGAAGATCCTCGATGCCGCGCGCGAGCACAACGCCGACCTGATCGGCCTGTCCGGCCTGATCACTCCATCACTGGAAGAGATGAGCCACGTGGCCCGGGAGATGCAGCGCCAGGGCTTCGACCTGCCGCTGCTGATCGGTGGAGCGACCACCTCGCGCGCGCACACCGCGCTGAAGATCGACCCACATTACAAGGCGCCCACGGTGTGGGTGAAGGACGCCTCGCGCGCGGTCGGCGTGGCCCAGTCGCTGATCTCGCGTGACCTGCGCGAGGCCTTCGTAGCCGCCAACGAGGCCGACTATGCCGAGATCCGCGCGCGCCATCGCAACCGTGGCGATGCCAAGCGCCTGGTTTCGCTGGAACACGCGCGGGGGCAGAAATTCCAGGGCGGCTGGGACACCTACACGCCGCCGGCACCGAACCAGCCCGGCCTGCACGTATTTGACGACTACCCGCTGGCCGAACTGGTCGACTACATCGACTGGACGCCGTTCTTCCAGGCCTGGGAGCTGGCCGGCAAGTTCCCGGCCATCCTCACCGACGAAATCGTCGGCACCCAGGCCAGCGATCTGTACAGGGACGCCCGCGCGATGCTCGAGCGCATCGTCAGCGAGAAATGGCTGACCGCCAAGGCCGTGTTCGGCCTGTGGCCGGCCAACAGCATCGGCGACGACGTGCGCGTGCAGCACCCGCAGGGCGAGACCACCCTGCACTTCCTGCGCCAGCAGGTGGACAAGCCGGCCGAGCGCCCGGATTTCTGCCTGGCCGATTTCATCGCCCCGGCCGACAGCGGCAAGCAGGATTGGATCGGCGCCTTCGCCGTCACTGCCGGCATCGGCATCGACGCGCACGTAGCGCGCTTCGAAGCCGACCACGATGACTACAACGCGATTCTGCTGAAGGCCCTCGCCGATCGCTTCGCCGAAGCGCTGGCCGAGCGCCTGCACCAGCGCGTGCGTACCGAATTCTGGGGCCATGAGCACGCCGAGACGCTGGACAACGAGGCGCTGATCGACGAGGAGTACCGTGGCATCCGCCCGGCACCGGGTTACCCCGCCTGCCCGGAGCACAGCGAAAAGCGACGCCTGTTCGACCTGCTGCAGGCCGAAGCCAACGCCAGCATGGAACTGACCGAGAGCTTCGCGATGCTGCCTACGGCGGCCGTTTCGGGCTACTACTTCAGCCATCCGCAGAGCCAGTACTTCGTGGTCGGCCGCCTCAGCCGCGAGCAGGTCAGCGACTACGCCCGCCGCAAGGGCGTGGACCGCGCCCAGGCCGAGCGCTGGCTGGCCTCCAACCTCGACTACGACCCCGAATGACACAAAAGGGGGACGGAGGGGATTAAGTCGTTTGTGCCCAAAACGACTTAATCCCCTCCGTCCCCTTTTCGCTTCATCATTGCGCTGGGCTTTGACGGTTTCTCGTCCGGTGTCGTTTGCCCTGGTCGGCGCACTGCTGTGCTTCTTCGCACCGAGCCTGCCACTGATCCGCGCACGCCGGAGCCGCTTCAAGGCCTGACGCCGGCGCGGTCCTACTGCTGCAGCAGTACCTGCTGCAGCGACGGCAGCAGCACACGGTTGCCATGCGCGCTGAGGTGATCGCCATCGAAGAACAACGGCCGGCCATCGCGCTGCGCCGGGCACAGCACGTCATCACACAGCACCGGCATCGGATCCCACAGCCCCCCCCCTGGCAGGCCATCGACCACCTGCTGCAGGCTGCCCAGCATCGGCGCACGCAGCGTTTCCATCGCCTCACGCGTGCTGTCCAGGCCGTTGCGGCAGACCTCGTTGCGTGAATTGAAGCGGTCAGAGCAGCGATACGGCGGCGCCGGCAGCACCGGTTTGGGCGCCTCCAGCACAATTCGCACACCGCGCTCGGCCAACGGTTTCCACTGGGTGATCGCCTCGGCCACTTCGGCTTCGCGTCCTGCAGTGGCTTCCGGGGTCAGCTCGCCCGCCAGCTGCGCCTGCGCATCGAACAATACGAACTGATCAGACAAGCGCGGTATCCGCAGCGACACCAGCACCACGGCATCACCTGGCTGCGCACGCTGCGCGACATCGGCGAGCATCGCTGCGTCGAAATCACTGCAACCGGCACCCGCGCCGCGCCACTTCTGCAGGCTCACCTGCGGGCATCCACCACGACCGTAGAGAATCACCTCCGAGCCGCTCTCAAGCGCCAGCCGCTGCAGCAGCTCGATGTAGGCCATTGCATGCGAATCGCCAGCAACGAACACCTGCTTCGGCGCACCGGCAGGCGCCGGCCGATCGCAGTCACCACGCGCATAGGTCCGCATGCTGCCACCTTCGAAGCGTCGCTTGGTGGTCACCAGGCTGCAGTCGGGATAGTCGCCTGCCACGCTCTTGCCGTTGGGATACCAGTCGCCGGGATGCCGACTGACCGTGCTCAGTGATACCCGCGGTGCCTGCAGGTACAGCAGCGTCTGGGTGCCGGCCGCGACCAGCAGCACAGCCGCACCCGCCAGCACCCAGCGACCCGGGCGCAGACGCTGCGCCAAGGGGCCCCGGAACGGTTGCTCCACCCAGCGCCACGACAACCACGACAGCAGCAGCACCAGCGCCATCGCAGCGCTCATCTGCAGGGGTGTCTGCAGGCCCACGGTCCAGCGCATCAGCACGAATACCGGCCAGTGCCACAGATACAGCGAGTACGACAGCAGGCCGATGGAGCGCATCGGCCTGCTGGCCAACAGGCGTGCCACCCAGGACCGGGGATGATGATGCAGCGCCCACAGCAGGCCTGCCGCCGCAAAGGTCGGCAGCAGGCCATCAGGCCACGGCGAACGTCCGGCCCGTGCGGTCCACAATGCCCAGCACAGCAAGGCCAGCGCCACCATCGCGAGCAGCGAGAACACGGGCGCAGCACGCTTCAGTGCAATCGTCGTCACCGCATCCACTGGCTGGCGAACATGCAGCAGCTGGAACAGCAGTACGCCAACACCCAGTTGCCACAGCCGCGTAGTGGTGGCGTAGAACGCCCACGATGGCGGCGCCTCGCGCAGGCCCAGCACCGCCGCATGCAGCAGCGACGCCGCGCTGACCACGGCAAACAGGCCAAGGCTGATCCAGCGCCCGCGCGCGCCGCGCGCCCAGGCCAGGAACAGCAGCGGGAACAACAGGTAGAACTGTTCCTCCACGCCCAGCGACCAGGTATGGGTATAGGGATTGAATTCGGCCTTGGGCGCGAAATAGTCGTTGCCGATCAGCGCCAGCACCCAGTTGCTGAAGCCGAAGAATGCCATCAGCCCGGTCTTGTCACTGGCCTCGCTGAGCCAGGACTCGGGAATGAACAGCACGCTGCCGACGGCGGTCAACAGCAGGCAGCTGATCAGCGCAGGTGCGATGCGGCGGATGCGGCGCGAATAGAAGCGCAGCATCGACTGCCACAGCGACAACGGCGGCAGCCGGTGCACCGACGCGCTGACCACGAACCCGGAAATGACGAAGAACACGTCTACGCCGGTGAACCCGCCCGGCAACCATGCCGGGTCCAGGTGGAACACGATGACGGCCAGCACGGCAATCGCGCGCAGGCCGTCAATGTGCGGCACGTAGCCACGGCTTGGATCAGCGGTCATCCCTTCCCCCCAACCGCGGGGGCAGTGCCGTCCGCGGTGGTTGCGCCTTTACCAGACCAGGTCGTCCGGCACCTGGTACTGCGGGTCCGCGTACGGATCTTCCTCGGCCGGCGCATTCGGATCGACCTTCAGCGCCACCGAGGCGGCGAACACCGCCTCGGACTGTGCCAGCACGTCGGCCGTTACCAGCAGGTAGCGGCCATTGAGCTGGACCACACCCAGCTCACCGGCATTGAGCGCGGTCAGCTGTTCGGCGGTCACATAGATGCGCTTGATCTTGCCGCCATACGGGAAGTGGCGGGCGATGTCCGCTGCCTCGGCGTTGAGGCTCTTGTCCTTCAGCAGTTCTTCCAGCTTGGCCTTCGCCTCGCGGCGCACGCGTGCTTCTTCCTGCTTCAGGCGCTCGGTCTCGATGCGCTCTTCCTTCTCCCGCTGCGCCCGGATGGCATAGGCCTTGGCCAGATCCATCTCTTCGGTGCTGCGCGGCTTGCGCGGGCCCTGCTGGCTCTGGCCACCGCGCGCATGCCCGCCGGGCTTGCCCGCGCCATGGCCCTGCCCACGACGCTCACCGGGCTTGTGCTCGCCCTTGCCTGCGCCCTGCGGCTTTCCATTGCCGTTGCCGTTGCCGTTGCCACCCTTGCCCTGCGGGCGGCCATCACGGCGGGGGCCATCATTCTTGCGCTCGGGCTTGGGCGCGGGCTTGAAGCCCAGGCCCATCAGCTGGTCGCGGAGGGTATCGCTCATAGGATTCGGATCAGTAGTGCGGCGGCGGCGGTTCGCTCGCCGGATCGGAAGAATTCAGTGCGTTGCGGACCTTGCCCAGGTCTTCCAGCAGCACGCGCAGCACATCGGCGTTGCGCATGCCCTGCATGCGGGCATCAGCCAGCGCGTCGCTCAGCTCGGCCAGCGCCTGTTCCTGGAAGGACACGCGCATTTCCAGCTCGACCAGGCGCGCTTCCAGCGCCTGCTCGCGTTCAGTGGGCAGATCAGACATGCAGCGAGCGCCCCCGGCCAATGCCGTAGTACGCAAGACCTGCGGCTTCCACTTCGCCCGGCTCATACAGGTTGCGGCCGTCGAACACCGCCGCATCCTTCAGCTGCTCGCGCAGCTTCTGGAAGTCGGGGCTGCGGAACTGCTTCCACTCGGTGACCACCACCAGCGCGTCGGCACCCTGCAGCGCTTCATCGGCACTGTTGCAGAACACCAGGTCATCGCGTTCGCCGAAGATACGCTGCGACTCGTGCATCGCCTCCGGATCGTAGGCACGCACCGTCGCACCGCCTTCCCACAGCTGCGCCAGCAGTCGACGGCTGGAGGCCTCACGCATGTCGTCGGTGTTCGGCTTGAAGGCCAGACCCCATACGGCGAAGGTCTTTCCACGCACGCCCTCGTCCTCGCCCTTGTCGTAATGACGCTGGATGAGGGCAAACAGATGGCCCTTCTGCGCATCGTTGACCGCTTCAACCGCATTGAGCAGCTTCGGCTCAAGGCCATACTGCTGGGCGGTACGGGCCAATGCCTGCACATCTTTGGGGAAGCACGAGCCGCCGTAACCGGCACCCGGATAGATGAAGTGCCAGCCGATGCGTGGATCCGAACCAATGCCCTGGCGGACCTGCTCGACATCGGCACCGACGCGTTCAGCGATGTTGGCGATTTCATTCATGAACGAAATCTTGGTCGCCAGCATCGCATTGGCGGCGTACTTGGTCAGTTCGGCCGAACGCACGTCCATTTCCACCACGCGGTCGTGGTTGCGGTTGAACGGCGCGTACAGGCGACGCATCACCGCCACCGACTCTTCGTTCGCCGCACCGATGATGATGCGGTCCGGGCGCATGCAGTCCGCAACCGCATCGCCTTCCTTCAGGAATTCCGGGTTGGACACCACGTCGAAGGCGATGTCCGCGCCACGCGCGGCCAGCTCTTCGGCAATGGCGGCACGCACCTTGTCGGCGGTGCCGACCGGCACCGTCGACTTGTTCACCACCACGGTCGGCACACTCATGTGCCGACCAATGGTTCGGGCTACGGCAAGCACGTATTGAAGATCGGCACTGCCATCCTCGTCCGGCGGCGTACCAACGGCGATGAACACCACCTGGCCGTGATCGATGGCGGCCGCGGCATCCGTGGTGAACGCCAGCCGCGCTGCGGCATGGTTGGCCTTCACCATCGGCTCCAGGCCGGGTTCATAGATCGGGATGATGCCCTGGTTGAGGCCATCCACCTTGGCCTGGTCGATATCGACACAGACCACCTGATGACCAACATCGGCCAGGCAGGTACCGGTCACCAGTCCAACGTAGCCGGTACCAAAAATCGCAACGCGCATATCCGTATTCGCTCCTGAATGACTTACGGCAGAACGCCCAGCAGCTCGACGTCGAACGTCAGAGTCGCGTTCGGGCCGATCGGGCCGCCCGGGGTGCCGTTCTCACCGTAGGCGAGTTCGCCCGGGATCCAGAAGCGATACTTCGAACCGACCGGCATCAGCGCGACGCCTTCGGTCCAGCCCTTGATCACCTGGTCCAGACCGAACTCGGCCGGCTGGCGCCCGTAGGAACTGTCGAACACGGTGCCGTTGAGCAGCTTGCCTTCGTAGTTCACGCGCACCTTGCTGCTCGGCAGCGGGCGCTCGCCGCTACCCGGGCGGATCACCTGGTACTGCAGGCCCGACGAGGTGGTCACCACGCCCGGCTGGGTCTTGTTCTTGGCCAGGAATGCGTTGCCTTCCGTGCGGTTGGTCTGCGCAGCCTGGGCGGCCTTGGCCTGCATTTCAGCCTGCTTGGCACCCATGAAGGCCTGGATGGTGGCGGTCGCGTCAGCTTCCGTCATCTTCGGCTGGCCCTTGGTCAGGCCGGTGCTGATTGCGTCAAACAACGAGGCGACATCGATATCGTCCTTCAGCTGCGCCAGCGACGGACCCACCGAGTAGGAGCCGATCATCTGCGACACCTTGACGCGGTCGACCTTCGGCGGCTGCGAGCCCGGTGCCACGCCCGGCACCTGCTGGCCGCTGCGGGCCATCACGACCTGGCGCAGGGCGGCATCGGTGGCCTTGGCCTGTTCCTGGGTGATCTGCGGCTGCAGGCCCTCGAACGAACGCTCAACGGCGGTGCGCAGGGCGGCCACATCGATCTCATCGGCGATCGGGGTGAACGACTTGGCGACATCAAGGCCGATGGCGTAGCCGAGCTTCTGCTTGGGGGAATTCAAGGTTGCGGTCTCCTTGGCGGCTGCGGGGGCAGCCGGTTGTTGCGACAGAGCGACACCCGAAGTGCCCATCGCCAGAATCAGAACCGACGCCGCGGCGCCGCGCATTCCCATCTTCATTCGCTGCATTCCTGGAAGTGTCTGGGCGCCGACGTCGGCGCGAAAAGAAACATTGTCGCACGCATGCCGTCGATGTCGAGGCATGCGTGCTGGATATCAATGCGTGGCAGCTGCTGCCAGCGCCTTGTCGATGGCCGCGGTCAGCTGCGGATCGTCCGGCGTCACCTTGCTGGCGAACTGGGCAATGACCTTGCCATCGCGGCCCACGAGGTACTTGTGGAAGTTCCAGGCCGGCGCAACGCCGGTCGCTGCGGTCAACCGCTGGTACAGCGGCGTGGCCTGCGTGCCGACCACATGCACCTTCTCGAACATCGGGAACTTGACGCCGTAGGTCAGGGTGCAGAAGTCCTGGATCTGCTTCTCGTCACCCGGTTCCTGGCCCTTGAAGTCATTGGAAGGAAAGCCCAGCACCGCAAAACCGCGGCCTGCATAGCGCTTCTGCAGCGCCTCCAGCCCTTCGTACTGCGGCGTGTAGCCACACTTGCTGGCGGTGTTGACCACCAGCAGCACCTGCCCGTGATAGCGCTGCTGCAGATTCACCTGCTGCTTGCTGGCCAACGGCCGGTATTCCAGATCGAGCAGGTCGGCCGCCAGCGCACTGGCGGAACCGGCGGCGCCGGCCACCATCAGGGCCAGCAGGGACAGGCCGCGCAGGCGGCACGGGGAAACGGTCGGCAGGGGCATCAGAGGCGGTCCGCGGTAGCCATTCACAAGGCCCGGCCAGTGCTGGCCGGGAATCGGCCGAACTATAGCACCGGGCTCTGGAGCCCCTGATGGCACAGGTCCATCCGGGGCTTTGCGCGGCGTGGCGAATGTGCTGCCCGGGCGCCATCGAAGGCGCAGTGATGACATAGCATGGACATCACTGAATGGAAGGCCGCCCCGAAAAGCCCCTTGCAGAAGATTCATTTCCCTTTTAAATCAATCGACTAAAGGGATGTTTCAGCAATCTGACCACCCCTGCCATCAGTTGGGGACGGCAAGGGGTTGCACGTAGGCGTGCCGGTGTTATAGCTGCATACAACACCAGTCACCTGAGACAGGGGGAAGCCATGAACGTCCGGATCCGTCGCAACTTCACCGCACCCGCGGCCGTCGCTGTTTCGACCCTGCTCGTGCTGGCCTGGTGGGCCACGCCCACCGCCCCTGTTTCCGCCGCTGCTGAAAGTGCGCAGGACGCGACTCTCTCCCCCGCAGGGAACGCCCCCTCCTCCTCCCCCCCTCCCCCGCGTCGGCTGCACAGCGCGCTGTCCATGCCGTATTTCTCGTTCGCCCAGCCGCTGACCCCACGGAGCTGAATATGAGCGACATCCAGTGGAGCGACGGCGCTCCCATCTACCGTCAGTTGAAGGAGCGCGTGATCGCCATGATGCTCGACGGAATCCTCAAGCCGGGCGATGCCCTGCCTTCGGTGCGCCAGGTGGCCGCCGACTATCAACTCAACCCCATCACCGTTTCGCGCGCTTACCAGGAGCTGGCCGACGAAGGCCTGGTCGAGAAGCGCCGCGGCCTGGGCATGTTCATGACCGAGCAGGCGGCCACGCAGCTGCGCAGCAGCGAGCGCGACCGTTTCCTCAACGAAGAATGGCCGGCGGTTCTGGAGCGCATCCAGCGCCTGGGCCTGAGCCTCGACGAATTGCTGCCCCAGGGGAAAGTCTGATGAATAGCACTGCAAGTGAGTCGGTCATCACCGCCCGAGGCCTGCGCAAGGCCTACAAGACCACGGTCGCCCTCGACAACGCCAGTTTCAGCATTCCAAGCGGGCGCATCGTCGGCCTGATCGGGCCCAATGGCGCCGGCAAGACCACCGCGCTGAAGGCCATTCTTGGGCTGACCTCGGTGGAGGGTGAACTGAGCGTGCTCGGCCGCGACCCGCGACTGCACCGCGACGAACTGATGAACGACATCTGCTTCATCGCCGACGTCGCCGTGCTGCCGCGCTGGCTGAAGGTGCGCGAGGCGATCGATTTCGTGGCCGGCGTCCACCCGCGCTTCGACCGCGCCCGCTGCGAGCGCTTCCTGGCCAACACCAAGCTGCAGCCGAAGCAGCGCGTGCGCGAGCTGTCCAAGGGCATGATCGTGCAGCTGCACCTGGCGCTGGTGATGGCCATCGATGCCCGCATCCTGGTGCTGGACGAGCCGACCCTCGGCCTGGACATCCTGTACCGCAAGGAGTTCTACCAGCGCCTGCTGGAAGACTACTTCGACGAACAGAAAACCATCATCGTCACCACCCACCAGGTGGAGGAGATCGAGCACATCCTCAGCGACGTGATGTTCATCCGCGATGGCCGCATCGTGCTCGACGCGGAAATGGACGACGTCGGCCAGCGCTATACCGAGCTGCTGGTCAATGCCGACCAGCTGGACACCGCGCGCGCCCTGAAGCCGATCGACGAGCGCAGCCTGGCGTTCGGCAAGACCGTGATGCTGTTCGATGGCGTGCCGCGCACCCAGCTTTCCTCTCTCGGCGAGACCCGCATCCCGGGCCTGGCCGACCTGTTCGTCGCCATCATGAAGGGGACCTACGCATGAATGCCGTCAACCACCCCATCAGCCCGATCGGCACCCTGCGCTGGCTGCTCAAGCGCGAGTACTGGGAGAACCGCGGCGGCTTCCTGTATGCCCCGTTGATCGCGGGCCTGATCTCACTGGTGATGAGCATCGCCGGCATTGCCTTCGGCCTGTTCGCGCTGAACCGTGCAGCACGCGACGGCGGCCTGCACATCGATGGCGAGAACGTGAACATCAACGGCCTGAACCTGGCCCTGCTCACCCGTGACATCAGTGCCAAGGACCTTGCTGATCTTGGCAACGGCCTGGACCTGACTCTGGTACTCAGTTCAAGCTGGCCGTTCGTGGTGCTGGCCTTCGTCGTGTTCTTCTACTGCCTGGGCGCCCTCTACGACGATCGCCGTGACCGCAGCATCCTGTTCTGGAAGTCGTTGCCGCTGTCGGACACGCAGACCGTGCTGTCCAAGGTGATCAGCGCACTGATCGTGGCACCATTGATCACGGTCATCGCCGGCATCCTCACCATGTTCGGCTTCATGCTGATCATCAGTGCCGTCGCGCTGCTGCACGGTGGCAGCCCGATGACCCTGATCTGGGGCCCGGCCAGCCCGCTGACCCTGGCCGCTGGACACCTGGCCTGGATTCCGGTCTATGCCCTGTGGGCCCTGCCCACCGCCGGCTGGCTGCTGCTGTGCTCGGCATGGGCCAGGAGCAAGCCGTTCCTGTGGGCGGTAATGTTGCCGCTGTTTGCCGGCATCATTGTCAGCTCCACCAAGATGATGCCGCTGTTCGGCCTGACCACCGGCTGGTTCTGGCAGAACATCGTCGGCCGCCTGCTGCTGGGCGGCGTGCCCGGCATGGACCTGCTGTATCGCCTCGGCGCCGACGAAGCATCGCGCCGCGATCTGGACTCGGTCGTCAGCCTGATGTCCCCCGCCTCGCAGCTGAAGTCGCTGGCGATGCCGGAGCTGTGGATCGGCGCCGTCGTCGGTGCAGTGTTCATCTTCCTTGCCATCCGCCTGCGCAAGCGCGCCGGCGAGATCTGATCCCATCCATCCGGAGGCACCACCCATGCGTTCTTTGCTCGCCTGTTCTGCGTTGTTGCTGTTGCCGTTGTCGGCGCTGGCCGCCGATGCTCCGAACTGCAAGTTCACTGCCGCCCGCGCACTGAAGCTGGACGTGGCTGGTGCCAGGACGATGGTGTTCGAGGTCAATCAGCATGACCTGAAGGTGGTCGCCAGCGCTGGCGGCGGCCAGCTGGACGGCCGCGCCTGCGCGTCCAGCCAGGAATGGCTGGACCAGCTGGTGCTGGAGCAGCGCAAGGTCGGCGACAAGCTGGTGGTGAGCCTGCGCCGCGACGGCCGCCAAAGCGGCATCAGCCTGGGCAACAGCTACGCCTGGCTGGATATCCGTGGCAGCGTGCCGGACAACATGCCGCTGCAGTTCAAGATCGGCTCGGGCGATGCCAGCGTGGAGAACGCACAGTCGCTGAGCGTGGACGTGGGTTCCGGTGATGCCGTGGTCCGCGGTACCCGCGGCAGCATCCACGCTGCAGTGGGTTCGGGCGACCTCAACATCGATGGCGGCAGCTCCCTGAATCTGCTGTCGCTGGGTTCCGGCGACGTCACCGTACGCAACATCAGCGGCGATGCCAGCACCGGTACCGTCGGCTCCGGTGACCTGAAGATCAGCGATGTGCGTGGCAACGCGCGGCTGGATACCGTGGGCTCGGGTGATATCGAGTTCAAGCGCGTGCAGGGCAGCGTTGAAGTGGGCGTGGTCGGCTCCGGCGGGGTCGATCTGGCCGACATCGGCGGCAATGTGCATGTCCGCAGCCACGGCTCGGGCGACATCAACGTCGACGGCGTGCGCGGCACCCTGACCGTCGACCACAGCGGCAGCGGTGACGTCGATCATCGCAACGTCAGCGGCCGGGTCACTCTGCCGCGCAGCAAGTAAACCCTCTTCCAGACACTACCAGGGGAACACCATGAACCTGTTGCGCCTGTTGCCCACTGTGCTGCTGTCCCTGCCGCTGATCGCCTGCGGCGGCACGTCGTCAGCACCCGACAAGACCGTTGGCAAGAGTGTGGCCGAAGCCACAGGCGGCGTCGGCGAGACCGTCAGGAACGCGATGGACGATGCCCGCAAGGATATCGCCCAGGGCAACATCAAGATCTCGGCGGACAAGCAGCCGCGTGCGGAGATCACGCCGGATGGCCGCCTGCTGATCGCGGGCAAGGAGATCGCCGCCAACGATATCCAGCGCCGTCATCTGCAGGACTACCGCGGCCACGTGGTCGCCATCGCGATGGACGGCATGGATGTCGGCCTGGCCGGCGCCAAACTGGGTGCCAGTGCTGCCGGCGAAGCGCTGAAGGGCATTTTCAGTGGCGACAGCGAAGGTGTCGAAAAGCGCATCAATGCCGAAGCCGAGAAGATCGAAGCCCAGGCCAAGCGCATCTGCGACCGCCTTCCGGCGATGCTGGCCAGCCAGCAGGCGCTCGCACGTGAACTGCCGGCATTCAAGCCCTACGCGACCATGGACCAGAGCGACGTGGACGACTGCGGCAAGGACACCGTGGTCCAGCGCTAGGCCTGTGACAGATCAGCGCACCCGGCCGGCAGCGGCGTCCGGCTGCCGGCCGTAGTGCGCCGCCCGGCTTACAATGGCGGCCCCGGACGCCCCCGAACCGAATGTCATGAAGAAGCTGTTTCTGCTGTTGACCGCCCTGCTCTGCCTCGGCCTGGCCGGCTGTGACCAGGAGTACCGCAACCACCGCGCCGAGCGTGGCAAGCCCAAGATTTCCGTCAGCGAAGGCATGGTCACCGTGCGTCGCCCGCCCGCGCCGAACATCATCATCCTCGCCGACGGCACGATGAAGATGGACGAGATCCAGATTCCGCTGGACGACGGGCAGAAACAGATGCTGCAGACCATGTTCGGCAAGCTGCAGGTGCTGCGCCAGAACACCCTGGTGGCCGCACCGGCCGATCCCAACATGCAGCCGGTGAAGATCCAGCCGCCGGAGGGCATGGACGTGATTCCGGCGGACCTGATCCAGCGCATCCCGGAGTTCAAGGATTACACCGACACCTTCGGCAACATCGTCGCCGACCGTCGCTGAAAAAAAACGCCGCCCAAAGGGCGGCGTTTCTGCTTTCTGTAGAGTCGAGCCATGCTCGACTCCGGAACAACAGTCGAGCATGGCTCGACTCTACAACCGGCCGATCAACCGCCGGCGCCGCCGCCACCGGCCTGGATGCCACCGGCGGTCAGCGCGGTCGGGTCCAGCAGGCGACGCAGCTCGGCCTCCTCCAGTCCACTGTCCTCCAGCGCCACATCCAGCACCGGGCGCTGTTCCTTGTACGCACGCTTGGCAATCGCCGCAGCCTTCTCGTAGCCGATGATCGGGTTGAGGGCGGTAACCAGGATCGGGTTGCGCGCCAGCGCCTCGGCAACGCGGTCCTCGCGCACCTTCAGCCCGGCAATCGCACTGTCGGCCAGCAGGGTGGACACGTTGGCCAGCAGGCCGATGCCATCGAGCAGGTTCACTGCGATCAGCGGCAGGGTGACGTTGAGCTGGAAGTTGCCGGTCTGCCCGGCCACGGTGATCGCAGTGTGGTGACCGATCACCTGTGCACAGGCCATCACCGTCGCTTCCGGAATCACCGGGTTGACCTTGCCCGGCATGATCGAGCTGCCCGGCTGCAGCGCCGGCAGTTCGATCTCGCCCAGCCCGGCCAGCGGACCGGCGTTCATCCAACGCAGGTCGTTGGCGATCTTGATCAGCGCCACCGCCAGCGCATTGAGCTGACCGGAAAGCTCCACCGCGTCGTCCTGTGCGGCCAGGCCTTCGAACTTGTTCTCGGCACTGTCGAACTTGAAACCGGTCTGCTGCTTCAGTGCCTTGGCCACCTGTGCACCGAAGCGCGGATCGGCATTGATGCCGGTGCCGATGGCGGTGCCACCCAGCGGCAGCCGGCGCACGCGCTTGAGGCTGTCTTCGATGCGCTCCTGGGCCGAGGCCAGCTGCGCCGACCATGCGCCGAATTCCTGCTCGAAGGTCAGCGGCATCGCATCCATCAGGTGGGTGCGGCCGGTCTTGACCACGTTGCGCAGGCTGCGGCCCTTCTTGTCCAGGGTCTTGCGCAGGTGCACCAGCGCCGGCAGCAGCTGCTCATGCGCGGCCAGTACCGCCGACACGCGCAGCGCGGTCGGAATCACGTCGTTGGAGCTCTGGCCCTGGTTGACGTGGTCATTGGGGTGCACACTGGTCTTGCCCGCCTTGCCGGCACGGTTGGCCAGGGTGGCGATGACCTCATTGGCATTCATGTTCGACGACGTGCCAGAACCCGTCTGGTAGACATCGATCGGGAACTGCGCGTCCCAGTTGCCGGCGGCCACTTCGGCGGCAGCGGTCTGGATGGCCTTGGCCACGTTCTTCGGCAGGTGGCCCAGTTCTGCGTTGACGCCCGCGGCGGCGCCCTTGACCAGGCCCAGGGCACGGATGAAACCGCGCGGCATGCGCTGGCCCGACACCGGGAAGTTCTGCACGGCACGCTGGGTCTGGGCGCCCCACAGGGCGTCCGCAGGCACCTGCAGCTCGCCCATGCTGTCGTGTTCGATTCTGAAACCCTTGCTTGCAGCTTTGCTCATTGCATCAACTCCGCACTACTTCAGTTGGGGAAAGGGAAGCGGCGGCTGGCAGGGTGTCGCTTCCCGGGCTGGCGGCTGCGCCAACGATACTCCCTTGCCCGCAGCGTGGGATGACGAGGACGGGCCAGATCGTTCCGTCTGCACGGCCGATCTGCACGCGCAAGGGGTAGTGCCGGCCGCTGGCCAGCAATCCATGGAATCATGGGCCGGGCGTGGTTGCCGGCCAGCGGCCGGCACTACCTCACCGGCACGTCGTAGAATATGGCCCCCGCCGATCGCCCCAGCCCTGCCGACATGTCCGATTCCGCCCTGCTCGCCCTGTCCCCGCTCGATGGCCGCTATGCCGGCAAGGTCGACGCCCTGCGCCCGATCTTCTCCGAGTACGGCCTGATCAAGGCCCGCATCACGGTCGAAGTGGAGTGGCTGCTGGCCCTGGCCGCCGAGCCGGGCATCGTCGAACTGGCCCCGTTCTCCGACGCCGCCGTCGCCCGCCTGCGCGCCCTGGCCGCCAGCTTCAGCCCGGCCCAGGCCGCGCGCGTGAAGGAGATCGAACGCACCACCAACCATGACGTCAAGGCGGTGGAGTACTTCATCAAGGAACAGCTGAAGGACGACGCCGAGCTGGCCCCGGCGCTGGAATTCGTGCATTTCGCCTGCACCAGCGAAGACATCAACAACCTCAGCTACGGCCTGATGCTGGAACAGGCGCGCCGCGAGGTGCTGCTGCCGACCCTGGACGGCATCGCCAACAGCCTGCGCAGCCTGGCCCACGCCCAGGCCGGCCAGCCGATGCTGTCGCGCACCCACGGCCAGACCGCCTCGCCGACCACCCTGGGCAAGGAACTGGCCAACGTGGTCGCCCGCCTGGAACGCCAGCGCAGGCAGATCGCCGCGGTCGAACTGACCGGCAAGATCAACGGCGCGGTGGGCAACTACAACGCCCACATCGCCAGCTACCCTGACGTGGACTGGCCGGCCTTCGCCGAGCGCTTCGTGACCGGCCTGGGCCTGGTGTTCAACCCGTACACCACGCAGATCGAACCGCACGACAACATCGCCGAGATCGGTGATGCCGCACGCCGCGCCAACATCATCCTGATCGACCTGGCCCGTGACATCTGGGGCTACGTTTCGCTTGGCTACTTCAAGCAGCGCCTGAAGGAAGGCGAAGTCGGCTCGTCGACGATGCCGCACAAGGTCAACCCGATCGACTTCGAGAATGCGGAAGGCAACTTCGGCATTGCCAACGCGCTGTTCGAGCACTTCAGCGCGAAGCTGCCGATCAGCCGCTGGCAGCGTGACCTGACTGACTCCACCGTGCTGCGTGCGCTGGGCACCGCGTTCGGCCACAGCCAGGTGGCGCTGGATTCGCTGGCCAAGGGCCTGGGCAAGCTGGAAGTGAACCCGCAGCGCCTGGATGCCGATCTGGACGCGGCCTGGGAAGTGCTGGCCGAGGCCGTGCAGACGGTGATGCGCCGCCATGGCCTGCCGAACCCGTACGAGCAGCTGAAGGCGCTGACCCGTGGCCAGGGCATCACCGCCGAGTCGATGCGCGCGTTCGTGCAGGGGCTGGAGCTGCCGGCGGATGCGAAGCAGCGCCTGCTGGAGATGACCCCGGGCAGCTACACCGGCCTGGCCGAGTCGCTGGCGAAGAAGATTTAAGGAGTTTCCTTTGCGGCGGCGGCCGCGGGCGCTGCCTGCGGCAGGCAACGGCAACAGCAACGTCAAGAGCGGCTCTGGATTGCTGCTAGCTGGGCGGGACGGGATGGGCCAGCGGGACACGCCGTAAACCCGTCCATGGGGGCTCGATGGCGCCATCCATGGCGCCAACGGTCCCGCTGGCCCCTCCCGCCCCGCCTCTGACAGATTTCCGGTGACGGATCGAAGAGCGTGGGGTTGTCGGGACGGAATTTGAAAGAGGGACGCGGCTTCGCCGCGTCCCTCTTTTGTTTTGGGATGAGCAAGCGCAGCGCGCGACCCGCTTTTGCCTTGCTTTTTCTTCTTCCATTCCGTGGCGGGCCGCGCAGGAAACTGTCAGGGGCCGGGGGGGGGGGGGGGGGGGGGGGCGGGGGGGGCGGGGGGGGGGGGCCGGGGCGCCCCCCCCCCCGCGCGACGCCGGGCCGCCCCCCCCCCCCCCCCGGGGGGGCCCCGCGCCCCCCCCCCCCCCCCCCCCCCCCGCCCCAGCCCAGGAAGCCGGCGCTTTGCGCGACCAACCACCCCGCCACGAGGGGCTCCGCCGTTGGCCGGACACCCCGCGACAAACCCGCGCACGTGCGCAATCCCGGCGAACGGCGGACAATGGAGATCTCAGGCGGCCCGCCGCGCCGCCCCTCCCGCTTTCCGCTGCAAGGATTCCCCCATGGCTGCCCGCAAGTCCTCCGCCCCCCTCATCGAAGTCACCGCCCGCCCCGGCCAGCCGCTGGGCATGGCGCCGGCCACCTTCCTGCGCGACTTCTGGCAGAAACGCCCGCTGCTGATCCGCAACGCCTTCCCCAACTTCCAGACCCCGGTGCAGCCGGAAGACCTGGCCGGGCTGGCCTGCGAGGAAGGCGTGCTGGCACGCCTGATCGAGCACGACAAGACCCAGGACGGCTGGCGCGTGCGCACCGGTCCATTCCAGGAAGACGTGTTCCCCGCCCTGCCCGACCACGACTGGACCCTGCTGGTACAGGACGTGGACAAGTGGGACCCGGACGTACGCGCCCTGATCGAGCACTTCAGCTTCCTGCCGCGTTGGCGCATGGATGACGTGATGATCAGCTTCGCCGCCACCGGCGGCTCGGTCGGCGCCCATGTCGACCAGTACGACGTGTTCCTGCTGCAGGCCCATGGCCATCGCCGCTGGCAGATCGATGCCAGCGAATCGATCAAGGGCAAGCAGCCGCCGCTGGGCTTCCGCCCCGACGTGGAGCTGAAGCTGCTGAAGGTGTTCAAGCCGACCCACGACTGGGTGCTGGCGCCGGGCGACATGCTGTACCTGCCGCCGAACGTGCCGCACCACGGCGTCGCCGAAGATCCCTGCCTGACATTCTCGTTCGGCATGCGCGCGCCGTCTTCGGCCGAGCTGATCAGCGACTACCTGGACACCCTGATCGCCGATGCCGACGAGAACATCCGCTACCAGGATGCCGACCTGAAGGTGCCGGCCGACCCGAACGAAATCGACACAGTGGCGATGGCGCGGGTGATCACCGCGCTCAACGCCATCCGCATGAACGACCCGGACAAGCTGGGTGACTGGTTTGGCCGCTTCATCACCACCTACCGCGCCGCCGGCGAAGTGATGGCCCACCAGGCCGCACCGGCACAGGAAGAAGTGGTCCAGGCCCTGGCCTCGGGCCTGCTGCTGCAGCGCCACCCGTGGGCTCGCCTGGCCTGGCGCCGGGCCAAGCGTGGCGCCAGCCTGTATGTCAGCGGCCAGGACTTCGCGCTGCCGGTGAAGGACGCGCAGCGCCTGGCCGGTGCCGAGCAACTCGACGCCGCCGCCTATCGCGGCCTGTCCGACAAGGGCCGTGCCGTGGTCCAGCAACTGCTGGTCGGCGGGGTGTTCCAGCTGATCGACCCGAACGAGGTATACGAGGCCGAAGACGAGGAAGACGGCGAGGATGCCATGGTGCTCGGCGAGGTCGTCGAAGGCCGCGACCGCGTGGATGCGATCGACGCTGACGCGGTGTCCGACGATGTCCACTCCGTGACCGTGCACGACGACGGCATCGAGGTCATCGTCAACTTCGAGGACGACGAGGAAGACGACAGCGCCGGCCGGGCCTGAGCCATCGCCATGATCCGGGTCCAGCAGGTCAGCCACGCCGATGCCCACGCAGCCATCCACGAGGTGCGCCAACGCGTGTTCGTGCAGGAACAGGGCATCGCCGCCGAGCTGGAACGCGATGCGCTGGACCCGGTCAGTGCCCATGTGCTGGCGCTGGACAGTGACAACCAGCCGGTCGGCACGGGCCGGCTGGCCCCGGATGGCCGCATCGGCCGCATGGCGGTGCTGGCCAGCCATCGCAGCCTCGGGGTCGGCGGGGCCCTGCTGGAAGCACTGGTGGAGGCCGGGCGCCGGCTCGGCCTGGCCGAGCTGCATCTGCACGCCCAGCTGCCCGCCCGTGACTTCTATGCCCGCCAGGGTTTCCTGCCCGAAGGCGAGGTGTTCGAGGAGGCCGGCATCGGCCACCAGCAGATGCGCCGCCGGCTGGGCGCGGCCAGCGCCATCGACAGCCGCGCCGAGGCGGTGGCCATCACCACGGCCATCATCCACCGCGCCCGTCGGCAGCTGTGGCTGCACAGCCGCCAGCTGGACCCCGGGCTGCTCGATGCGCCCCCGATACAGGCCGCCCTGCGCCGCTTCGTCACCGCCCGCCACGACAAGCAGCTGCGGGTGATCGTGCACGACGCCGCCGCGATCGCATCTAGCGGGGCGCCGCTGCTGGCGCTGGCCCAGCGCCTGCCCAGCGTGATCCAGTTCCGCGAGGTCACCGACCCGGTCGACCGTGCGCTGGCCTCGGCCTGTCTGCTCAACGATGCGGGCGACTTCTACTTTCGTCTGATCGGCCATCGCCTCGACGGCGAAGCCGGCATCGCGCTGCCGGCACGTTCGCAGCCGTTCGAGCAGCAATTGCAGCGCGTCTGGGACCGTTCGCGTGATTGCAGCGAACTGCGCGCGCTCGGCATCTGAGCGGAGCGGGCTGACTCAACCTGTCTGGAACCGGCACCGGGGGACGCGCGATACCTCTGGTGGTGCCCCTTCGTGTCCGGTTGGGGGTACAATTTGGCTGTTTGAACGCGCCCGCGCAGGGCTATTCATCTTCCTGCCGGGTCCTTCTGAAGCCATACCCCACAAAGCGAATCAACACCCTCCATCGTGGACAATCAACTGAAGCAGTTTGCGCAATCTTCGCAACTCGCCGGCGGCAACGCCTCCTATGTCGAGGACCTGTACGAGCAGTACCTGGTCTCCCCGGATAGTGTCGATCCCAAATGGAAAACCTACTTCGACGGCTTCAAGGGCCGTGAAGCAGGTGACATTCCGCACTCGGCCGTCATCTCCCACATTGCGGACGCGGCCAAGGATGCGCTGAAGGCCGGTACCGGCAATGGTGCAGGCGACGAGCGCGAGCGCAATGTCGGTCGTCTGATCACTGCCTACCGTTCGCGCGGCCACCTGGACGCCCGCCTCGATCCGCTGGGCCTGGCCGCACCGGTCAACACCCCGGACCTGGGCCTGCCGTTCCACAGCCTGTCCGATGGCGACCTCAACAGCGAGTTCAGCACCGGCGGCGTCGGTGGCCAGCCGCGCATGAAGCTGCGCGACCTGCTGGCACGCCTGAAGGCGACCTACACCGGCTCGATCGGTGCGGAGTTCATGCACATCTCCGAGGTCGAGCAGCGCCAGTGGATCTACAAGAAGCTGGAACTGGCCGGTGGCAACTACCAGCTGGACGCTGATACCCAGCGCCGCACCCTGGAGCGCCTGACCGCAGCTGAAGGCCTGGAGCGCTACCTGCACACCAAGTACGTCGGCCAGAAGCGCTTCTCGCTGGAAGGCGGCGACTCGCTGATCCCGATGATGGACACCATCATCCGCAGCGCCGGCAAGGATGGCGTCAAGGACGTGGTGATCGGCATGGCCCACCGCGGCCGCCTGAACGTGCTGGTCAACACCCTCGGCAAGAACCCGCGCAAGCTGTTCGACGAGTTCGAAGGCAAGTTCGAGCACGATGAGCACGCTTCTGCCGGCGACGTGAAGTACCACATGGGCTTCTCCGCCGACGTGGCTACCGACGGCGGCCCGGTGCACCTGGCGCTGGCGTTCAACCCGTCGCACCTGGAAATCGCCGACCCGGTCGTGGCCGGTTCCGTGCGTTCGCGCCAGGAGCGCCGCAAGGACACCGCGCGCAAGCAGGTCATGCCCATCCTGATCCACGGCGACGCGGCCTTCTCCGGCCAGGGCGTGGTCATGGAACTGTTCCAGATGTCGCAGGCCCGCGGCTTCGCCGTCGGCGGCACCGTGCACATCGTGGTCAACAACCAGGTCGGCTTCACCACCTCCAACCCGCTGGATACGCGTTCCACGCGCTATGCCACCGACGTGGCGAAGATGATCGCCGCCCCGGTGCTGCACGTGAACGGCGATGATCCGGAAGCCGTTGTGTTCGCCGCGCAGCTGGCCTTCGAGTTCCGCCAGAAGTTCGCCAAGGACGTGGTCATCGACCTGATGTGCTACCGCCGCTGGGGCCACAACGAGGCCGACGAACCGGCGATCACCCAGCCGCTGATGTACCAGGTGATCCGCAAGCACGCCACCACCCGCGAGATGTACGCCGAGCAGCTGGAAAAGGCGGGCGTGATCGCCGCCGGTGCCGGCAAGGCGATGGTCGATGCTTACCGCGAGAAGCTGGATGCCGGTGAAGTGACCACCGAGCTGGCCAAGGTCGAGAAGACCCCGCCGACCAGCCCGCTGTTCGTCGATTGGCCGAAGCTGCTGGAAGGCAAGCTGTCCGACCCGATCTCGACCAAGGTCGAGAAGAACAAGCTGGTCGAGCTGGCCAAGCTGATCAACACCATTCCGGACGAAGTGCAGCTGCACTCGCGCGTGGCCAAGGTCTACGACGACCGCCGCAAGATGGCCGCTGGCGAGATCCCGGGCGACTGGGGCTTTGCCGAGAACCTGGCCTACGCCACCCTGCTCGACGAAGGCAGTGCCCTGCGCCTGGTCGGCCAGGACGTGGGCCGCGGTACGTTCACGCACCGCCACGCGATCCTGCACGACCAGAAGACCGACAACTACTACATGCCGCTGCGGCAGCTGGTGGATTCGCCGGAGAAGGCCACCGTCATCGATTCGCTGCTGAGCGAAGAAGCGGTGATGGCCTACGAGTACGGCTTCTCCACCACCGATCCGAACACGCTGTGCATCTGGGAAGGCCAGTTCGGCGACTTCGCCAACGGTGCCCAGGTCGTCATCGACCAGTTCATCGCCGCCGGTGAAGCCAAGTGGGGCCGCATCTCCGGCCTGACCCTGCTGCTGCCGCATGGCTATGAAGGTCAGGGCCCGGAACACAGCTCGGCGCGCCTGGAGCGCTTCCTGCAGCTGTGCGCACTGGAGAACATGCTGGTGGTGGTGCCGTCGACCCCGGCGCAGGCCTTCCACATGCTGCGTCGCCAGCAGCACCTGACTACCCGCAAGCCGCTGGTGGTGATGTCGCCGAAGTCGCTGCTGCGCCACAAGCTGGCCGTATCGACCCTGGACGAACTGGCCAACGGCGAGTTCCAGCACCTGATCGGCGACGCCAACGCGGACGCCAAGAAGGTCAAGCGCGTGGTGCTGTGCTCGGGCAAGGTCTACTACGACCTGCTGGAAGACCAGACCAAGCGTGGCCAGGACGACGTGGCGATCATCCGCGTGGAGCAGCTGTACCCGTTCCCGCGTGCGCTGCTGGCTGCCGAACTGAAGAAGTACGGCAAGGCCACCGACGTGGTGTGGACGCAGGAAGAACCGCAGAACCAGGGTGCGTGGTACCAGATCCGCCACCACCTGCAGTTCTGCCTGGCCGATGGCCAGAACCTGCACTACGCCGGTCGCGCACGTTCGGCTTCGCCGGCTGCCGGTCACATGGCTGACCATGTCCGCGAACAGCAGCAGCTGGTCGCCGATGCACTGGTCAACCCGTTCAACGACACGTTCGCTGAATAATCCTCCCCCTATTTAGAAGACAAACCAGGAAGCTCCCGCAATGGCCACCGAAGTCAAAGCCCCGGTACTGCCCGAATCCGTCGCCGACGGCACCATCGCCACCTGGCACAAGAAGGTGGGCGACGCCGTCAAGCGCGACGAAAACCTGCTTGACCTGGAAACCGACAAGGTCGTCCTGGAAGTGCCGTCGCCGGTCGACGGCGTGCTCAAGGAAATCAAGTTTGCCGAAGGTTCGACCGTGACCTCCAGCCAGGTCGTGGCGATCATCGAGGAAGGCGCCGTCGCAGCTGCCCCGGCCCCGGCTGCTGAAGCCGCTCCGGCTGCCGCTGCGGCCCCGGCCGCCGCTGCGCCGGCCGCAGCCGCTGCCCCGGCCCCGGCTGCCAAGTCGGCTGCCGACGCGCTGCCGCCGGGCGCCCGCTTCACCGCCATCACTGAAGGCGTGAACCCGGCCGACGTCGACGGCACCGGCCGTCGCGGCGCGGTAACCAAGGAAGACATCGTCAACTTCGCCCGCAACGGCGGCGCCGGCAAGGCCGGTGGCGCACGTCCGGAAGAGCGCGTGCCGATGACCCGCATCCGCAAGCGCATCGCCGAGCGCCTGATGGAGTCGAAGAACTCCACCGCCATGCTGACCACCTTCAACGAAGTCGACCTGTCCAAGGTCTCGGCGGCGCGCAAGGAACTGCAGGACGAGTTCGTCAAGGCACACGGCATCAAGCTGGGCTTCATGAGCTTCTTCGTGAAGGCCGCTGCCAACGCGCTGCAGCGCTTCCCGCTGGTCAACGCCTCGATCGACGGCGACGACATCATCTACCACGGCTACTCGGACATCTCGATCGCGGTGTCGACCGAAAAGGGCCTGGTCACGCCGGTCCTGCGCAACGTCGAGCGCATGTCGTTCGCCGACATCGAGAAGACCATCGCCGACTACGCCAAGAAGGCCCGTGACGGCAAGCTGGGCCTGGAAGAACTGCAGGGCGGCACCTTCACCGTGACCAACGGCGGCACCTTCGGTTCGCTGCTGTCGACCCCGATCATCAACCCGCCGCAGAGCGCCATCCTGGGCATGCATGCCATCAAGGAACGTCCGATCGCCCAGAACGGCCAGGTCGTGATCGCGCCGATGATGTACCTGGCGCTGTCGTACGACCACCGCATCATCGACGGCAAGGATTCGGTGCAGTTCCTGGTGGACATCAAGAACCAGCTGGAAAACCCGGGCCGCATGCTGTTCGGCCTGTAAGACACCTCCCGCCCCTCCGCGCCTGCGCGGAGGGGTTCTGGTAATGCATCAAGGAATAATTCAATGGCTGAACAATTCGACGTCGTCGTCATCGGTGCCGGCCCGGCCGGTTACCACGCTGCCATCCGCGCGGCCCAGCTGGGCCTGAAGACCGCCTGCATCGACGCAGCGCTGGGCAAGGACGGCAAGCCGGCACTGGGCGGCACCTGCCTGCGCGTGGGCTGCATCCCGTCCAAGGCGCTGCTGGATTCCTCGCGCCAGTTCTGGAATATGGGCCACATCTTTGGCGACCACGGCATCAGCTTCAAGGATGCCAAGATCGACGTCGAGGCGATGGTTGGCCGCAAGGACAAGATCGTCAAGCAGTTCACCGGCGGCATCGGCATGCTGTTCAAGGCCAACAAGGTGGCCGCCTATTATGGTTTTGGCGAGCTGCAGCCGGGCAACGTGGTCAAGGTCACCCAGCATGACGGTTCCATCGTCGAGCTGAAGGGCACCAACGTCATCATCGCGGCCGGTTCGGATTCGATCGAACTGCCGTTCGCCAAGTTCGACGGCGAGACCATCGTCGACAACGTCGGCGGCCTGGACTTCACCGAAGTGCCGAACCGCCTGGCGGTGATCGGCGCCGGTGTGATCGGCCTGGAACTGGGCAGCGTGTGGAAGCGCCTGGGCGCTGAAGTCACCATCCTGGAAGCACTGCCGGAGTTCCTGGCCGTGGCCGACGCCGAAGTGGCCAAGACCGCTGCCAAGGAATTCAAGAAGCAGGGCCTGGACATCCGCCTCGGCGCCAAGGTCTCCAAGACCGAGATCACCGGCAAGGGCAAGAAGAAGGAAGTCGTTGTCACCTACACCGACAGCGAAGGCGAAAAGACCCTGACCGTGGACAAGCTGCTGGTGGCCGTTGGCCGTCGCGCCGCCACCAAGGGCCTGCTGGCCGAAGGCACCGGCGTCAAGATCAACGAGCGCGGCCAGATCGAAGTCGATGCGCACTGCCACACCGGCGTCAACGGCGTGTGGGCGGTCGGCGACTGCGTGCGCGGCCCGATGCTGGCGCACAAGGGCTTCGAGGAAGGCATCGCGGTGGCTGAGCTGATCGCCGGCCTGCCGGGCCACGTCAACTTCGACACCATCCCGTGGGTCATCTACACCGAGCCGGAACTGGCCTGGGTCGGCAAGACCGAAGCCCAGCTGAAGGCCGAAGGCATTCCGTACAAGGCTGGCAGCTTCCCGTTCGCCGCCAACGGTCGCGCCGTGGCGATGATCGAGCCGGCAGGCTTCGTGAAGATCCTGGCCCATGCCGAAACCGATCGCATCCTCGGCATGCACCTGGTCGGCGCCAACGTCTCCGAGCTGGTGCACGAAGGCGTGCTGACCATGGAGTTCAGCGGCTCGGCCGATGACCTGGCCCGCATCTGCCACGCCCACCCGTCGCTGTCGGAAGTGATCCACGACGCAGCAATGGCGGTCAGCAAGCGCGCCATCCACAAGGCGAACTGATCTGCATCCGGGTAGGTGCCGACCGTTGGTCGGCACGCGCCTGCAAACAAAGAACCCCGCCTCGGCGGGGTTTTTTGTTGGCGTTGATGATGTAGAGCCGAGCCCACGCTCGGCTATCCCGGGAAAAGCAGCCGAGCATCGGCTCGGCGCTACACCTTTCCAGCCGGCTTCTTCGGCGGATCGTCACAGATGCGGTGCTGGACCACGGTTTCACCGCCCTTCCACTCCTTCACCACCCGGCAGCGCTCCTTGGGTTTGACCGCCTTGGCCGCTGCAGCATCCGCCTCATCGGCAGCGGCGGCCTGCTGGCGTTCCAGCCATGCGGACGGCGGCACCGGTGTGGCCAGTACCGGACCCGCAAGCAGGACCAGACCCACCAGCAACACCGTCCTCATGCAGCCACCGCCCGGCCACCGAGCAGGCGCGCCGGCAGCATGAACAGCGCGCGCAGGAACGCGAACAGGGCCGAGAAGGTGATGCCGACCAGGCGGAACGGCAGGCTCAGCAGCCACACGAACGGCCAGGCGATCAGGGCGAGGATCGCCAGCGGCCAGCACAGCACGAACAGCAGGCACCACACACCGAGCGCGAACAGGGTCTTCATCACGGTCTCCTTGTGGCGGCACCTTGCCGCCTTCGGACACCTTGGCGCCGCGCCCCACCGCCGGCAAACGGTTTGCGACGAAACCGGGCTGGGGGCGATGAAACCGGTGGTGGGGAAACCGGAGATTGATCAGGTTGCCGGCCAGCGGCCGGCACTACCGAATGGATTCACACCGGGACTGCGCCCGGGCGGCCGTGGGTCACCTGGAAGCGCGCCGCGGTGCGAACCGTCGCATCCGCACGCAGCACGCTGTCGGCGAAGCGCAGCTCCGCATCCAGGGTCTGCCGGTTCAGCTGCAGCTTCCACCAGCCACGGCGGTCGCCGTCGAAATAGCGGATGTGCGGGTTCTGCGGAATCGACGGACCGTAGTACGGGCCATAGGGCGTGTCGTCGCCGCCACTGCTGATCGCCGGGGCGATGAATTCGGTGGCCACGACCGGCGCACTGGCGGCATCGAAGTCCAGCTTCAGGTCGTTGACGAAGGTGGAATGCCAGTCACCACCGAGCACGATGGCATTGCCCTGCCCGCCGGCCTGCATCACCTGCAGCAACCGTTTGCGTGCGGCGGGATAGCCATCCCAGGCGTCATTCCAGAAGCGCTCGCGTGGCGTCCCACCGTCCAGCCGCAGCTGCGCCATCAGCAACTGCTGCACCACCACGTTCCACCGCGTGCCCTGCGCGGCCGCCATCGACTGCGCGAACCACGCCTCCTGGCCCGTGCCGAGCATGCTCACGCGCGGGTCCAGTGCAGCATCGCAGCGTGGCGACTCGCCCACGCCACAGGGATTGGCCGGGCGGAACTGGCGGCAATCGAGCAGGGTCAGCTGTGCCAGATCGCCGTAGCGCAGGCGCCGATGCACGCGCAGGCCGCCGTTGCCCGCAGGTGTGCTGCGCATCGGCAGATGCTCGTAGAACGCGCGGTAGGCGGCGGCGCGGCGGATGACGAAGTCCTCCGTTGATACGCCGGGCTTTTCCGGGTGGACGCCGGAGTAGTCGTTCTGCACCTCGTGGTCATCCCAGATCACCGCGAACGCATGCGCGGCGTGCGCAGCCTGCAGATCCGGATCGAGCTTGTACAGCGCGTACTGGTCGCGGTAGCGCTCCAGGCTGACGGTCTCGCCGCTGAAACGCTCGGCGTCCAGTGTGCGGCCGCGCGCGTTCTGCAGCGGGCTGTATTCGTACAGGTAGTCACCGGCATGCAGCACCAGGTCGACATCGCTCTGCGCGATATCGCGCAGGACCGGGTAGTAGCCGCTGTTCCAGGCCTGGCATGTGCACAGGGCCAACCGAAGCTGCTGCAGTTGCGTGTCCAGCGGCGGCGCGGTGCGGAAGTGGCCGACCGCGCTTCCCTCGTCGCCGTCGCAGGCGAAACGGTAGTAGTAGTCGCGGCCTGGGCGCAGGCCGTTGACCTCCACGTGCACCGAATGCGCCAGCTCGGGCACCGCGGCCGCAGTCCCCCGCTGCACCAGCCGGCGCATGCCCGGGTCCTCGGCCACGAACCAGCGCACCGGCACCGCCCGCGACGGCATGCCGCCGCCATTGAGCGGGTCCGGTGCCAGCCGCGTCCACAATACGGCCCCCTGTGGATCCGGATCACCGGCGGCGACACCGAGGGTGAACGGATCGCGCCCCAGCCGCGGCCGTGGGCCGGCCGTGGCCAACCCCGGCATCGCCGCCAGCGCGATCGCCGCCCCCGTGCCCTGCCACGCCATGCGCAGCAGGCGACGGCGGCTTTCCGGATCGACAGGCCCGCGCATCAGAAGCGCACGGTAGCGGTGGCCATCACCTGGCGCGGCGCGCCGACCTGCATGGTCGCCAGGCTGCGGGTCGGGTCAGCGGCGTAGGTGCCATTGGTGTTGATCGAGGACAGGTAGCGCTTGTCGGTCAGGTTGGTCAGGTTCAGCGCTACGGTCAGGTTCTGCGCCGGGCCGAGCTTGCCGAAGTCATAGGCCGCCGAGGCGTTGACCAGCCAGTAGCTCGGCACCGACACATCGTTGGTATAGGTCACGTAGCGCTTGCCGACATGGTTGGCGGCCAGGCGCAGGTCCCACGGGCCCGGGGTCCACGCCAGGGTGCTGGCGAACATCCATTCCGGGGTGTCGACGGTCGTCTTGCCGCGGGTCGGCACCACGCCGTTGTTCACGTAGTCGTTGTCGTAGGTGCTGTCATTCCAGGACAGCGCATTGGACCAGGTCAGGTCCTGCATCGGCTTCAGCTGCAGGGTCGCCTCGGCGCCGCGGCTGGTCACAGAACCGACGTTGGAGAACAGTGCCGGGCAACCGAGGATGCCCACGCACTGCGCGATGGCCAGCAGGCGGTTGTCGAACTTGACGTCGTACACCGCCACCGAGGCTTCATAGCCGCGGCCGTAGCCACGCCAACCCAGCTCGATGGTGCGCGACTGTTCCGGCTTCAGGTTCTTCGCGCTGGCATCGAAGGCGGCCTGCGGCACATTGAACGGACTACCCACGCCCAGCGCATAGGCGGCGACGTTTTTGGCGAACGAACCGAAGATCTCGTTGCCTTCGTTGAGCTTGAAGTTGAAGCCGGCCTGCGGCAGCAGGCCCTTCTTCGAGGTCAGGCTGCTGTTGTTGGCATAGCTGCCCAGCGGCGTGCGCACGCTGGTACGGGTGTGCGGCGACTTCGCGCCGATGTCGATGGTCAGGCGATCATCGAACAGGCGGAAGCGGTCCTGCACGTAGAACTGGCGGGTGATGGTGGTGTAGCGCTGGTGCCACACGCGCTGGTCCGGGTTGCGCAGGAAGAAGTCGTCGGTGATCGGGCCGTCGATGTAGTAGAAGTTGCGCTGCACGCTGTGGCCGTTGTCCTCGTACCAGAGGCCGGCTTCCAGTTCGTGGCCACCGACGTTCCAGGTGAACGCCGAGGTCACGCCGGTACGGTCGATCGCGTACTCGGTGGTGCGGATCGAGATCGGAATCTCGCGGCTGGTGCCCGGGTTCGACGGATTGGACGGGCTGAACCAGTGGCCCTGGCCACGGTTGCTGTGGTTGTAGACGTTGACCTTCAAGCGCATCGACTCGTTCAGGCCGAAATCGCCGGCAATGCTGGACAGGTCATCATTGCGCAGGCCGTGGCCGGAGTAGTACGCATCCCACGGGCTGTTGACGCCGCCGCTGAACTTGCCGCGTGCGGCGGCGACGGCGCGATCCCAGTCCGGCGCGTAGTTGTCCCAGTCCCAGCCGAGGCGATCGATCATTTCCAGCGACAGATCCTGGTAATCGGCCTCGACGCGGCGCGAGGCGTTGAACAGCGCGGTGATCCTGCTGTCCGTTCCGAAGTTGTAGGTGGCCTTGCCGTTGAACTGCTTCAGCTCCTGCGAGCCCTTGCCCTTCCACTTGTCACCTTCCGAATACACGCCGGACAGGTAGGCGGCAAAGCCCTGGTGCTCGCCGGTATCGAGGCGTGCATAGCTGCGGCGCGCGCTGTCACTACCAAAGCTCTGTGCCAGCACGACCCCATACTCGGTGGACGGATCGATCGAGTAGAACTGGAACACGCCGCCAAGGTTGCTGGTGGACGGTGTACCCAGTGCGCCGATGCCGGTGGAGACCTCCGCACCACCCAGGTTCTCGCTGATCACCGCGCGGCTGATGTGCAGGCCGTTGCTGTTGCCATAGGCCATGTTGCCCAGCGGGATGCCATCGAGGGTGTAGCCCAGGCGGTTCTGGTTGAAGCCACGCAGGCTGATGGTGGTGGACCATTCGTAGGCGCCGGTGGCATCGGCCGATTCGAAATGCACGCCCGGCTTGGTTGCAAGCAGCTTCAGCGGATTGGCACCCGGCGGCAGCACCTTCATGTCCTCGGCGGTCACGCGCTGCACCTGGCGCGCTTCACCGCGGCCGATCACCGAGACCGAATCGAGGGTGGTGGCCGACTGTGCGTCGGTGGCGGGGGCGGTTTCAGCGGCAGCCAGCGACGGCAGCGAAGCACAGACCAGCAGGGCCAGCAGATTGCGGCGAAGCGGAGCGTGGGACGGCATGGGGGCGGATTCCTTGGGCACGCTGGACGCCGAAGGGCGGCGTCGAAGGGCAGCAGCGGCGGAATCGTAAAAGCGTCGCGTTACATGTCATTTACACGCCACATACGGACGTTTGGCGTTTCGAATGGTTTGCCGGCCGTGGGGTGGTTGCCGGCCAGCGGCCGGCACTACGGTTATTCGAATGAACCGACCGAGTCGTGGGCCAGGTTGTCGAAGCGGGTGTACTCGCCGAAGAACTTCAGCTTGCACGACCCGGTCGGGCCGCCACGGTGCTTGCCGATGATGATCTCGGCCAGGCCCTTGTCCGGCGAATTTTCCTTGTTGTAGTAATCATCGCGGTAGATGAAGACGATCATGTCCGCATCCTGCTCGATTGCGCCCGATTCGCGAAGATCGGCCATCACCGGGCGCTTGTCGGTACGCGTTTCCAGCGAGCGGTTGAGCTGCGACAGCGCGATCACCGGCACGTGCAGCTCCTTGGCCAGGCCCTTCAGCGAACGCGAGATCTCCGAGATTTCGGTCGCGCGGTTTTCGCTGTTGCCCGGCACGCTCATCAGCTGCAGGTAGTCGATCACCACCAGGCCCAGATCATGCTCGCGCTTGAGGCGGCGGCACTTGGAACGCAGCACTTCCGGCGACACGCCAGGCGTGTCGTCGATGAAGATCTTGGTTTCCTTCAGCATCTTGATCGCGCTGGTGACACGGCTCCAGTCCTCGTCTTCCAGCTGGCCGGTACGCAGGCGCTGCGCGTTGATGCGGCCGTTGGAGGAAATCAGGCGCATCGCCAGCTGCGATGCCGACATTTCCATCGAGAACACCGCCACGCCCTTCTTCGACTTGATCGCCGCGTACTCGGCGATGTTCAGTGCGAAGGTGGTCTTGCCCATGGCCGGGCGCGCGGCAAGGATGATCAGGTCGGTCGGCTGCAGGCCGGAGGTCATCGCATCGAAATCGTTGTAGCCGGTCGGCAGGCCGGTGATGTTGCCGCCGTTCTCGAAGCGGCTGCGCAGCTCTTCGAAGGCATCCTTCAATGCACCGGGCATCGCCACGAAATCGGTACGGCCGCGTGCGCCCTGTTCGGCGATGGCGAACACGCTCTTTTCCGCCGAGGCCAGCAGTTCGCTGCTCTCGCGTCCCTCGGGCTGGAAACCGTCGTTGACGATGTCGGTACCCACCTGGATCAGCTGCCGCAGCACCGCCTTGTCACGCACGATCTCGGCGTAGGCCACGATGTTGGCCGCCGACGGGGTGGTACTGGCCAGTTCGATCAGATAGGCACCATCGCCCACCAGTTCCATCTTGCCCTGCGATTCGAACCACTCGCCCAGGGTCACCGCATCGAACGGCCGCTCGCGCTCGGACAGCTCACGGATCGCGCGATAGATCATCTGGTGGTCGCGGCGGTAGAAATCGCCTTCGGTCAGCTGGTCATTGACCCGGTCATAGGCCTCAGGGGCCAGCATCAGGCCACCCAGCACCGCCTGCTCGGCTTCCACCGAATGGGGCGGTACCCGCAACTGGTCGATGCGCGACTCGTCGCGATCGCGATCGAAGCCATCACCGCGCTCTCTGCGGTTGGAACGGAAGCCGGGGCGAGCGGACATGCTGCGGTGTTTCCTGCGAAAGTGGGCCGGACGAGTGTAGGCATGCGCCGACCCCGGCGGCCATGGACAAGCCTGTGGATAAGCCGTGGAGAAACGGGGGATATCCGCCGGTGCCTGGCCAGACTGGCATGGGAGCGTCGCACTGCCTGCGACGGGCGCCATTGCGGCACCCGAGCGGACATTATCGCAGATGGGGCTGGCAACCGCTGCGTCAATCGCCCTTGACGTGAACCGCGATCAGCGCCAGGAACCGGTCCACGTAGCCCTGCAGGAATTTCTGCGTGCCTTCATTGTGGACCGTGCCATCGGCATCGATCAGGCCGTCCTTGAAATGAATGAACGCCTCGGGCTGGCCGAGCACGTGCATGTCCAGGAAGGCCAGGCTGTTGCGCAGGTGCTGCTGGGCCACGGCGGTGCCGATCTGGCCGATGGAGGCGCCGATCACCGCCGCCGGTTTGCCGGCAAACGTGCTGTCACCGTAGGGGCGCGAGCCGATATCGATGGCGTTCTTCAGCACGCCCGGCACCGACCGGTTGTATTCCGGGGTCACGAACAGCACCGCATCGGCGGCACGGACCTGGTCCTTCAGCCGGGTACCCTGCGCCGGATAGTGGCCATCGAAGTCCTGGTCGTACAGCGGCAGATCACCGATCTGCACGTACTGGAAGCGCGCACGGTCGCCGGCAATCTTCTCCAGCGCATGGGCCAGTTTGCGGTTGCAGGAATCCTTGCGCAGGCTGCCGACGAACACGGCGATGGTGGGGACGGACATCGGGACATACTCCTCACGGTGCGGGAGGCCCAGCCTAGTCGCCGGGCCCTTGCAGGCCGGTGAAGATCAGCCGCCGGTCACGCCCGCGCGCACCTGCCGCCAATGCGCCTGCCAGGCCTGGAACATCAGCACGTTCCACAGATGGGTATGCCACTTGCGCTGGCCGCCGAGGAACTGCTGCCACAGCGGCTGTACCGCGGCCGCCGACAGCACGCCCTCCTGCTCCAGCCGCGCGGGCTGCAGCAGATCTTCGGCCCACGGCCGCAGGTCGCCCTTCAGCCAGTCACTGACCGGCGCGCCGAAACCACGCTTGGGCCGGTGCACCATCGACTGCGGTACATAGCGGCCCAGCACGCGCTTGAGCAGCACCTTGCTGGTGGTTTCACTGCGCTTGAAGCCCAGCGGCAGCGACCAGGCGAACTCGGCCACGCGAGAATCCAACAGCGGTGCGCGGGCTTCCAGGCTGACCGCCATCGAGGTGCGGTCGACCTTGCACAGCAGGTCATCCGGCAGGTAGGTCACGTAATCGGCCAGCATCATCGCATCGGCCGGTGTGCCGGCACCGTGCAACGGGTCGGCCAGGTCGTAGAAGCTGCCCGCGGCCTGCGCCCCGGGCACTGCCGCCGCCGGGTCGCGCCAGCGCGAGATGCGGTTGCGGTACACGTCACCGATGCCACGCGCGCCGGATTCTGCCAACAGCGCGGCCAGGCCGCCGGTACGCGAGGCCTCGCCCTGCTGCTGGGAGCGCGCGCCCATCCAGCGCCGCAGCGGCCCCGGCACACGGCCCAGCATCTGCCAGTTGCGCAGCGCGCGTACATAGCGGGTATAGCCGAAGAACAGCTCGTCGCCACCATCGCCGGACAGCGCCACGGTCACGCCCTGCCGCGCCAGGCGGGCGACCAGCGCGGTCGGCACCTGCGAGGCATCGGCGAAGGGTTCGTCGAACATCGCCGGCAACTGCGGCACCACCGCCAACGCATCGGCACCGCTGACGTAGAGTTCAGTGTGGTCGCAGCCCAGATGCGCGGCCAGTTCCTTGGCCAGCGGCGCCTCGTCGTGACCCGAACCGGTGAACCCGATGCTGAAGCTGTGCACCGGCTGGCCACTTTGTGCCTGCATCAGCGCGGCCACCAGCGACGAATCAGTGCCGCCGGACAGGAACACGCCCACCGGCACGTCGGCCACCATGCGCAGCGCCACCGCGTCACGCAGCAGCCCGTCCAGCTGCTCCTCGGCTTCCTCGATGCGGCCCTGGAACGGCGCAGCCAGCGCCGCCTGCATGCGCGCACGCGCATCCCAGTACGGGCGCTGCGCCTGTTCCGGCCGGTGCGCGGCCGCACCCGCCGCCACGGCTTCCGCATCCAGGCGCAGCACGCGCCCGGGCATCAATTTGTAGCAGCGCTGGTGGATGCTGTGCGGCGCCGGAATGTAATCCAGCCGCAGCAGCAGGGTCAGGGCGTCACGGTCGATGTCGTTGTCGAAGGCCGGGTGCTGCCACAGCGCCTTCAGTTCCGAACCGAACACCAGCGTGTCGCCGGCCCAGCCGTAGTACAGCGGCTTCTTGCCAACGCGGTCGCGGGCCAGCCACAGGCACTGCTCCTGGCGGTCCCACAGCGCAATGGCGAACATGCCGTTGCAGCGCTGCAGGGTGTCTTCCATGCCCCACTGCAGGATCGCTGCCAGCAGCACCTCGGTGTCGGAGTGGCCACGGAAAACATGCCCCAGCGGCTCCAGTTCGGCACGCAGGGCGGCGAAGTTGTAGACCTCGCCGTTGTAAGCCATCACGTAGCGACCATCGGACGAGGCCATCGGCTGGTGGCCCAGCGGCGACAGGTCGAGAATGCTCAGCCGACGGTGCGCCAGCGCGATGCCGGCCCCGGCATCGACCCAGCTGCCGCCATCATCCGGCCCGCGGTGGTGCAGCGCCTCGCCCATGGCCAGGACCTGCGCCTGCAGCACCTCGGCCGACGCCACCGGCGCCGGCAACAACATTCCCGCCAATCCACACATGCATCAAGGTTCCTGCGCCAGTTCAAGGGCGGCGCCAATCACCGCATTGTCGCTTGGAAGCCCGAACATTGCTGCCCCCGCCAGCGGCGTATAGGTATCGGCACCGCAGACCCGGCGCAATGGCAGGTGGCCGAAACCGGCCTCGACCAGGGCGGTGACCACGCCCTCGCCCACCCCGCCACTGTGGCGGCCCTCATCCAGAACCAGCACGCGCCGGGCGCTGGCGGCTTGCGCGGCGATGAAACCGGCATCCAGCGGCACCAGCCAGCGCAGGTCGACCACCCGCACCTGCCAGCCCAGCTGCTGCTCGATCGCCCGCGCCGCGCGCAGCGCCATCGGCACGCCGTTGCCATAGGTGTAGACCACCAGGTCGCCCGCCTCCGGCGCATAGACCCGGCCCTCGCCCGGTACCAGCGCCTGGCCCTGGGCCGGGTAGTCGAACAGCCACTGGCCATCGCCCGGCGCATGCAGGTCCTTGCTCATATACAGCGCGATCGGCTCCAGGAACACCGCCACCCGCCCGTCCACCCGCGCCAGCGCGGCCAACGTGCGCAGCATCATCACCGCATCGTCGCCGCGCGACGGGCAACCGACCACCAGGCCGGGAATGTCGCGCAGCGCGGTGATCGAATTGTCGTTGTGGAAGTGGCCACCGAAGCCTTTCTGGTAGCCCAGCCCGGCCACCCGAACCAGCATCGGGTTGCGGTACTGGTCATTGGAGAAGAACTGCAGCGAGCACGCTTCGCCGCGCACCTGGTCGATGGCGTTGTGCAGGTAGGCCAGGTACTGGATCTCCGGAATCGGCAGCATGCCCATGTTGGCCAGGCCCTGCGCCATGCCCAGGATCATGGTCTCGTCCAGCAGGGTGTTGAACACCCGGCGTGGGCCGAAGCGGCGCAGCAGATCCTTGGTGACGGTATAGACACCGCCCTTCTGCGCGACGTCCTCGCCGAACAGCAGGCTCTGCGGATACTTCGCCAGCAGTTCCTGCAGCCCATGGTTGATCTGGATGGCGAGGTGCCGAGGTGCCTGCCGCTCAGGCAGGGCCTCCGCACCGCCATACAGCGCTTCGCGCGCATCGGCGGGCACCTCGCGCCGCGCCTCGGCCTGCACCGCCGCCGGCGTGTACGGCGCCAGCGGCGCCATCACCTCCTGCAGCGACTGCAGCGTCGGGCGGCCTTCGGCATCCGCCGCCGCGGCCATGCAGCGCGCACGCATCGTCTCGTAAGCCACTTCGATGGCAGCCGCATCCATCCAGCCCGACTCCATCGCGATCTGCGCCGAGCGCAGCAGCGGATCCTGCGCCTCGGCCGCGCACAGCTCCGGCAGCGCGCGCCATTCCACCTCGAAATCGGTGCCGGCGTGGCCCATCAGGCGGGTGGTGCGCAGATGCAGGAAGGTGGGCCGCCGCGTGCGCCGGCAGTGCTCCACCGCCGCCTGCACCTGGGCGTGCCCGGTGGCCAGGTCGAGACCATCAGCGAAGAAATAGTCGAGCCCCGGCTGGCGGCTGAAGCGCTCGGCAATCCAGCCTTCCGGCGTCTTCACTGAAATGCCCAGCCCGTTGTCCTCGCAGACGAACAGGATCGGCGCCGGCAGCTTCTGGTAGGCCGACCACATCGCGGTGTTGAACGCGGTCTGCGCGGTGGCATGGTTGGCCGAGGCGTCGCCGAACGAGCACAGCACGATGCTGTCGGCCGGGATCGGCAACGGCTGCCCCAGGCGCTTGCCGCTCTCGATGGCCAGCGCGGTGCCCAGCGCTTTCGGCAGGTGCGACGCGATGGTCGAGGTCTGCGGCAGCACCCACAACGGTTTGCTGCCCCACACCTTGTGGCGGCCCCCGCTGGCCGGGTCATCGGCGCTGGCGGCGAAAGACAGCGCGGCATCGCGTAGCGGATCGATGCCCGGCACCTGGCGCGAACGCTCGGCCATGAAGGCACCGGAGCGATAGTGCAGAAAGGCTGGATCGGTATGCCGGCAGGCCCGCGCCAGCAGCGCGTTGCCCTCGTGGCCGGAGGAACCGATGGTGTAGAAGACCTTGTTCTGCACGCGCAGCACGCGTGCCATCAGGTCCAGCTGGCGGCTGGCCAGCTGCGAATCGAACAGTTCGCCAAACGCTGCGGCAGTGAGCGTACTGCCCGGCAGGATCGGCGCATCCGGCGCCGGGCGCGGACGCGGGGTTCCACGCCAGCCACGCACCGCATCGAGAAAGTTGACGTCGCACACTTCGGCGCGGTTGAGCACGCGCATGCGTGCGGGAATCGGATCTGGAACCACAGCGAACATCGAACACCCTCCGTGTCGTTGTTGCATTCCGCCCGGCGCTGGCCAGACGCTACCCTGTGGGGGTCACCCTGGTGAGAGTCACGCAGCCTCGAAGCGAGCGCGCACCTCGGCGGTCACGGCCGGCATCGGCAGGAAGCGCGGTTGTTCACGCACGCGCTGCAGCCAGCCACGCACTTCCGGGAATGGCTCCAGGCTGATACCGCCCTCTCCCGCCACGTCGGTATAGGCAAACAGCGCGATATCGGCGATGCCATATCCGTTGCCGGTGAACCATTGCGCCTGGCGCAGATGCTGCTCCATCACCGCCAGCGCGGTGGCGGCGCGCTCGTGCAGGCGCGGCAGTTCGGCGCGGCGCGGTGAATCAGCGGGGGTCCAGCCACGGATGAAGCGCGCCACCGCCACGCACGGCTCGTGCGTGTATTGCTCGAAGAACATCCAGCTCAACGCCTGCGCGCGCTCCCAGCCATCGCTGGGCAGGTACGGCGTGCCCTCGGCCAGCCAGAACAGGATCGCGTTGGATTCGGTCAGCACGCGGCCATCGTCGCGGACGATCAGCGGCACCTTGGCATTCGGATTCAACGCCAGGAATTCGGGGGTGTGGGTCTGGCCATGGGCACTGTCCACTTCCACCCAGCGGTAGCGGCTGCCGAGCTGCTCCAGCAGCAGGCGCACCTTGTGGCAATTACCCGAGACCGACATGCCATGCACCGTCAACGGGACGCGCTCTTCCACCATCGCCTGCTCCATCGGATCCGGCCGGCGGCCAGCTGCGTGCAGTCTGGCAAGCGCGCCGATGAATGCCAAGCGCGGGTGCAGCATGGCAACACGGTAGTGGGGGGGGGGGGGGGGGCGGGCGGCCGGGGGGGGCGCCCCCCCGGGGGCGCGCGCGGCGGGGGCCGGCCG